>CAYFMG010000044.1:0-1531 GCA_964344155.1 uncultured Candidatus Peribacteria bacterium | reverse complement strand
TTTTTTATAGTAGCTATTTTTCCAGATACACAAAATTTTTTACAGACTCAAAAATGATATTTTTGGGAGAAAAATAAAAACACCAATTTTTTGGTGTTTTTAGAGTTTTATATTGTATTTTTTTATTATATCAGAATAATTTTCTCAAGTAATTTTTGCAATATCTTTTAACATACTTTTTGCTGTTTTTGGTGGATATTCTTTATGAAAACCTACAGTTAGTCAGTACCCATTCTTTTCAAATCTAAAATGACTTCATTTTGATCTAATACATGAAAAATTATATTCTTTAAGTATTTTTATAATTAAAGTATATTTTAATGGCATATTAAATCTTTATTACTATTAAAGTATGAAAACAATTTTGTTACATTTTCATTTTTTTTCTTATTTTCAAATGATAACTCTAATCATTCTTTTAGATTTTCCATTAACTCTACTTGATTTTTTCAAGTACCATATATTATTTCCTTTCAGGCATTTATTCTAGCTCAAAACTCTCAATTGTCTTCTAAAAATATTTTAATATCGTACATATGATTATTTTAAATAATTATTATTACATTTATTATAATAAAAAATACAAGAAATCAAAATATTTCTTGTATTTTATTAAATACTACATACTTTTAAAGTGCTTTTATTTTTAATATTTTTTAATATATCATCATCTAATAGTTATTTCTATAGTATAAGTTCAAGCATGGCTTCATCATGTTAATACTTTTAATACTCAATTATCCCAAAATAGATTTGGTGCAGTTGTTTGAGATTGGTCTGAAAAAATATGTTTATTATCTATATCAACCCAAGTAGTATTGTTTTGTGCTCTTCTTGTACTTGCAATAATTTCTCATGTACCTATTCATGATCAAGCCCAAGCATATATTTGTACATACTTAGCTTTTGCTATAGCCATTGTGTTTGAATTATAATCTGCTATTTTAGCTATACTTGTAGTTGTTCAAGATGGTGGCTGAATATATAACACATATGTTCCCTCTGTTATTTTACTCATACCACTATTTACATCCAACTTTGCTTTTGGTGTTGTTGTACCGATTCATACATTACCATTTGTTGAACTTACAGAAACTCTTGTTTCTCAACCTCATTGGATCTCAAATCTATTGTCTCATGACCATAATTGAGTATCAATAGTATTATGACTTAGGTATATCTTACTATGATCTGTAGTTTGATCTCAGAATGCAGCTTCTCCTTTTACATGAAACATAAAATCTGGAGCAGTTGTACCAATTCAAACTCTACCACCATCTGGTTGAAGTAACATTTTATATCTACTTTCTCATCCATAGCTGTTTACATCTTTTTCTCAAGCTTTGTATCAATCAATAGATGTTTGAAGTACTACATGTTCAGTTCAATATGTTCAATCATTTCTACTCTCTATTGTTAAACGTCAATCTTGTCAAGCTACAATACTTCAATTAATATCTAATTTTGTGGAAGGATTTGTTGTACCGATTCATACATTACCATTTGTTGAACTTACAGAAACTCTTGTTTC
>CAYFMG010000043.1:0-1781 GCA_964344155.1 uncultured Candidatus Peribacteria bacterium | reverse complement strand
ATTTTTTTTTAAAATTATTGGATTAATAAGTTAAAATATATATAATAATAGAAAAATATTTAATTAATTATTATGTATAAATATAATATGAAAATAGATTTAAGAGAATTGCAGTTAAAAGATTTAGAAACTTATTTATATTGGAATCATACAGATAGGAAGTTTCATAAATTTAATTGACCATACTTTAAACAAAGAACAGAACAAGAATTAAATGATTATATAAAACTATTAGAAGAAAAATTAAAAAACTGAGAAAAAAATGTTTTGGAAAATAAAAAACTAATAGTAAATCAAAATGATGAACTATTATGAGAAGTTAATTGGTACTGGAAATCAAAGGAAACTTTGTGGATGGAAGTAGGTATAGTTATTTTTAATGAAGAATACTGGTGAAAGTGAATATGATACATTGCACTAAAAAAATGGATCAGTGAAATATTTAATAATAATCCTAAAATAGTAAGATTATGAATTACTACTTGGTCTTGAAATTTATGAATGATTAAATTAGCTGAAAAATTAGGTCTTGAGAAAGAAGCTGTATATAGAAAAGCAAGAATAGTTAATTGAGAGTATTATGATTCTATAAGCTATTGAATTTTAAGAGATGAGTGGGAAAAATAATAGATTAAAATTTAAACAAAAAATTATGATTAAAAAACAAATCTATGCTTTAATTATATTTTTAATTAATTAACTTATAAATTATGAAAATATTGATATTATTAATATGAATTGCTGTTTATTTTGTTTATAGTTTTTTAAATACTCCAATTTATAAAATACATGATTATGATATTGATAAGACTATTTCTTTTATAGGTAATAGTATTACTTTTGAAAAATCTGATATTGAAGAAATTAGGCATTCTCAGTTTAAGGTAAATAGTTTTTCCTGAGATGGATTATATTGAGCAATAATAAAATTGACAGATAAATGAAAAGAAAAAATTGTACAAGAAAAAAAATCAAATATTTGAAAATTTGATTTAAAAAAAATTAATGATATTGAAAGATGTAGTATTATTAATTATCATAATGATAAAAAGATAGAACTTAATTTAGATTATGTAAATAATAAATATTACTATGTATCAAAAACTCAAGAATATGGTTGATATATAAAAATGTATTTTGATGAGCAAAATAATATGTTTTATTATTGCTTATTTAGATAATAAAAAAATAATCACTATTACTAGTGATTATTTTTATTTTTCAAAAATTTATTACTACAGGTTTTCCTGTCTCAAAGACTTGTTGATAAGGTGACTTGTCTCTTATAATTGATTTGTAGTTTCCTAGAAAACCAGCTATATCAGCATTACTGGTAGCACAGTTACATCGACTACAACCAACATAACTAAGATCTCCAGATTCATTTTCATCTACTAAAGCCTCTTTTGAAGGCATAACATTATGTTGTTTAGATGTATATAGAGTGACTGGTTCACCTGGTAGTATTGTTCCACCACACCATGCACATCTTACTGATGATTCTTGTATACAGTAGATGCATTGATCTGCTGTAGCATTTTCATCAAGCTTTAATGTTATGGCTATATTTGATTCTTCTACTCCTTCATAAATAGGGGGGTAATATTTAACTCTACCTCTAACTCTTGTTATGTGACCACATTTAGAGCTAACTTTAGAATTCCTGAGTGTTAAGAATAAGTTTCTTATTTTTGAAAACATTAATTCTCCTTTTTATACTTAAAAAACTAAGTTTCAATAGATTAACTTTAAATAGTTAAAAGTCAATAATTAAAAAAACT
>CAYFMG010000042.1:0-2007 GCA_964344155.1 uncultured Candidatus Peribacteria bacterium | reverse complement strand
GATTAAGATTTTTGGATAAATTTTAACCTACTCCACTCTTTTTGAGATTATGCCGTAAAACCTCCTGACTTGGTATTTACACCATTTTCTTTTGAATAAGTTTCTATATCATCAATAATTCATCTAAAATACTCTATATCTAATATTTTCTTTTTTCATTTACTATTCAATTCTACTTCATATTTTTTTCTTTCAAATCAAATATTATTAGATAATATACTAGATACATTATCTTGTATTCAACAAGTTTCTCTTATAGCAGATACTAAATTCTCTATAACAGGTGTTTTTTCTAATTTAAAACCATAAACTTTTGCCATTTGAGAATTTATATCCATTTTATTATTCTCAGCATCTTTTTTCATTGATAATATCATATTTTGTTATTATTTTATAATTTTTGCTATTTGTCTATTTTTACTATCTATTTGTTTTAATAAATTAGAGCTTTCAGTATTTACTCAATTTATTTTCATAAAATCTATTACACTAAAAAGTAACTCAAATACTTCATCTAATCATTTAGTACCAAGAATAACATATTCATTTAGATTAAAAAGTTTTTGAATATAATATACAAAAGTCATATAGTTATCAATTACTTTTCAGTTTGAAAAATACGTATAAAACACTCTTAAATCATCTTCTATTCACTTAAGTGATTGTTGAATAAAAGTAATATTTCTTGATTCTATATTACAAGCTGCTAAAATTTGATTTTGAAAATCATTGTTGGCATATTTTTCAAAAAACAAATTTACTTTATTCTCTAAAAAGAAATCTTTTAACTTATCCTTATCTTCATTTATAGTATTTTCAACTTCAGATAAATCAGAATGATATTCTAAAGCAGCATCATAGTAACTATTTGCTTTTAAATATTCTAAAAATTCAATAATTAAATCTAATCACTTTGATATGATTGCATAATCTATATCTAATTCTAAACCAAATCAATCAGCTTCTTCTTTAAGTGCTAAAATAGATAAAACATTACTATGAATAGGTGATATTTCTTTAATTTTCTTTAAATCACTAAAGAAAAAATCTCTACTAGCATAATTTAAAGTAGTAGTTTTATTTTTTTCTCACTCTTCTACATTTTCTTTCTTAACCAACTCTTCTTTACTAGCCTTAAAATAATCAATATAATCATCTACATTATCTTTAATAATACTTTCATTTTCATCATAATCTACTTTGTTAATTAAAGTATCTCAAATTAAAGATTTTCATAAACTATAGTCATCCATAGCATCAATCAAAGAATTAACTTCTGCTTGACTTAAAATTCCAGCTTCTCTAGACTCAAAGCCTGAATACATATCAATAATCTCATCTTCTACTTCTTTAAATTTTTTACTAAATATATCAGTATTTTTATCTCATCCATCTAGTAAATAATCTATAACTTCTAAGTTTAAGTTAATAAATTTATTCAATACACGCTCATCTAAAATATTAGTAGGTAAACTGAACAATTTTAAATAATTAAAAACCATTTCTCAATAGAAATTAAGATTAAAAAGTAAATCTTGTCATAGATAATAAGAATTATACTTTATATTAAAAAAGTTCTTGGATAAATCATCTGTAAATTCTTTATTATATTCATTATAAATAGGGAAAGGAGAAATACTTGAAAACCAACTTTTAGTATTTATTAAAAAATCCTCTAAAAGCTTTGGATCTTCATTTACTTTATGAAGACTCATAATTCATACTACACTTTGTTTTATTTCAGCAGTAGAATCAGATACTTTTGTTTCTACTCCTAAATTATTTAAATTATTAGATTCAACACTTCAAGACTCAACCTTTAAATCATTAGACATATATATTTTTTTTAAAAATTATTATTGTATATATTTTAATCATTATTTAAAATAGTATATTATACAATACAAACCTAACACATTATTAAAGAAAAGATTAAAAAGTCAAATAAAAAAGGCTCTTTTCTTCCTAACGTGAAAATTTTACACAAAAAAACACAAAAGTAACCCC
>CAYFMG010000041.1:0-2307 GCA_964344155.1 uncultured Candidatus Peribacteria bacterium | reverse complement strand
TACTATTTTCTTGTAGTTAAAAATTCCAGATACACAAAACTATTTATTTACCCTACAACTATGAATAAATTAAAACAATTGATTAATTTGTTGTTTACAAAAAAGTTTGTTACTAAGTTTGTGGCATATGCTTTGCTTATATGAGCTTTTTACTTTTTTAGTTGATTCTTGTGAATATTTTTGTTAACATTTATATTTGCATATCTATTTTTATCTTGAGCTGATTTTATGAAGTTAAAAATAGATGCTTATGTAGATAAAAATTGTAAGGTAGCAAAAAGACAAAAAATAATAAAAAAAGCAATAAGTCTAAATTTTTTGATAGTATTGGAATATGTATTGTTTTTTGGATTATTGATATTTATTATATCAGATATGGTACCAAAGCTAATTACAGAGCTGACAGAATTACCAAAAAATATGCCATTTTTAGCTGAACCAATACAATGAGTTACTCATAAACTAGAAGAAATAAAAAACTTTAATGCAGAAATAGGGTGATCAATTAGCCAAGTATTTACAAATCAAGATATGGCAGTGGTTCGTGATATATTTGAAAGAGTTAAGTCAGCATCAGTTATATTTTTACAATTATTTATATCAATAGTACTTAGTTTTGTATTCTTGATAGATAGATTTAAAATACAAAAATATCTGTTAGGGATGAAGAAATCAAGTTTTAGTTTTTTATACAAAGAATATAAAATAATATTTGAGAAAATAGTTACATCATTTTGATTAATTATAAAAGCTCAGGCTACAATAGCTTTTGTAAATGCTATTTTAACAACAGTATGATTATTTTGTATATGATTGATACACTATAGTTGAGCTTTTCCATATTTGTTAACACTATGATTGATTGTATTTATAGCTTGATTTATACCAGTATTATGAGTTTTTATATCAAGTATTCCAATATTATTAATTGCTTATTGAACTATATGAGGTTATACTATATTAGTAGAGATAGTTTTACTTATTGCTATAGTACATATGGTTGAAGCTTATTACTTAAACCCAAAAATAGTCTCTAAGTATTTGGATATGCCAGTAAGTCTGACATTTGTAGTACTAATTATATCAGAACATCTATTTGGTATTGCATGATTACTTATATGAGTAAGTTTATTTTACTTTATAGTTTGATTATTAAGAGACCTAGACAAGGCAGTTAAGAAAAAGAAAAAAGTAATAAGAAAAGCAAAAAAAGCACTCACTTCAAAAACTACAAGTTAATTTGTAGTTTTTTTTTGACAAAAGTAAATATCTTTATATATTAGCTATAATATTTCTTAACAAGGCATCGTGAACCTAGCACAACTTGTAACCATTAATACAACTACTACTTCTATTATTAAATAGGGGATTTTGTTGTATAGCTAATAGAAATAAACAAAAACTCTTATTTAGAAATAAATAGGAGTTTTTTTATAAGATATATAAAGATAATTAATGAAAAAAACAAAAGAAGTATTTGATAATTGGAATAAACAGAAACAATTTATAGAATTTTTTAAAAAGAAAAATAAGTCAGTAGAAATATGAGAAATATGGATGACAAAAGTTTGAGTGAATATATGATCTGAAATATCTAAAGATTGAGAATTTTCTAGACCAGTACTTATTATATTAAATTATTTATGATGAGATTTAATAGGAATTATTCCTTTTACAACACAATATAATGATAATTATGATAAATACTTATTATTATTTGAAAACTATAAGGATTATTGATTAAATAAGAAAAGCTATTTAGTTTTAAATCAATTTAAAATTATTAGTATAAAAAGATTGGAGAGAAAAATAAATGCAAAGTATTATAAAAATAAACGTATTCCAAGAGTAAATAAAAAACAGATTAACTTTATTAAAGAAAAACTTAAAGAAGTAATTATTCAATAAAAAAAGAACCTATAGACTCATGGTCTATAGGGGCGAAGAAGAAAACTTCTTACTTGTATATCTATTATATACTAATAAATAAAAAAATCAAATTTTAATTTATAAAAATAATAAAAATGACTAATATATCGACTAAAAGACATAGTTTGGCACATGTAATGGCTCAGGCTGTTAAACAAAATTTTCCTAATGTAAAAATAGCTACAGGACCAGATACTGAAGATGGATTTTATTATGATTTTGATTTCTGAGAAATAGAGTTTTCAGATAAAGATCTAAAAAAAGTAGAAAAAGCAATGAAGAAAATTATTACCCAAAATCAAGATTTTAAAAAATTTGATGTGGATTTTGATAAAGCTAGAAATATTCTAGATCATATGGGAGAATGATTTAAAAAAG
>CAYFMG010000040.1:0-2641 GCA_964344155.1 uncultured Candidatus Peribacteria bacterium | reverse complement strand
ACTAAGTATTATTTTTTGTTATTTTTTCACGCTGGAAAGAAAATGACCAAATAAATTTGCATATTTTATTTTTCTAGATAAAATCTTGCTTATAAAGATTGTGGTAGGCTGAAATAGGCTCAACGAGGGATTAGACCCTGACACAATCTTTTTTATTTTTCCTAAAATTTAAAAAAGTACTAATTAATATAATTTTTCAATTATTTTTTTCTGCTAAAACTAAGAAAAAATCAATTCACTTAATATTTAATAATAACTTGTAAGATCTTTTATAAAAATATTTTTCTATTATAACTTTTTCTCTAGTTTCTACTAAATTTCATTTTAATGCAATCTCTTCTACTAAATTTATAATTGATAATCTTTCTATTATTTCTCTTAATTTTCTATTTTTTGATCAACCAGAAATATGTTTTAAAAATAAATTTGAAACTATAAAAGTATTATTTATGGCCTCACAATAAATTTCTCATTTATCCCTCAATCTCTTAAATCACTGCTTTGATGATATTCTTATAATCTTAATTAATTTCTTCATAATTATTTATATATTTTTTATATACATTTACAATATACTTATTTTTTTTATGAATGCAAAATAATTTTTATATTTTTTAAAATTTACAAATAGTAAATTATAAATAAAATAAAAATATTAATATTTAAAATTAGATTTTTATGAAAAATATATTACAAGCTTTTAGTATAGAAAAACTAAAAAATTCTATAAAGGAGATAGTTAGAAGGTTTCCTGTGTGAGTTATAATTATC
The DNA here is from genome assembly GCA_964344155.1 of uncultured Candidatus Peribacteria bacterium. Lineage (GTDB taxonomy): Bacteria > Patescibacteriota > Gracilibacteria > BD1-5 > UBA6164 > UBA6164. The sequence continues at coordinate 1,870 of CAYFMG010000040.1, read as the reverse complement.
ATTATTGTAACTACTTTATTTTTTGCATTAACTAATTGAAGTTTTTCAAATATTGAAGAAAATGAGATAATTAAATATTGCTTAACATTTATTATTACTTTTTTCTTGAGTATAAGTGTTTATCTGAGTAGTGAAGCTTATGATAATCCTAGTTTTGAAAAAAGTATATATCAGTTAACTCCATTATGATTTGCTGTATTATTCTTTTATTGACTTAAATCAGACTTGGATGATTTTCAAAATATAATATTTTTTATTCTTAGTCTTTTTGGTATAGTTTGATACTTATTCTTTGCTCCATATTTATTAAAAAGTAATGTAAAGCAAAGTGCTTATTATGGATATTTTTATAGTATAGGTAGTGTTTTTCTTACTTCTTTTTTATTTTGATTTGTTTTGGTTGCACTGTGAAGTATAGCTATATGAGCAACTATGACTTTATTTGATCTTGATGATGTTCTTAGAGAGTTTAAGTTAATAGAAAACTGGATGATTTTATCATTAGCTTTTTTTGCTCCATGTTTTGGATTAGCTAGTATCCCAAAAAGATCAAGTTTTAATAAAAATACTTTTAAGGAAAATGCTTTTTTCTCATTTTTAGTAAAATATATAGCTATACCTTTTATCTATATATACTTTTTTATTCTTTATGCATACTCAATAAAAGTAATTTCAAACTTTTGAGATTGGCCTAAATGAGAAGTAGCTTGGATGGTTATATGATTTTCTATTTTTGGTTATATTACTTATATTTTCTCATATATTTTTGAAGAAAAAAACAAGTTTATTAGCTTATTTAGATCAAGCTTTGCCTATGTAGTTATACCTCAACTTTTCATGCTTTTTTATGCTATTTATTTAAGAATAGCTCAGTATGATTTAACTATTAACAGATACTTTGTTGTAGTTTTTGGTATGTTTTTAGCCACTATTAGTTTGTATCTAATTTTTTCTAATAAAAAAAGACTTCAGTTTATCCCTGCTACTCTTACAGTTTTTATAATAATTATTTCTATTTGACCTTGGTCTGTTTACAACTTACCTGAATCAAGACAATTTGATAGACTTATAATTAACTTAGAAAAAGCAAATATACTAAAAGACTGAAAAGTAACTCCTCTTAATAGTTATGATGATATAGATAAAGACTTATCAAAAAATATTTATTCATGAATAAATTATGTTTGTGATTTTAATAATTGTGAAAAGATTATTTATCTATTTGAAAATTATTATGAAGAGATTCATAATAGAGAAAAAATGGTATTTGAAGAGAACAAACAAAGAGATTTAGAAAATTATAAAAACAATAAAAAACTACTAGAAAAAACAAATAAAAGAGTATTTGAAAAACCTAGTAAATATAGTATTGTTAAAGCTATAACTGAAAAAATAAAAGTAAGAGAGTATTACAATAACTATGACTTAAATAGAGCTTACATAAACCTAAGCCTAGAAAACTACAATGAACTTTTCCCTATTAATACTACTTGATATTCAAAAATTCTAAATATTCAAGAATGATATAAAGCTCCTAGTGAATATGCAAAAATAAATATTCAAACCCAAGTTCTAGAGATAATAAATAACTGAAAAACTATCAGAAAAATAGATATGACAAATATCTTTAATTCCCTATACAACAACTACAAGATTACCTGAATAACAAGACTTAAAAAAACTGATCTAACTTTTGAAGTAGATTGATACAAAATAATACTTGATAATATTTCCATAAAAAATCCAGATTACACTTGATCATTTGTAGAAAACTACCATTATATTAATTGATATGTATTGGTGAAATAAAATTTTATGGCTCTTTTCTTCCTAACGTGAAAATTTTACACAAAAAAACACAAAAGTAACC
>CAYFMG010000039.1:0-3639 GCA_964344155.1 uncultured Candidatus Peribacteria bacterium | reverse complement strand
AAAGGGACATTTCTACTTTAACTGAAATAGGGACATTTTAACTTAACGTTGACAAGGAAAATTAAAAAAATATTAAAAAAGCTAATAATTTAAGTATTATTAGCTTTTAGAAAGAATTGTTTGTATTCTTTTTTCATATTATTTAATAAAGAAATAATTTTTTTATATTCTCATTTACTACAATAATTAGGATTATTTTTGAATATATATTCTTCCCTATATAAAAAATATTCTATATATTTTAATCAATATTCAATATTGTTTTCAAGCATAAGAGGATTATGTTTTATTTTTTCAAGTCACCAGTATAAAAAAGTATTTAAAAGATCTAATTTATTATTATTTATATAATTTTTAATTTCTTCTGTTTTATTTTCTACTAAATCAATAAAATTTCATATTAATCACATATCTCTTGAAAACTCAAAAATATCTAAAAGAGCTGAGTTTTTATAGTAGTAACCCCAGGTACTTATATTTCAAATTGTTTCTGCATAAAGATCTCTTGCTATTCTGTTCTTTGCAACATCATAAGGAGGGATAAAATATCACTTTTTTTCTTTAGATATTTTAGTATTAATCATTGGTTCTAGAGTATAGGTTTTAGGCTCACCTTTATTATATTCTCATAATTTGTTGATAATTAAAGATCTATTTTTAAATTGCTCTACACTTAGGTTTGGATGAAGTATAGTATTGTATGGTAGTGTTACTTTTTCATCATTTAAGTATATTTTATTTAAATTTTCAAATCTTTTAAATCAATTAATTAATTCTTGTTGTTTTGATATTTTTGTTCAGTTTGTTCTACCTATATAGTCAGCATCCCCTTTTTCTTCTATAGCATCAAAAGAAAAACCTATTCTTACTTCTAGTTCAGGATAAGTTTTCCTTAAGTAATTAATAATTAGAATTACTTTGTTGTATTTGTTTATATTTGATAATCCAGTAAAATCACCAAAAAAAACTATAGTTCTAGCATTACTTAAATCAATTCATTGTAAAAAAGTAAAAAACTTATCTATATATTGGAAAGGATTGGGGTTATTTATCATTATAGCTAATTTTTCATCAGTCTCTTTTTCTACTTTCTTTATATATTTATTAAATTTTGTTATAGATTCTTCTATATCTTTATTTCTTAGAGGAGTACGGTCTGAGTGAAGGTAGTTTGAACAATAGGAGCAAGAGTTTAAACATTCACTGTTTTTTATCATAAAATGAAATGCTCATTCTAGTAAATCAAAGTCATAAGTAGTTTCTATTTTTTTTCAAGGTATTATATTGCTAGTATTTCATAGTTGTCATGATAATAGAATATTTTGAGCTATATCTTTATTTGTTTCTAGTTTTAGTTTTCAATCTTTAGCTCTATAAAATATATCATTTTTATTTAAGTTTGTTATAAAATCTATAAATTCTTCTGCTCATCAGATATTTATTAAGTCAATTCACCAGTCTAGAGTTCTTTCTAAAAATGTTTGATCTGTTAATTCATTGTAGTCAGATCATCAAATAGTAAATATTGTGTTAGGATATTTTTCTTTAATTAAACATATAGTTTCTTTTAAGTTTTCTAGTAAATCATAAGCTCATAGTGATGAAAATCAGATAATTAATGTTTTTCCTTGTTTTTTAGCTTTTTCTATATTCATTAGTAGTATTTTTTGAATTTTTGAGAATATATGTTCATAGGATTCATATTTTTCTTTTTTGGTGTCACCAATATATAAAAAATCTCTATTAATTATTTTAAAACTATCATTTTTTATTTTTTGCTGTAAATTTGAGATTATTGAGTTTGTTGCTAGGCTATCTAGACTTAATACATATGTTTCTTTTCCTTGCTCAAGCTCCTTATATTCTCATGTTAAAGAATACAAGTCAAAAAGATAACTTGTAGGAAAAGCTTGAGGAGTATTTGTATATTCATAGTTTTTATTCATTTATAAATTTTAGTTTGTATTCTTGTAGTTTAATTATAAAGTCTCTAGTTTTTACTTTTGGGTAATTTTTTCAGTTTTCAATCATATGATTTTCTCTGAAAATCATAAAATCAATATAGTTTATAGAGTCTCTTTTTGTTTTATTTGCTTTCTTCTCATTATTATCTTCTTTATGTTTGTTTACTACATAAAGTCAGAAGTCTAGCATTTTAAAGAATAATGACTGTTTTGATTCATTGTAATTATTAGTTAACTCTTCTTTACTAGTATCAAGTATATGAAAAAAACTATGACCTAATAATTTTACATATGTATGACAATCAAGTAAACAAGAATTCATGTAAAAATATCACCAATATGGAAGAGTAACTGATTTTGAGAAATACTCTCTTACTATTTCATTTTCTGAAGCTTTGTATGGTGCTATATAGTGTCCTCTATATTTTTCAGCTACTTCACTATTTATAGTTGGTTCTAGAGTATATATACTATAGTCACTTTTTGTTTTAGTATCTATTTTTTGTAAAGTGTTATATCTGTCTATATATAAATCTATATCCATAGCTGGATTTATCATGGTATTATGTCTTATCCCTACCCTTTCATCATTTTCATACATGCAAGCAAACTCATACAATCTATTTATTGCTTTTTGTAGTTCTTCTTCTGTTGATAGTTTATTTCAGTTCATTTTTAGTGAAAAATCTCAGTCATTTTCTTTATGTAATGCATCATAAGAAAAAGAAAGGTGTATCTTTATATCAGGATATGTTTCTTTTAGATACGATATAGTCTCAAGCATTGTTTTATAACTACCTCTATCATTTCATAATCATATAAAATCTCACCAAAACAGTACTTGTTCAAAATCACTTAAATCAATATTTTTTATAAATCTTAAAAATTTATTACGATACTGAAAAGGATTTAAGTTTTCTATTGAAAATTGTCATTTTTTTTCTGAACTTAAATATAGTTTTCTATACATTTTAATATACTCATTTGCTTTTTTAATAGATATATCTATGTCTTCATTATTAGGTGTATTATTTCTATTTAAATCTTTTACACAATGTCCACAAGAGTGATAACATCACATGCTTTGTATCATAAAATTGAGATGAACTCATTCATTGATATTATAAGTTGTTTCTATATGTTGTCCTATTGTTATTTTACTTAAATCAATATCTTCTCATGACAATAAAATATTGTCAGGTATTTGCTTATTACATTTTAATTTATTATCACTTGTTCTATAGAAAAAGTTGTCTTTATTTTTCATTACTTCTAAATACTCTTTTGCTCAACCAATATTAATAATATCAAATCATAATCAATGTACCATTTCTAAGAACTCTTTATCTGTAGCTTTTATAAAATCAGATCAACCAATACTAAAAATAACATTGCTATTTTCTTCTTTTAATTCCATGATTATAGGTGATATTTCTCTAAGTAAGCTATAGTCTCATACTGTAGATATTCAAATTAATGCTGTTTTAGTATTTTTTTTAGCTGATTCTATTAGATAAATAAATTCTTTTTTCAATAATTCTAATGCATCTCAATAGTATTTTTCAGTTTTTGCTTTTGATATTATACTAGGTAGTATTCTTTTATTTTTATATAGCATTATTTCGGCATAATCTCAAAAAGAGTGGAGTAGGTTAAAATTTATCCAAAAATCTTA
>CAYFMG010000038.1:0-4542 GCA_964344155.1 uncultured Candidatus Peribacteria bacterium | reverse complement strand
CCTTGCAAAAAAAATAAAATCAATATTATATAATGTATTAAAATATAACAAAACAATTATGCTAAAAATTAAAAAATGCATTTTCTTTGGTAGAATTAATAGTAGTAATAACTATTTTAGCCATACTATGAGCTATTGCTTTTATTAGTTTAGAATGATATAGTCAGAGTTCTAGAGATAGTGCAAGACTATCTGATATGAGTAAAATAAAAACTTCTCTTGAATTATTTCAAGTAGTGTCAGGAAAATACCCAGATCCAACAGAAATTTTTTCAGTTACTTATAACTGAACAACAAATGCTTGGGAACAATGATTTTTCTGAGAACAAACATTTAGAAATGTAGAAAGACTAGATAAGATACCTCTTGATCCATTAACTGATAAAAGATATGCTTATAGTGTAACTAATACTAGAAAAGAGTATGAAATAGCATGAGTATTAGAAACAACAGATTATGCTTTAACTCCAATAAACCAAACAAATGCTTGAGAACAGGTATGAACACTAAAAATTACATGACAATATAATTGAAAAACATTAAAATTAACAAAAGGATGAAATACTTTAATATTAGCTGTACCTACATTATTTTGTTCTGAGGAAATAACATTAGAACAATGTATAGAAGAAAAAAAATTAGCTTTTAATTGATATAGTAATTTACCATCAAATTATGAAAACTCTAGATATAATCATTTATGAGAAAAATGAAATTTAAATCTAGTAAATACAAATGATTATGTATTATTTGAATGAGATAGTATTGTATTAAGTAGAGATGATGATAGCTGAAAACTAGCAAGAAAAGTATTTATAAATAATATGAAAAAAGCATATTCTGGTACAGAAATAGCAGATATAGAAGCTATAAAAAAAGTTGTAGACCTAGTAACAGATGAAACTGATTCAAACTATAATGAAAGTATAATAGAAAGTGTTGCAATATGAGTAGTTGAAACAAGTATTAATAAAAGAAGTTTAACAACCAATAAAATAGCATCAGAAAGTAGTACAGCTGATACATGATCTTGTTATGTTAATTGAAAAAATATTGCTAATTGAAGTTCTATAATAGTATATACAGAAGAAAATATAGAAAATACAGCGACTTATGATTGTATTGATATTTCTCAAGAAATAACTTGTAATGACTGAGTATTATCAGATACGACTATTTTATATACATCTTGTATTAAATGAGATATTGATAACTGTAGTTCTAGTAATTATACTGTAAATAATCATATATATCCTATACCATATCTAAATCACTGAGAAAATATAAGTGATTTAGTTGATGCTAATGATTTACCTATTTGATCTATAACAAGCTATAATGTTAAAGAAAATAATTGAAGCTATAGCTACAGTCTTTCAAGCCTAAGTTGTAATGATTGAAATTTAATAAATGCAATAGAGGATGAAAATCCAACATTAGTAAGTTGTGATTTTTGATATAAAGCAAGCTGACAATCTTGTATATGAGATTGAACTGTAGAAATAACATCAAGTACAACTATTAGTTGTCCTTATTGTTCAAAATAAAAATATAAGTTTAATTTTTAATATATTAATAATAAAAATATGAAAATCATTTCTAAAATAATAGTATTTTTTACAATACTACTAAGTAATCTATTTATAATACAATATAATGCTTATGCTGAAACTATAAGTACTAATACAACTATAAATACAGATACAACTTATGATAGCTTAATTATACAAAATTGAGCAACTCTAACTTTAAATGCAAAGTTAACAGTTACTTGAGATGCTACAATACAAGATGGTTGAGTATTAACTCATAGTCTTTGAGCAACTACTAACTTTTTCCTTCAAGTTAACTGAACTCTTGATATTAACTCTTGAGCTCAAATTAATATGAATGAAAAATGAAATAGTACCACTTGAACTCATAATTATTGAACTGCTCACTGAGGTATTAGCCCTTATACTTCTAATTCTTACTGAGATATCTTTAATCCTTCTCTTGTTGGTTCTCGTTCTTACTGATCTATGTATTGAGGTGGACTTATTAAAGTTACTGCTTGAAACCTTATCAATAACTGATCTATCTCTGCTAATTGAAGAAGTTATAACTCTAGCTCTTACTGAAACTGATCTTGAGGTTCTATTAATATCATCGTTAACTGAAATATCTCTTGAAACTGATCTTTCTTAGCTAACTGAGGTGATAATTGATATAATGATAATTATTGTTGAGCTGGGTGAAGAATTGCTATTAAGTATAACTCGGTTACTGATTTAAACTCTCTTAAAAATAATATCTCTGCTGTCTGACCTGGATATGCTTGAGAAGGGACTATTTATTTGAAAAACCTTAGTTCTTGAGAAGATTATTTATTAATTAAAGGTGATTGAAAAGCTTATAATACTCATGTTTGAACTGGTTATAATGATTATTATTTTGATACTATAGAAATCACTAATTGAGCTAAATTTTATATTTCTTGAACAGAAACAATAGCTGCTCAAAACTGTGTTTTATGATGAGATCCTGTTTGAATTATTGATCCTAATATTTCTTGTGATTGAACTGTTGGTTTTAAATATTATGACTTAATAACTAATATTTCAAACTTTAGCATAAAAGAAAGAAAATATGAATATATAATACAATGACCCGATTGATGAGCTACAATGATGAATTCAGCTACTTGAACAATAAATTGAAATTGAGTTTTATCTAATAGAATAAAACTTTCAAGATTGTGAACTTATAAATTTGTTATTAATATATATAATTGAACTTCTGAGGATGCTACAATTGAAGCTAGTGATACTATGAATCTTATAGTATCTCCTTAAAAAAAAATTCCTATTTTTAAAAATAGGAATTTTTTTTTATACTTCCCTAGTATATTATATAAATTAATACATATTCTTATTGACTTTTTGTTTTTATCTCTATAATATTATAACCTTATAAATTAATGTCTCTAATGGAATCTTTTAATTGATTATCTCAAACTAATAGTAACGAAGCTCTTCAGTCAAATGATGTATTAACTATAATGAAAAATACTAGTTCAAAGGCTAATAGCTCTATAAAAAAAAGTCATTCAGAATTTATCCCTGAAAGACTATATTTTTATGACTCAAGACTTATTCAGTTTCTAGATATAACAAATCCTAATCATAAAAAAGAACAAGTTGTAATACAATATTATAAAGATATTTTTGACTGAATTAACAATATTGTTTCCTATATTTCCAACACAAATCATTCCCTAGAAGAGTCTCAAGACAATATTTTTCACCTAGAAAAATATATTTCAACTATTGATGAACAATTACATGCTATTGAACTGATTAAATGAGTAACTTGAAGTCTTGGTGATTTAAGAGTTAATATTTACATTTTAAATTTATTAAAAGATTTGTGTAAAAAATTGTTAGGCGAGTTAGAAGATATTATACCTACTGGTGAGTATACTGAGTTTTAGGTCATATAATTGATATATTTAAAAAAGTACTTAATTTTAAATTAAATACTTTTTTAAGCTAAGAATTATTTAGTTTTTGTTAAATAAAAATCAAAATACATAATAATAAATTAACTTATTGAGTCTTGAAATTTTTCTGCAAATTCTTCTTTATTAGTTATTTTATATTTTTTTAAAACATTTTTTGTTTCACTATTTTCTGAACTACTTAAAAAATCATAAAGTTGATTAATTCAAATCAAAGCAATACTTCATCAAATTAACATACTACTTACCTTTACTATGGCATATAATCAAGTTTTTACCATTAATATTGCTATAATTAAAGCTCAAATTCATAATCAAGTTAATTTGTTTTGCTGTTCTTCAGTAAGTGATCACCATACTTCCTTTATAAAACCAGTTGTACTTTCTATAAACTCTTCTCAAGCTTTTTTAATATAATCAAGTATAGTTTTCTTAAATGAATCTGGAACCTTATCAACGAATTCTCTTGATTCTCAAAATACTCATTGAATAATTGCATAAGTATAAGTTTCTCACCTTAAATCATCCATTCCAAGCATTTGAAATACTTTAAAATAAATAAGTCATAATTCTAGGTCATTAAATCATTCAATTTCTAGTTTTCAGTTTGTTAAAATATAGAACTGTAAAATATCTCTTTGGGTAAAATTATAATTTGCAAAATAATCAACAAAATCTGATTTTCTTTCCTGTTTTCATAAAAAACATTTATCTCATATAAATCATGATAATTCTTTTTTGAACCTAATAAAGTCATCTATAAATTCCTTATTTGCTCATTCATATCAAGCCATCAAACTTGGATCTACTTCTCAAGAAGTATTATTATAAATAGCTATTAAAAATATATCATCAACTCAATATAATTTAGAATTTTTATCTTTTTTTCTACTTTCAAGTAAGTCATACATATTTCAATTTTTATCTGTTGTTTCAAAAAGCTCAAAAATATTAAAATCTAACTTTAGGAAATCTTCAATATTTATACTTTTTGGCATAATCTCAAAAAGAGTGGAGTAGGTTAAAATTTATCCAAAAATCTT
>CAYFMG010000037.1:0-4845 GCA_964344155.1 uncultured Candidatus Peribacteria bacterium | reverse complement strand
AGAAATTTCCCCCTCCCTTAGTAAGGAGGGGGTTAGGGGGTGGTCTAATAAATAGCCTCCCGAAAAGCACCGTTTAAGTATGCTACGGCGAGGTAAGTAAAAAGAACACGAAAGTGTTCTTTTTTTCTTGCAAAAAATTTAAAATTATTAAAATAAATCTATCTATTTAATAAACTAATAAAAAAATATGAACCAAGTAGTTAAAGATAAAATGAAAAGGGAAATAATGGTTGTTAAAAATACTAAACTTTTCTGAAAAAAAGAAAAAGAATCTAGGTTTTATGATAACAATGAAGTAGACTTTGAGAAAAAAATATTAAAACACTATAAGTATATGGTTAGAGGAGAAGCAGAAGTAAATTTTGAGTATAAACAACCAATAGGATATGCTGTTGTTTTAAATGAAGACAATAAAATATTTGTATATAAAAGATGAGGAGCAGGAAGTAATGCATGAGACGCTAGATTACATAGCAAAATAGCATTTTGAGTAGGAGGACACATAGAAAAAGAAGAGCAAAACTCAAAAAATCCAATAGCAGACTCTCTTGTAAGAGAAGTAGAAGAAGAATTAAATATAAAAGAAAAAGACATCGAAAGCGTAGAAGCAATCTGATACATAAATGATGAAGAAAATGAAGTAGGAAAAGTACACATCTGAATAGCATACGTTGTAAAAGTATCACACTCAAATGTAGAATTACTAGACTGAGAATTAGATAATTGAGAATTTGTTACTATGTGAACCCTAGAATGAATGATTATATCATGAAACTATGACGTAGAAGCTTGGTCTCAAATATTATTTGAACCATTAAGAAATTACCTGAAATAAGTAAAAAAAAGATTTGCAAAATCTGTATTATAAATAAAATAAATACAATCTTTTAATTATCTAAAAAATAGTAAATGAAAATACTAGAAGTAAAAAAAATAGAGAAATACCTAGCTAAAAAAAGAGTATTACACTGAATAAAATTTGATGTACACGCTGGAGAAATATATGGTTTTTTATGACCAAACTGAGCATGAAAAACAACAACAATGAAATGTATAATGTGATTAATAGAACCAGAAGAATGAGAAATACACGTATTTGGTAATAAATCACTAACAAGAAAATCAAAAGAAAAAATATGATTTATGCCAGAAAACACATACCTGTATAAACACTTAACATGAAGAGAATTCTTGGAATTCAACTGAAGCTTTTTTTGACTAAAAGGTGAAGAACTTGATAAAAAAGTAAACGAATTGTTAAAAAGAGTATGATTAGAAGAAGCGGCTGATAAACGTTTATCTGAATACTCTAAATGAATGTTACAAAGAGCAGGATTAGCTCAATCTATAATAAATGAACCAAAACTATTATTTTTAGATGAACCAATGAGCTGACTTGATCCTATATGAAGAAAAATGGTAAAAGACCTACTTGTATCTCTGAGAGATGAAGGAACAACAATATTTTTTAATACACATATATTAGCAGATGTAGAAAGTATCTGTGATAGAATAAGTATTATACACAAATGAAATATGGTTGTAGAATGAAAAGAAGTAAAAAGTATAAAATGATCTTTAGAAGATTTCTTTATAGAAAAAGTATCAAAATAAAAACTCCCCCTAAATTAATTAGGGAGGAGTTTTTATTTATCCAAATCACAAATAACCTTTTGTAGGGTTTTTTCTATTTTATCTTTATCTTTTTTTATAAAATCTAGAGTCGTTTTAATCATAGCAAATATATTTATATTTGATTTAGCTGTATCTATCCACTCAGGATTATTTGTTATTTTATCTTCCAAGAAATCTATCTTGGGAGAAACAAATTTTATTTTTCAAGCTATTTTTAAGTTGTTGCTATTTAGGTTTGTTTCCTGTAAAAACTCTCTTACAAACTTATTTGCTCATCATCAAATCATACAAAACTTATTAGGACAAATCTTTTTTCCAAGTATTTCCTCCAAAGTTAAAGTTAATATATCTTTAAAAATTATAAGAAACTCATTTTTTTCATTAGCAAATCTATCCAAATCAATAGTTCTAATAATATCATTTTTTGTTAGATTATAATTTTTTCTTATATGTTTAATTAAGTCATTTATCCCAAAAGATAGTTTTTTTGCTCATCTAATAACACCTCACTCTTTAACTATTACAGAAGTATGAGAGTTTCAAAAATCTATGATAACCATATCTTTTTGTTTGGTAAATAATCAAGTAACAGCAAACTCACAAGGTATTATATTTATAATCTTTTTTCAAATAGCGTTAGAAATATACTGAATTACCTCATATTTTGAATAGGGAATAAATATATTTAACAAAGAAATATTTATCTCTTTTGGAGATTCTTTTAATATCTGTTTAGATTTTTTTCCATCAACAAGTATTTCTGATATATTACTTATTAGTAATTTGAGATCATTTTTTTTGTATCAAGAAGAAGCCTTTATATTTTTATAATGTTTTTTCAGGGAAATAGACTCTACTACATTCATTATTTCATATAATTCATTTTCATCTATTTCTTTTTCTTGATTTTCTCTTATATGATTGATTTTTGAAGACTCAAAAAAGAGACTTTCAGTAGGTATATTTATTATAATATCATCTACTTCTATATCTCAATCTTTTTCAGCTTTTTTGATAGCTTGTTGTATACTTTCAGAAATTCATTCCAAGTTTTGAATCTCTTGCATTATAACATAATTTTCATCTTGCCTTTTTTCCCCATATCAAACTAGCTCTATGTCTCTATTTAGTATTTTACAAATTCATACTCTGATTTTATAAGTTCAAATATCTATTATTCAAACTATTTTAGGTTTTATTTCTTTTTTTACAAAGTTCATTATGTACGATTATTTAAGCCATAATATTTTTTCATATTTTTTTAAGTAGTCAGTGTCATTCATTTATTTCTCAAACTCATATTAATGCCATAGCTAAATCCTCAGTTATTAAATCATCATTAGGAGCAATTATTAATGCTCTTTTTAAAATAGAAATTCATTTATGATGATTTCATATCATAGTATAAGCCCATCACAGGTTTCTTAATACTTCAGCATTATTAGGTAGAAGTTCATTTGATTTTTCTAGATATCAAATAGCATCTACAACACTATCCTTAGATAATAATATAAATCATTTTAAGTAGTATCAAGTGGCTGACTTTTTGTTTAATTTTATAGCAAAGTCTATAGATTTTAATCATTTATCTAGTTCTCATTTGTATAAATAGATATCAGCTAATTCTTCATATAGTCTATAGTCTCAATTATATTTTACGATAGATTTATCTAAAATCTCTATAGCTTCTTTAAATCTTTGTTCTGTTTTTAAAGATTCAACTTGGAGAATTATTTCTTTTATTTTATCCATAGGTGGGGGATTATATTTTTAAAGGCATTATTATATGTTTAAAACTGTGATTATTATCTTTAGATTCTGGGTCTGCAACTGGACTTATAAGTATAGGTGATAGTGGATTTTCAAAACTAATACTTATATGTGTAGTCTCAATAACTCATAATACCTCTAAAAAGTAGGTAGAATTTATTCATACTATATTATCTTCTCATTCTACAGCTCAAACTAGAGTTACATCTCATTCTCAAATTTGAGTTTCAGATGTTTCCAATTCTATTCATCTAGTTGATGATAAGCTCATTTTTATAGAGTAGTTGTTTTCACGACTTACTAGATTTATTTTTTTAAGAGCTCACATTAGATCAATTCTATTTACTTCAGCTTTTGTTGAAAATGAAGTAGGGAAGAAGTTTGAGTAATCAGGAAATTTTCAATTAAGCAATCTAGAATAGATTTTTATATTTCAAGATAGAAAAGCTATTTGATTATCTCATGATACAATTTTTACATCGTCTTTATCAGATAGTATACTTTTTATTTGAGATGATGTTTTACTTGGTATGATTTGGGAAAAATCATTGGGTACCATATCATTTAATGTTGTTTTATACTCTGATAATCTAAAACTATCTGTTGAAGCAAATATTACCTCATTACCTTTTATATTTACATATAATCAAGCTAGAGTAGGTCTTATGTTTCATTCTGCTGAAGAGAAAAGAGTTTTATCTATAGATTTCTTTATTACTTCTCAAGAGATTTGTAAGCTGACTTCTTCTTTTATATTTGGTATTAAAGGAAATTCACTTGCTTCTATTCATTTTATTTTTAATTTTCAACTAGATGTTGATATTTTTATACTATCATCACTTAGTAATTCTATACTTACTTCATCATCCTGAACTAGGGATATATAACTAGTAAATAATTTACTTGGTATACAAAATGATCATTCTGATTCTATTTGTAAGTCATCATTTATAATATACTCTATAGCCATCTCCAAATTATTAGAGGTAAGTACTATATTATTAAAGTTAACTTTAAGTAGTATATTTTCAAGTATAGGGGTCGTTGTAATTGAGCTAGTAGCATGGTTTACTACGTCTAATCATTTCTTTAATATATCAGTTTGTATTTTAAATTTCATAGTAATTTTTCGATTAATATTTACTTGTAATTTTAAGAGTAATATATACAAAAAACATAACAAAATCAAGGCTAATCTTTTTTTTATGTTAAAAACTTAAAAAGTGCTCAAAAAAACTTGCAAAAAAATTTGATATTTTAGTAAATACTATTATATTAATTAAGTATTACCACCCCCTAACCCCCTCCTTACTAAGGAGGGGGAATGAAACGAAGTGAAAGGGGGTGGTCTAAATTTATTACATAATTAAAAAATTATGAAAAAGTTACATAACAAAGGTTTTACCTTAGTAGAATTAATAGTTGTGATAAGTATCCTGA
>CAYFMG010000036.1:0-4890 GCA_964344155.1 uncultured Candidatus Peribacteria bacterium | reverse complement strand
ATAAATAATTGACAAAAAATGAAAATATCTTATTATTTAAAAAAATAATTAAATAATGTAGAAGTAGTATGTTAAGACCAATACATGAGTTAGTATCAGAAGAAGAAATACAAGCAGGTATGTTAGATCTGTCAGAAAATTCAGAAAAAATAGATGATTTGTCTGCTGAGTTGTTGAAAGAAGTAGTAGGGCAGAAAAAAGCGAAGCAAGTACTTGAAAATATATTGGAGGAGATAATTTCTTGAATAAGTTTGAGAAGAAATGGATATGATAAGCCAATAGCAAGCATGATCTTTGCTGGACCAAGTTGAGTATGAAAGACTCTCTTGGCAAGAGTAACCCAAGACATTTTAAATAAGCATTATAAAAATGATCTAGACATAGTAAAAGTAAACTGTGCTGACTTTGCTTGAGAGACTGGATATGGATTAACTAGACTAGTTTGAGCAAGTGCTTGATATATTGGGTCAGATAAAAAACCACAATTCCATCCTGATAATATTAAATGAAAATGAAGAGTAATATTATTTGATGAGATAGAAAAAGCAGGACCAGTATTTTGGAATATGTTGTTATCTATACTTGATGATTGAATTTTGGATGTTAATTATACTAAGCCAAAACCAGTTAATATAGGTGTAGCAGGAAGTGTAAATTATGGAACCTGAGGAATGGAAAAAATACAAAGCATAGAAGAAGATTCTTACTTAAAAACATTTTTTAAAGACTCAATAATAATAATGACCTCAAATGTATGAAATGATAGAATACATAAAGAAGTATCAGGAGGATGAATATGATTTACTATACCAGAAACAACAGTAGAAGACTTGGATGTTGAGTGAATAATACTAGAAGAGTTTTGAAAACAATTTAAAATTGAAATGCAATGAAGATTTGATTATGTAGTACCCTTTGATCACCTGAAAGAAAATGAAGCAAAACTAATTATTAATCAATTAGTTAGTAGACTTGTAGGTTCAGCATTATCTAATTGAGATTGATTAGTAGTTGAGTTTTCAGAATCAGCAAAGACATTTATGTATAAACAAATAGCAGAGTCAGAAAATTTTAGGAAATATTGAGGTAGATATATAGAATCATATATAAAGAAAAATGTATTACCATTTGTAGCTAGAGCAATTAACTCAGGAGACTTTAATGATGAACAAGTAAATAATATACTGTTTATAGGTGTAGAAAAATCTAAGTTATTTTACTCAAAAATACCACTTAAACATGAACTAGATGTACAAGAAAAAGTTTCTTGAATCCTTGATCCCTCAAAAATAACTAGATCATAATAAAACTCCCCAAAGGGGGAGTTTTATTTTATATAATTCTCATACAATGATTTTCAAATAATAGTTCAAACAATCTCTTTATAACCTCTTTTTATTTCTCAGACTTTTAGTTTTTTTACTTTTGTGGCAGCATTTGTGACTAAGTCTAGAATAAATTCATCTGGAATAGAAGAATCATAACAGTCTCATTTATTACTAACTCTACAAGCAAAAGTATCTATTTTTCAATAACATCAAGTTTGTTTTGCAAGTTCACTTAGATTGTATAAAGTTTTTCAGCTACTAGTATTATCATCAAAGATAAGTAAGTGATTTTTTTCTTTATGATAATCTTTTAGATTTTCTCATATCTCTTCTCACATAAACTCTTTAAAAGGGTAGTCAATAATAGATAAAAAGTCATTTGCATTTTTTAGATCATATATTGAATAAACTATATTTCAATATGTAATAAGTATTTGTTCTTTGACTGATGATTTTTGAAAAATATGTTTAGCAAAATATCATACTAAACTACCTCAGTAATTAACACTCATAATATGTAAGCGGTCATCTTTTTGGTATCATTTACTTACTATAGAATTAAAAGCATTTTGAGCAGTTTTTATTATAGTAAGTGGATTATCTTCTTCTCTATGAAATCTAATAAGTTTATTGTTTATTGCAGCAAAAGCATCTAAGTAATTTTTATTACTTAAATCCTTAATTGGACTAGGCTTTTTGCATTCTATTCAGTTTTTTCTCTTTTTTTCATATTTTTCTAGTAGTTTCTCATACTTTTTTTGATTTTTCTTATCAAGTTCTCTTCAATAAGTCTCTATTCATGAATATAGTTCTTTTAATAATCAAAAAGTAGAACTAAAATAACTTACTTCTTTAGTGACAATATCTTCATATACTTCAGGAAAACCATTTGTAATAGAAGGAATTACAGCATATAAATAAGATTCATCATAACCTCATAATAATATATCTAGATATAAGTTGATGTTTATATCTAGCTCCGCTGATAAAATAGCAGTTATATCATGTTTCTGAGTATTAAACTTATCTTGTTTTTCTTTAAAGCTTTTTATAACATCTGCTCTAGTATTATTTAGATGTGCTACTTGATTTTTACTAAGTACTAGATCTCATTTAAAGTTTGGATCTAAAAAGTTTTTATTTCAAAGTATTTGAGATAGATTTTGAACAAATGCAAGTATATTTATCTTTGCATCAAGTAATCATAATATAAGCTTCCTAATAGATTTAGGAATATCTAGTTTTAGATGTTTTCTAAGTATTTTATTTATATCAATGCCAAAGCTTTGTTTTATAAAATCTATGTCTGTTTTATGTATATTTAAGTAATTTATAAATCTTATAATACAATCAGGAGAACCACATATTCTCAGGTCATTAATTGTGCTATTAATTTTATTTAGTATTTCTATTGAATCTTCTACTTGCTCTTGAATTATATTATTGAATTCTTGACTTGGAGATTCACTAAAATTGTATTTTTTAATTCATTCTATTTCTCTATTTATTTCATAATTAAAAGAGTCACAGAATCACTCTAGATTATTTATTGTGGAATGTAGGAAAGAGCTTATAATATAAGAAGAAAATAGACGTAAGAATTGGTCTATTCTGTTAAATTGAACATATACTTCTGTTTCAAATTGTTCTATATCAATTTCTTTTATTCTTAAGTCATTTACAGAAGTAAAATCATGATATTTTATATCATCTTTTCATTCAATTTTTACACTATCAAATAAAAAATGATACCTATTGTTTCTAAAAGTTAAAGAATTTTTATTTAGGTCTAAAAAGAAAAATCTTAGATTTTCTATTAATCATACTTGTATCTCATCATTTATTTTACTTACATTTCAGTTTTTATCTATTAACTTAAAATTTTGCATTAACTCTTCATAGTCATCTTCTGTTAATTTTATAGCTCAAGAAGCATTAAAAGTATCTTTTAATAAATTTCATATATCAGCTTCAGACAAAATATTATTTAGGTTTTGTTTTACTTCTAGTATTTTATCAATTTTTTCTTGAGTTGTTTTATTATCATTTTTAATTGCTTCATATAAAGGAGTTGTAGTTTGTCATAATAAATCAGATAAATAAAATAATCATGATTCATTTTGTTCCTCTGGTTGTTCTGTTAGACGTACTTGTACTAAAGGCATATTATTAATCTTTAAATATTATATAAAATATATTATATTTAAATACTTGTTAATGTCAAAAAGTATAGAACTAAAAAAACAATAATTTTAAGTCTATAGTTAGAATCCCTCCCCCTCCTTTTAGTCGGGTACTCCCTTTAAAAAAGGGAGAAAAATAATTTCTTCCCTTTTTAAGGGAAGTGCCTGAAAGGCGAAGGGGTCGGACTATAGTTCACTTTTTTACTTCAAAAGTTTATCAATAGCTTCTTTAAAATCTTCATACGGATAAGCTCAAGAAAGATTGATATATTCTCAAGTTTTATTGTTTATTAGTATATTACCTGGAGTTCAAGCTATATCAAAAATATCAACTCATTTGTTTTGTTGAGATTTTACTTTAAGAGAAAACTCATCATTATCTAAACATTTTTGTAAATTAGTTTTATTTCATCAAAGTTTTTCTGCTTCATCTAATAATGTTTCAGTATCACTTTGTCATAATTCAAAAGACTTACTTATCAATGAATAAAAAGCATCACTTCATTTTTGTTTTCATAAACATTCAGCTAATTCTCAAGCTTTCTGAGCATTATCATGAAAAATTAAAGGGAAATGTTGAAAAATAATATTTAGGTCAGTAGAATAATTATACAGTGCTTTTTCTTTTGTTCCATCAGTATGTAGTTTGGCACAAAATGGGCATTCTAGATCTGAGTATTCTAACCATGTAATCTGAGCCTCCTTATTTCATTTTATATATGAATCTTTTTTTATTTCTTTTAATTTTTCCTTATCTACTAGTTTAAAACCTCTATCACTTCTTTTTTCAAAAGGATTAAACTCTGCTCATACTGGTAGATAATATTCAGAATCATTTATAGTTTCAAGATAATCCTTTATTATATTACCATCATTATTAACTATAGTTGCTCAGCTATAATTATTGTTAGAAAAAATAAATATTGGTAGATTCATAGATGAACTATATAATGATAAGTACTGTTTTACTCACTTATCACTAAAATCTTTATATATAAAATTAGCATCTTTTATTCAAGGTTCGTTTAATAACATATTTGTTATTTCTTTTGTACTACATGTTTTACATCTTTTGTCATCAATGATTGTGATGGTTATATAATCAGGGTTTATACTACTAAGTTTTTTTTCTGCTATATTTATAATACTGTTAAATAAATAATAGCTTCTAGGTGGATTTATTTTTTTATACCTTAGTTCATAAGCTTTATTAATTAATAGTTTTAATTTTTTTTCTGTGTTAAATTTTGTTTCAACAATTTGTTCTATTTTATTAATTATTTTTTTATCTTTATCTGTAGGAAGATAGATTTGTTTATTTTCTAATGCAAAAGTATTTGTTATTAATAAAAATAAAAAACTAATAGTTAAAATAATAT
>CAYFMG010000035.1:0-8401 GCA_964344155.1 uncultured Candidatus Peribacteria bacterium | reverse complement strand
TAGCAACAGACACAACAAAACAACAAGCATTACTAACAAAACTAAAAAATGCTTACACTTGAACAGACATAGTAACAGATTCAAGTATATCAAGACTAGCTAACTTAGATCCAAATGATGCAACACAACAAGAGAGTGTAACAAGAGCAGTGATCTACTGATCAAAGAAAAGCTTAACAAGTGATAGTATAAGTATAGCAACAACAGCAGTTACCTATACATGATGTTTAGCAACAACACAAGACTGACACGCAATACCACAATTATCACACTTACAAACAAGTTCACACACAAGTACAGGTACAATTACAACAGAGTCAACAACAATGATAACAGATACATATAGATGTAACAATGGAACACTAGAAGATATCGGACAAACTACAAGTTTATCATGTAACACAGGTTATCATGATGAAAGTGGAGTATGTACAAGTGATACGGGGTCACAACCATGTACACAATCATGAGCACCAGCAAACAGTACGTACAATGTAGTAAATGTAACAGTTACCTGGGATGGGGCAGCCTGGTCAACACCATCAAACTGTACATGGACATGTAATCAAAACTACGCAAATGACAACGGAACATGTACACAAATCCTAGATATCCAAAACTCACTAAGATTTAATGATGATGACCAAGCTTACCTATCAAGAACACCAGCAACAGCCGGGAACAGAAAAACTTGGACATGGAGTGGATGGGTGAAGAGAGGGAACTTACCAGACTCTAATAGAGTAGCTTTATTTAGCACTTCATATGCATGAGCTGCAACAGCGGTACATATATTTCCAACATCAAATCAACTTTTCTTTTATGATTATAATGGATGATATAATGTAAAATTACTTACTCAAATGGCTTTTAATAACCCTTCTGTTTGGTATCATTTAACTTTCACAGTAGATTCAACAAATCCTACAGAAACAGACAGAGTTAAGATTTTTGTTGATTGAGTTAGACAACAAACAGATTATTTAGATTCTAGTTGGGATGCTTATCCTTCTTTGAATTATGATTTTGATTTAAATAGTGGTGTTACAGAGAGAATAGGTCATTTTGAATGATATCCAAATCCAATTTTTTATGACGGTTACATGTCAAACATAAACTTTATAGACTGACAAGCGTTGGATCCGAGTAGTTTTGGTATGGATGATAATGGTACTTGGGTGCCGAAGGCCTATGCATGAACTTATGGTACAAATGGTTTTAAGCTTGATTTCAGTGATAGTACTAATGTATGAAAAGATACAAGTGGGAAAGGGAATGATTGGGATGGAAATAATGTAAATTCAGTTTCCTATACTTATTCATGAACAAATGTAGATGGTGCTTTTGATGGAATTGGAGATACTACTACAGCAGCAAATACTAATGATTGAGCAAATATTACATTTACTCAAGGTATTTCTTATAATACACTAAAAGTTATTTACGGTAATATGGCAAACTGAAATTTGTGAAATCCTTCTTCTTGAACTGTATTAACAATTAATGGTTCTAATGTAACAGCACAAGCAACAGAATGATCTCCTTATGATGCACGTCGGCATAAATCATATACTACAAATACACCATGAACTTTAAATACATTAGCTCTTTCACCTCATGTATCATGATCTCATGAGTCTCGTCTTTTTGAAGTAATAATTGATTGAATTCCTTTAAGAGCAAGTCATATTGATACTGCAAAATTTAATGTGATGCTTGATAGTCCAACAAATAATTTTGCGGTGTTAGATGCTAAAGATAGTAATAGTACTTCTACAACATTCTTTGAATGAAACCTTGGGTGAACAATACCAGCATCAGCCGCTACATGAAAAGCTATTTCTACAGAATATGTAAGCTCTGGAAAATGGTATTGGGAAGTATCTCTGGATGGAACAACATCTAGTAATGGATGATACCATCAAGTAGGTATATGGACAGATGATAAAACAAAATTATACCATATAAGATGATCAGACTGAGAAACTCGGGATCTAAATACAACATGATCAGCTACAAATGCAAGATTTACAGTATGAGATATAGTATGAGTAGCAGTTGATATGGATAGTTGAAAATGGTATGTATCAACAAATTGAGTATGGCAAGATGGATGAAATGGAGTATGAGATCCAATAAATGGAACATGATATATCCACTCAGGTATAACATGAAACTTTAAATCATATACATGAAATGCATCAAGTACATGAGGACATACTTTTAAGTATAACTTCGGTCAATGATGACAATCATGATTGCAAGATTGTACAAATGCAGGAGGGAAGTTTAAATACTGTCCACCAACATGATTCAAAGCTCTGAGTAGTAAGAATATGCAATAAAAAGAAAAATCACACAAGTATTTGTGTGATTTTTTAATGTATATTAAAAGTGTATAAAAGATTTGCATTAGAAAAGTTTGTAGATATAATAGGTGGGTAAATTTAGAAAATAATAATAAATTATGGTAATAATAAGAAATTGAAAAAAGTATTATACAATGGAGGAAGCTAAATTAAGATCAGATAAAAGAATAGAAGAAAATGCAAGGAAATTTGCAAAAAGAGTTATAGAATGACAAAAAGAAAATAATTTAGTAAAAGAAAAACAATATTTATAATGTTATATTTGAGGATAATGCAAGTTATAAAATAGATAATTTTATAGATGTGTATTTAAATTCTTATTTGAATTTATTTAAAGATACTTGAATAGATAATATTTATTTAATAGAAAAAAATTATATAGATTTTGCAACAAAATTCAGAGATGATATTTATAATAAAATTAATTTAAAATGTTTGGAAGAAAAAAATATATTGATATACAGTATTAGGAAATAACAATTATGAAATAAAAACGATAGTAGGTAACTATAGAATATTTATAGAGTACTCAGAAAATAACCAAGAAAAAATAAGATTTATAGAAAATGTAGAGTTTTATAAAAAATAAAAAAAAGTCCAAAAACAGTAAAAAGTTTGTAAGCAATCAATTGCTTATGGCTTTTTTTTTGACTTTTTTTAAAAAATGCTTATCCTATGCCAAATATTTTCTTTATTTATTCAAATAACTTAACAAATAATGCCAGATAAAAAAATAGTAGATGATTATTATTCTCAAATAGATTCTAGTAACAAGAATGATGATAACAAAGATGACAAGAAAAAAACAAAAGTAGTTGCTAAGAAAAAAATCATAGTTAAAAAACCAAAAATAGCTAAAAAAGGTCCAGAAACTACTGAGAATAAAAAAGCTCCAACTAAAAAAGTTGCTCCTAAAACAACAGAAAAAAAACAAAAAATAGTTCAAAAAATGGAAGTTGAAAAAAGAGAACCAAGAAAGAAAATAACAGTAGTAAAAAAAGCAGATAGAGCAAAGGTACAAGAAAGAAACAGAAACAACAATAGAACTAATAATAGAAATAATAATAGACCAAATAATAAAAAGGATGAAAATAATAAAGAATTAAAATTTACAATTAGAAAAAAAGAAGATTTAGATAACAACTCTAAAAAAGTTTGGAGTAACAACAAAGCATCTACAAATAAATCTCAAAACAATTCAAAAGACGAAAGAGATAACAAAAAACAAAAATACTTTGCTTGAAAAAGAAAAACAAGATGAAAAGTACAATTTGAAAGAGAAAAAGAAGTAACATTTATAAGATCAAATAAGACTCACAAAAAAGAAGAGAAAAAAGTTGAAGATATAAAACAAAATCTAGTTGAAAGAAAATGAGAAACAGTTACTGTACCAGAAGTGTTATCTCTAAAAGAACTGTCAGAAAAAATCTGAGTAGCTCTACCTGTACTTATGGCAGAGTTTATGAAAAACGGTATGATGGTTAATATAAACTCAAAAATTGATTTTGACTCAGCATCAATTGTAGCTGAATCTTTCGAAGTAAAACTAGAAAAAGATAATAGCTCTTGAGCATCAGTAGAAGACATTATGTCATGAGATATTACTGAACTACTAAAAGAAGAAAATACAGATAAATTAAAATCTAGATCACCAGTTATATCTATAATGTGACATGTTGATCATGGTAAAACATCTCTACTTGATTATATTAGACAAGCAAAAGTAGCATCAGGAGAAGCAGGATGAATAACTCAAAGTATATGAGCCTACCAAGTAGAAATGGAAAAATGAAAAATTACATTTTTAGATACTCCTGGTCATGAAGCCTTTACAGTTATGAGAGCTAGATGAGCAAAATCAACAGATATTGCTATACTAGTAGTTGCTGCTGATGAATGAGTAAAACCTCAAACTATAGAATCAATAAACCATGCAAAAGAAGCAGGTATCCCTGTTATTGTTGCTATAAACAAAATGGATAAACAGTGAGCTAATCCTGATCATGTAAAATGACAATTATCAGAACATGGTTTAACTCCAGAAGATTGGGGAGGAGATACTCCTATGGTTCCAGTTTCAGCACATACAGGTTTTTGAATAGATGATTTACTTGAAATTATCTTACTTGTAGCTGAAATGCAAGAATTAAAAGCAAACCCAGATAGAGCATGAATAGCAACTGTTATAGAATCACACCTTGATAGTAATCTATGACCTGTAGCTACTGTACTTATAAATGCTTGAACACTTAATAAATGAGACAATATTGTTTGTCAGGATGGTTTTTGAAAAGTAAAAGTATTAAAAAACTATAATAATCAATGAGTAGTAAAAGCTATACCATGAGAACCTGTTTTAATAGTAGGTTTGAGTAAAGTTGTTGATGGATGAGATATAGTTCAAGTTGTAAATAGTGTAGATATAGCAAAACAAAAAGCTGAAGAATATAGAACTATAATAAATGCTAAAAAAGCTCAAGCTGATTCATGACTAGCTTTACTTATGTCAAAAATCAAAGCTTGAAACTTAAAACAATTAAAAATAATTTTAAAAGCAGATACAAATGGTTCACTAGAAGCTATAAAAGGATCATTATTAAAATTATCAACTCCAGAAACTACAGTTCAAATAATACATGGTTGAGTATGATCAATTACAGAATGAGATATTTTGATGTGACAATGAAGTGAGGCTATATTAGTATGATTTAATGTATGAGTATTACAAACAGCTAAAGCTACACTTGATTCTTCTTGAGTAGAATATATCAGTAGTGATATCATATATCATATTACAGAAAGAATAGAAAAAATAATTACTTGAATGCTTGATCCAAAAGAAGTTGAAATAGAATTAGGTAAAGCTAAAGTATGATGAATTTTCTTTACAGAGAAAAAGTTTATGATTGTAGGTTTAGTTTTAGAAGCTGATAATATAGTTGAGAATAATGCTTTAGTTAGAATTATAAGAAAAAAGAAAATGGTTTGATCATGAACAATTGAATCATTAAAAACATGAACTCTAGAAGTAAAAGAAATAGAATGACCAGCTGAATGTTGAATTAAACTGGTTACAAAAGTAAAAGTAGAAGAGTGAGATACTTTAGAAATTCACAAAGTAGAAATACAAAAATAGTTTATTTAAATTTAATATAAAAATATGTCTATTGTAGATAATATACAAATTTTAAAATCTTTATCAGAAGAAGAAAAACAAAAATTAGCTCTTTTTTGTCAAGAAAAGTTTCTTAAAAAATGAGAAGTTTTATTTGAAGACAAACAAGAAGCCACAGCTATGTATCTTTTAGTTAAATGAGATATAGAGATTTCAAAAGTTGTTAACTGAGAAGAAAAAGTACTTTGAGAAGTACATGCTGAGGAAATATTATGAGAAATGGCTTTGTTTTGAGGTAATAATAAAAGAATGGCTAAAGCTACAGCATTAAATGATTGTACATTAGTTGTTATATTATCTTTTTCTGTAAAAGAACTTATAGATAAGTATCCAGAAATATATGACAAAATAAAAGATATAATTAGTCATAGAAGTTCTAAAAATAAAAATATAATGAAATAAAAAAATAGTAAAAAAATACAAGAGGCTAAAGCCACCTTGTTGACAAACAGCTTGTTAACAGAGGGCTTTAGCCCTTTGAATATTAGCTTTCATAATAAAAAAATAGTAAATCTTATAAGATTTACTATTTTTTTATATATTATCAAAACTATTAGTTTTTGCTTTTCCTGTTACAATTAGATATAAATGTAGGGGAGTAGCTATTATTCATTTTCATATTTTGTATAGAGCTTCTACTGTGCTATAAATACTATTTGTTGTTCATAGAGCAAAACCTAAAATATGTTCATGAATATTTTCAGGATTTTTTGCCTTTTGTATAAGAGTATTAGGTAAGTAGCTCTCTATGTTTCTTTCAAACTCTTCTATATTTAGATGTTTTTCTATATCATCTTTTAGGGTTTTTATTTCTATTTTTGAGGATTGTTCTATTACTTCTAAAGCTCATTTCAAAGTGAAAAATAATTTTTCAACATCCTTATTAGCTAGATTTTTTTCTTCTTTTAATTCATCTTTTAAAGAATCAATTCATACAAGAGTTTCTTTTTTTATAAGACTCTCTGCTTTTTGTTTTTCAATTCAAAACTTATTAGCTATATCTAAAGCTAATTCTTTAAGTAGT
Organism: uncultured Candidatus Peribacteria bacterium; assembly: GCA_964344155.1. Lineage (GTDB taxonomy): Bacteria > Patescibacteriota > Gracilibacteria > BD1-5 > UBA6164 > UBA6164. Next base: position 1,833 of record CAYFMG010000035.1, on the reverse strand, counting down.
TGTTTCTCATCCAGTGTTCAAGGATTTGTTTTAATTTTTTCATTATTATTCATCTTTTTTATTTTTAATTGTTATTTTTTCAAGCTCTGTTTTGGCTATTTTTCAAAAATCACCATTTTTATCTAGGGAGATAGTCTTTTTAAGATATATAAATGCTTTATCAGCATTTCTTTTACTTAATTCTATTTTTCATTTAACTAAATTAAGCATAGGACTTTTTGAATTTATTTCAAGTCAATTATCTATATATTTTTCAGCTTCTTTATAATTTTGGTCACTTAATTCTCATTCTTCAAAAGGAGTTTTATTTATTTCTTCAAGTAAAACCCATCACATATATCAATTAAATATTTCATCCTCAGGATATTTTTTAATAGCTTTTTCTATAAAAACCTTAGCTTCATCTGTTTTTCAATTTATTATATGATAGTATATTGCTAGGTTATAATCATTATTATTTAATTTTTCTTCATCTTCAGACATTATTATTTTGAGAGTATCAAGCATTTTTTCTATTTCACCTAATTCATAATAATTAAATAATATTCTTTTGTTTATATCTAAAGTATTTTCATATCATGTTTTCAAAGCTTTTTTTAAATGTATTGTACTTAATACATATTCATGTAGTTTTTCATATACAACACCTAAAAAGTAGCTTGCTTCACTATCTTTTTTTACTAATTTATTATAAGCTGAAAGATTTTCTTTAGATTTTGAATAATCTCAGATTTCATAATAACTTTTTGCTACTATTTTTAATACAGGTTTATAATCAGCTTTTGTTTTTAATATCATTTCTCAAACAGCAATACTTATAGGGTATAGTTTGTTTTCAAAAAATGCTCACAAAATCAAAGCTTGTTTATAAGAATAATCTTCTATATTAAAATCATTATATGTTTGTATGGCATTAGCTATATTTTTTAACTCTTCTAGTTTTATATCTGTTTTTTCAGAGAAGTATTTTTCAAAATTTTGTTCACATGATTTGAAATCACTAGCACATAAAATAGAGTTTGAGTAATAGAAAAACTCTTCATCATTTAATCAAAAAAGGTCTATTTCAGATTTTAGGGAACTTATACTACCTTTGCTTAGATTACTTGATATTAAAAGACTTTTAATAGCCATAGTTTTATCTACTTTTACGTATTCAGGAATTTTTGAGTAGTAACTATATGCTTGTTTAAATTTTTTCAAATTATAGTATATGTCTCAGAGTTTTTTTAGTGTATTTTCATCATTTGGTACTTGTTTAAGTATTTGTAAATATTTTACCAAAGCGCTGGTGTATTCTTTTTCTTCTAGGTAAGTGTCTCATTTTAGTATAAGTCATTTAAGTGCTAGTTTTTTTCTTAGGTCACTTAGTTTTTGTTTTTTGTAATCACTACTTTTTTCAACAACAACTTCTTCTTGTTCTATATTTGGTTTTATAACTGTTCAACTTGAGGTAATTTCATTGCCTTCTCTAAGTTTTTTCTTTATTAAAATACCAGAAGCAACAGATATAAGTAAAACACTTAAAACTGTAATTATAATAATATTTCTATTCATTTATTTTAGTTAAATATATATTTTTAATCTAGAAAAATTATATATAAAAAAACAGAAAAGAGAAATTTTATTTTCTTTTTTCTTTACAAAAAATTTGCAAATAGCTATAAAAACAATATATTAAAGTAGTATTAAAATATAACATAAATACCATGAAAAATAATAAAATAATCCATCCTTGAATTCCTTGCATTTGAAAAAGGAAGGAGGCTGCAAAAAGTTGATTTACATTAGTAGAATTAATAGTTGTGATAAGTATCCTGATTATCTTGGGAA
>CAYFMG010000034.1:0-9018 GCA_964344155.1 uncultured Candidatus Peribacteria bacterium | reverse complement strand
ATATATTAATGTTATTATAATATATAATATTTTTGTTTTTTTACAAGTTTTTTTAAAGAGATTTTATTCATCCCTATAAAACATACTACTCACATATAAATAAGTTCATATAAAATATAAAAACATAATAAAACTAAAACCTAAAGTCAAAGCAATATCAAAAACTAAATGCAAAAATATACTAAGTAAAAGTCAAAATGAAAATATCTTAAAATAAGAAAAACTAAGATCCCTTTCCCTGTACAAAATCAAAGCGCGAGAAAAATAATAAGCAACAATACTACTTGATAAAACATGAACTATTACAGAAAAAATAGATCTATAGAAATAAATACTTAAAAGATCAGAATTTACTCAGTATAAAATATAATAATTATATAAATAAAGAATATTCTCTATCAAACTAAAACCAAGAGCTACAAATATAGCATACAAAACTCAAGTTTTTACAGAATTAATCTCTAGTACACTCGATTGCAAAAAATTAAAATGCTTGCTTGATTCCTCTATAAAAGCAACTATTAAATAATAAAAAATAATAAGCTTAAAAGAATTAAATATAACATCCTGAAAAACAACATGATTTTTTATACTGAAATCTATTCAAGAAAAAAGAAAATTAAAAAAGAAAACAAAAAGAGATAACAATAAAATGAAAAATAAAAATACCAAAAGGTTTCTAAAGTAAATTTTTAATATATTCTTAAACTTATGAATAAATGATCAAAGTAAAAATGAAAATAATATAATTAAAAATAAAAACAAACTAAGAGAAAATCAAAACTCTAAACTACTAAAAAATCATTTAACCTGAGATATATAATAAAATGAATTTAAATATTTCAAATCAAATAAACTAAGTAAATTATCCATATACAAAATAGGGATAACTGATAATCACCCCCCTATTATTCAAACTATAAATCTCTTTTTATTTAAAGGGTTATCATCTATATATGAAAAGATATACGCCCATATTACAATTGGAAAAAAAGAAAAAAGAGCAAGTAGTATATATATAAATATTGTTTCTAGCATAGTTTTTTATTATCTATAAATCTTATACTTACCAAATTTTACAAACTTTTCAGTATTTCTAAAAAAGAAAAACATGTTTAATCATGTAAATATAAAAAAACCTCATATTAAATAAGCCAGTATTTCTGGTGCCAAAATAATAATTGTTCAAAAAATTATTAAAAGAATTGATAATATTTTCATAATATATTTTTTAAGAAATATCTTTTATATCAGCTCATAAAGAAAGTAATTTATCTACAAAATTTTCATACCCTCTATAAATATACTCTATATTTGTAATTTTTGTTTCTCATGAAGCAATAAGCCCTGCTATAACAACCGCAGCTCATGCTCTTAAATCCCATGAAGTAACAGTTACACCTCAAGTTAATTTATTAGGTCAATATATCATAGCCTCATGAGGATTGAGTGTTGAAAATTTTGTTCACATTTTTTCCAGTTCAACTAAAAAATTTAATCTTCACTCAAATAATACCTCATGTATTTTACTATCTCACTCAGCTTGAGTCATCAAAACTGCAAATGGTGATTGTAGATCTGTTGGAAAACCTGGATATATATTTGTCTGAATATTAACTGCCTTTAATTTTGATGCCTTATAAACCCTAAGTACATCATTTCACATATTCTCTACTCTTACTCATGCTTCTTTTAATTTTTCTATAAAACTATATAAATCCTCTATCCTAGCATCTACTATATCAATATACTCTTTTGAAGCTAATGCTCATAATACCATATAGGTTCCTGATTCTATATAATCAGTTACTACATCAAAAGAAAAATTTGATTTCAAACCATAAACTCAAGTAATAATTATTTCATGATTATATCTGATTTTTATATCAGCTCATGCTTTCCTGAAAAAATCTATTAAGTTCATAACATGAGGTTCTGTAGCAGCATTTTTAATAATAGTTTTACCATCTCTTAACACATTAGCTACTATTAAATTTTCTGTTGAACTAACTCAAAAACTAGCATTTAATATTCTTTCTCAAGTTTCTAATTTTCAACCCAATACAATTTCCTCTCCATCAAATTCTGATTTATATCAAATAGTTTCAAGTCAGTTTAAATGAGCATCTATAGGTCTAGCTCAAATACTACAACCTCATGGAAATGGTATTTTTATATTTCAGAAAAAATGTAATAAAGGAGATAATAAAAAAATTGATGATCTAATTTTTTTTATTTTTTCAAAATGTAGATTTTCATTTGTTATTCTAGATGAGTCAAAGATTAAAGAATCCCCTTCCCAAGAATATTTTACTCAGATTCAAGCCAAAATTTCTAGAAATGTATTTACATCTCAAATCTTTGGTACTCTATTTAACTTTACTCTTCAATTAATCAGTAAAGCCGCTCATAATATAGGTAGAGCCGCATTTTTTGATCAGCTTACTTTTATTGTTCATTCAAGCTTATTTTGTCATTTTACTACTAGCACTTTTTTTATTTATGTAATATTTTGTACAAAGGATTATAATAATAAATTAAAATTTTACAATTTTGATTTTTAAGTTTGATTTTTAAGTATTTTTAATATAATAAAATTATAGAACAAAATATTAAATAAATAAAAATAAAATATGTTTGAAATAAGTTCAAAAAAAGTAAGTTTTGAAAAAGAAAATGTACTGATCAAAAGAAATATAAATCTAGATAAGGATCTAGATTGTTTTGTGATCATTAGTACAAATAATGCAAACTTATGAGACTTATTATTAAACAATATACTAGACTTTGTAGTAGATAAGATTTCAAAAGAAAATACTTACAATGATTTCAGTATAGCTCTTGAGAGTATTAACTCTTTTTTAAAAACTTGGGAACAAGATTCTGAAGTTATACCTGAGCTTGATATGGTTATTTCTGTATTAAATGAAAATAATTACGTTTTTTCAAATGTATGAAAATCTTCTTGTTACTTAATAAATAAAAACTCTGAAGTAAACGAACTAACTAATAAAGATGAATCAAAAACAGAATTTGATTATGTATCAAGTTGAGAATTAAAAAATAATGAAATAGTAGTAGCTTGTACAAAAAGATTACTTGATTATCTAACAAAAAGTGATTTATTAGATTGACTTGTTTTATCAGAAAATATAAAAATATTTAATAAAAATATAAAAAATATATTAACAAGTGAAATACTTGATCAAAACATACTAGTTAGTTCCCTAAAATATAGCAATAAAGTTGAAGAAAAAGAATTAACAAAAGTTGATATAATAAAAGATGACTTCATAAAATACTTTGATAATAATTTATCAAAAACGGTAATAGGATATTTTTTAATACTAAAGGATAAAGTAAATGCATCTTCTAAATTGATTAAAAATATGTTATTTTTAACTTGAATAACAATATCAATATTTTTCTTGTACTCTATACTATCTACAGTGATCTGAGTTACATCTCAAACAGAAGAAAAGCAATTAAATGAGAATAATATACTACAGGCTAAAAACTTTATAAAAGTAGCTTCTGAAAATATAGCTAATCCTGAAATATTTGAAACAAATATAAAAAATGCCCAAGTTTTACTAGAACAAACAAAAGAAAAACAAATATTTTTAGCTGATGTAGAAGACTTAAATAATGGTATAAATGCTTTGAGAAAACAATTTGATAAAGTAGAAGTATTTGATCAAAATACTGAAAACATGATTTATAATATAGATTTCGAAAATCCTGTAAAAATAGTAAAAAGAAATCTAAAACCATATATAATTGCTGATAAAACTGTTGTATGACCTATACTACCTAACACTAAAGCTAAAAAATATAGTTTTAACTCTCTAAAAAGTGGTGAAAGCTTTGTAGATGCTACATTTATATGAGATAATATGTACTTGCTTACAAATAAATGATCTATTGTAAAATTTACAAAAAACTGATATTTTAGCTATGTTGATGTAATATGACAAAAAACATGGGAAAAATCTAAAGAAATACTTTCTTATAGCTCAAATATATACTTAATATGAGAAGATAATAATCAAATATATAAGCACTCTGCTTACTGAAGTAATTTCAAAGCAGGAATTCCCTATTTAAAAAAAGATGACTTAACTCAAATATGAGATATCTTATCTGTAAGTATAGACTGATGATTCTATATCTTGAAACAAGATCTATCTATGGTAAAATTCTTTTCTAATCCTTATAGACTAGAAAAGCTTACAATAAACAAACTACCAAGAAACTACGATATAGGAGAAGAAAACTCTATAATTGATATAAAAGCGAGATCAGATTTAAATTATGTTTATATGTTACTTAATAATAAAATCTGGGTATTTGCTCCAAATTCAAAAAATTATAAGAATACAAAAAGCCTAACTTACCTATGACAAGTAGAATGAAGTAAAAACAAAATCAAAGACTTCTTTGTAAACCATGACTGAGAGTTATTGGTATTAAATAAGGAATGAATATATAAAGTAACTTTTGAAATAAGTGATGATAGACTGTTAGTAAGATAGCTATTTTAAAGGAAAAAATAAAAAAATATAAAAAAAGTTTGCAAAAAATCGTTTTATGAATAGAATTTGCAAGCTTTTTATTTATTTATATATCAAAATCATAAATTATGGAAAACCTAAATTTAAATGCAGAAATTAGAACTACAGAGGAAAAAACAAAAGAGCTAAGAGCTTCAAGTATGGTTCCATGAGTAGTTTATGGTAAAAATCAGGAACCTATTTCATTAAAAATAAATAACTCTGATTTTTTAAGAACATTCAGACAATCTGGTGAAAGTCATATTATCAACTTAAGTGTTGGAAAAGACTCTATTGAAGTATTAGTTCATGATATTCAAAGAGAACCTATTACTGGTGACTTCTTACACATAGATTTTTATGCTATTACTAGAGGTGAAAAAGTACATACAAAAATAGCTTTTAATTTCACTTGAGAATCACAAGCTGTTAGAGAAGGTGCTATCTTAGATGAACACATAAAAGAAATCGAAGTAAAAGTATTACCTAGAAACTTAGTTGATGCTATTGATGTTGATTTAAGTGCTTTAAAAGAAATGTGAGATTCTATTAAAATATCTGATTTAGCTATTGATGCTGAAAAATTTGAAGTTTTAACTGCTGACACTGTTGTTGTTTCAGCTAGTAAACCAGCTAAAGTAGAAGAAATCTCAGATGAAGCTCCTGATGCTCCTGTAACTGGTGCTGACGAAGAAGAAAAAACTGAAGAAGCTTAATTTAATCTCTCCCCCTCAAAGGAGAGATTTTTTATAATTAAAACCTAAATCATGAAAATAATAATATACTGAAATAATAATGATTCAGAAGAATTACTAAAAAAAGTTAATTTATCTTTAGAAGAGTTATGATTAGAATCATTTGTGGAAATAGAAACTAGTCATGATGAAAAATTAAAACAAGATCTAAGTATAACAAAAGAACCTGCTTTAATAGTTGAAGAAGAAGCTATAGAGTTTAGAGATACTATTTTTGAATGAATAATACCAAATGAAGATGAATTAAAATGAATGTTTGTAAGTATTATATGAGGACCTGATATGTGATGATGCTCTACAGCTGAATGATGATGTCCAACATGATGTGCATGTTAAAAAAAATATACAAAAAAACAACAAATTATATAATTTGTTGTTTTTTTATTATAAAGCTTCATCACTATAATTTTCTTTCTTTGGTGGTTCTACAACCTCTTCTTTAACTTCTTCTTTAGGAGCCTCTACTACTTTTGGTTTAGTTTTTGGATCTTTTTTAACTATAGTAAAATGATTAGTATAAACTAATTTTCAGTTAATATCAAAATATTTTACTTCATAAACATTTGTTCAAATACTTAAATTGTTATTTATAGTACTAGCATGATATCTCCATGTAGATCAATTAAATGATTTTAGAGTATAGTCATTTACTTGTACTTTTTTAATTCATTCAATAAGAACTTTTCATCTAATAGTAGTAAAATCTTCATAAGTTGTATATGTTGATTTAGTTGTAGGAGATGTAAATGTAAACTTAGATCAATCTACATCAAATGTTTTTACATTAAATCTAGAAGTATTATTATTTGCTACTGCCCCATCATAATAGATAGTATAAATAAACTTAGATAATAAGTCATTAGCTCCATCATACACTTTGAAAACTAAATCATTTTCACTATTTGCTACAGAAACATTTTCAAATTTAAAAGTTTTTGTTTCACTATTTATAACAGCATTAGCTCAGTTAAGAGTTATTTTTGTTATTTCTTCATCTACAAAATTTCATGATACTGTTATTTTATCAGATGATACATTTAATTCATCAGACAAATTATTAAAAGTAATTAATTTTGAACTAGTTTTTACTTTTTTAGTTGTTCATGTAGATGTTTCTTCTTTTGCTTCTACTCATGAAGCTAAGTAGTTAATACCATTATTTAAAATAAACCAGTCTGATTGTTTATAATAATCATCTATTGCTTCTTTTGATAAAGTTAAATCTAAATCCTCTTTGTTTGCATTTAATCTAGATACTGTTATTTTTTGTCATGGAGCTAAAACTGTTGATGCTCACGCTAAATTTTGAACTTCAGCAAATCAATTAATTAAGTAAACAGTACTTCACATTTCATTTTGAGAAAATGAAATATTTGATTGGTTTCATACATTTACTGATGCAAATCTCATTTCTACAGGTACTTCTGAACTAGAGTTTAGCCATAAATCAGAAGAGTATAAAGAAAAACTTCAACTTTCATTATACTTTAATTCTCAAAGCTTATTTAATTTAAAATCTCACAATCAAAGTAAAGATAAACTAACACTACCATTTTTAACAATTAATTTTTCTCATTTATATAAAGAAATCTCTGAGTCTATCTTTTTTTTGTAATCTCAAGGATAAACAACATAACTCTCTGTATTTGCTCCATCAAATATAACTTCAAGTCCTACTTTGTTTTCTAAGTCAACTTTTACTTCTTCTGTATCTCATCAAGAAAAAACTGAAAAAAGTAAAATGATAATTAACAATGCTCATATAATAGGTACTATATAATCTCTTACTCATTTCCCTACCGAGTGTCTTCTTCTAACATTCATAATTTTTCTAAATTAAAATATAAAATTTTTACTTATCAATATATAATATAAATAAAAAATATAAAATTTCAATTTTTTTTGTAATTTTGTAAAAAATGTATAAACTTGCTGTTAATTTTAAATAATAACTATAATAAAAGTGGGAGCATCTGAAAAGAAAATGATAAAAAAAATCAAGAATGCTATTTATGATTTTTGAATGATAAAAGCTTGAGAAACAATTATTATATGAGTATCTGGATGAAAAGATTCTATGCTTTTATGATATATGCTTAGTGAAATAAGAAAACAGATAAAAGAAAAGTTTGAAATCAAAGCTGTATATATTTTTAAAGAGTTTTTAATTGATTGTGATATCAAGTTTGAGGAAAAAAGAAAATATTTTGAAGAGGTACTAGATATCCCTCTAGAAAAGGTAAATATTAAACTACCTGAAGACTCTAAATTAAATGATGGTGTTTGACAATCTTGTCAGTGGTGTGCTTATGCTAGAAGAATAGCTTTAATGAAGCTATGCAAAAAACGGTGAGCAACAAAAATCTGTTTATGACATCATATGGATGATATAGTAGTAACAACGCTTATGAATATGATAGAAGGTAGAAAATTAAAAATAATGCCTCCTATTAATAAAATGAGTAAATGAGATGTTAGTTTTATCAGACCTATGGCCTATTTAAGAGAAAAAGATATTCTTAGAATGGTTGAACAAAAAGAGATTCCTTACTCTCCTTGTTCTTGTCCTGTTTGAGAAAATACTATGAGAAATAGAATAAAAAAAGAGATTGTATGGCCAAATGAAAAAATCCTACCAAAATACACAGAAAATATTTTTTGGTCACTAATCAAAGATTTCAAAGAAAAATATGAAAAAACTGGTTATAATATGTAACCCCCTCCCCCCCCCTCCTAACCTCCCCCTGGCAAGGGAGGAATAGGTCAGAATTTGCATAAAATTTAAAAATGTGTTAATATATTAGAAATTAATTAATTAACATATTTTTTTATGCCAGAAAGTGTATATTCATTAGAAATATTTAAATGAATTGATCGCGAGGTTGTTGATCATATTATAGTTACTTGTAGTGATAGAAATTACTCTGAATGAGAAATTATCATATCTCAATGAGAGGATTCAAACTGAGAATGATATATTTTAAAAAATGGTAAAGTTTCTATAGAAATTGGATGAAGCAAGATTGCTGAACTGACTCCTGGGAATATTTTCTGAGAAATTGCTTTACTTAATGACGAGCAAAGAACTGCTACTGTAAAAGCATTAACTGATATAGAAGTAATTGTTTTAACTGTAGATGATTTAATCGAAATGATCAACAATGATGAAAACAAGATCAATAAAACTATCATGCACAGAATAGAAGAAAATTTAAATAGATAATAAAAAAAGAAAACACAATGTGTTTTCTTTTTTTGATTCAAGGGGCGAATACAAGGTTCACCTCTACAGTTATCCCCTTCTTTTTTAATTTATATTAATATATTCTTTTTATATACTTTTATTTGATTTTATTCTTGATTTATATATACTAGTTTAGCTTCCTTTAGGAAGTTTTTCCTTTAGGAAGTATATTTTATTTCCTAATTATATCTTGTTATGAGAATATATCTTTCCTTCAAAATGAAGAGATATATTTTTGCTTTCAGTATTAACAAAAGCAATACAAAAAAGAAAGCAAGAAAAAAGAGAGGCTAAGCCCCTCTCTTTTTTCTATTTTCCCTCATCTTGTTATGAGTTAACCTAATTATATTATATTTTCAAAAAAAAGCAAGTTTTTTGTTACCTAATAACCTGTAGCCCTCCTCCCTAATGTTAGGGAGGAGATTCAGAGGTGGGTTATTTAATTCAAAGGGCTAAAGCCCTCTGT
>CAYFMG010000033.1:0-9234 GCA_964344155.1 uncultured Candidatus Peribacteria bacterium | reverse complement strand
TTTTTTCTATATTTAACCATATGTATAAAATCTAAATCTTTTTCTCATTGCTCATTATAGTATTCAAATCATAAGTGAAGGTATATTTTTTCACTAACAGATCATCTTTTTACTAATAGATACTGCATATCTTTAGTTGTAGTCTGATCATAAGTTTTATATAATAAACTTCAAATACCTAATCATTGTTTCTCTCTTAAAACTCTATAATTAATTATTTCATCAAAACTATCTTCAGAGTTTAGGTAATTTCTTTCAGAAGTATACAAGTAACCAAGTATTTTTTCTTTATACTTATCTATTATAACAAATAATTTTTGATTTGAAGTTTTTCTATTTTGACTATCTTCTCAATTTTGTAAATTATGAATAATATTCTCACTAGAAAAAGGATTATTTAAAGAATCTTTTAATGAGTTTTGTTCTGGATTTTGAGAGTATGTATTTACTAATACATCTTGGACTCCTTTTATATGTAACTTTGTGGGTAAGAAGTCTTTATTATACTCAATAATATCAACTTCTAAATTGTTTTTTAGCTTCATATTAATTGTTTTATATTGGTAATAATATTATTTGATATATTGTATATTTTAAGTGATATTATTTAAAAGTCAATATATTTTAACTTTTAGTATAAAGTAGTTAGTCTATAGTAATATAAATGATAATACTGTGGCTTTAAAAATAAAGGATGTAGAGAAAAATTTAGAAAGCCTTTGATTAGGCTTTTTTAAACTTATATAATTTTATTTTACAAATAACTAATATTAACTAAACTATATATTAATTACTTATAATAATAAAAATATAAAATGCCAAGTTTCTTAAAAACAATATATTTCGATAATACTAAGCTTTGAAATAAGAATAATGTAGATAAAATGTTTTGAGATAAATTTTCTATTGAAAGGTTTGATTCGAGTGATGATTATATAAAAAATATAGAAATATTTAAAAATATAGAGAAATTGGATTTATCAGAAAAAATTACTTATTTTGTATGAGAAAATGGAACATGAAAATCTACTCTATTAGAACATATTGTAATGGAATTTGGTTTTAATAAAGAATGATGAACAAAAAATTGTAATTACAAAACAAATAAAATTGATAATGTAAATAATGATTGGATAAGACTATCTTGGCAACCTACAAAATTTAAAACATGATATTTTTTCAGGGCAGAGTGAGTTTACAATTTTGTAAATTATCTTCAAGAGATAGATGATTGAAAGAGCTTCTTATCTTATTGATGAGAAAATCTTCATAAGTTTTCTCACTGACAACAATTTTTAAGAATACTTGAATCTATGATGGATAGAGTTTGATTTTATATTTTAGATTAAATAGAGTCAGCCTTATCTCCAGCTAATCAATTAAAAGTAGTTGAAATAATTAAGTATATGGTTGAGAAATGATCACAATTTATTATAGCAACTCATTCTCCAATTATACTTTGAATTAATCAAAACTCTCAGATCTTATCTTTTGATAATTGATACATACATGAGACTGATTATGATATGGCATGATGTGTAGATATTTATAAAAGACTGTTTATTAATAAGTAAATATTAGTCTCTTGATTTTTTATAAAAAACAAATATATTGATACTACAATGTTGTTTTATTTATTTAACAATAATATTATGAACAATTTAACAAAAAGAATGCTTCTGTGAAGTATATTAGGTTTAGTTTTTGGTTTAATTTGTTTTGCTGGTTTTGTTGCAAATCCAGATGTAGCTGAAGAAGCTAAGATTTTTCAAGTATGGGCTATAGATAATGCTATGATGTGGACAACTGTTTTAAATAGATTTATGTTGTGAGTTACAGTTGCTATGGCTTGATTTATAACTCTTCATCCAATTTTTAAATTTAAAGTACACCCAGCTTATAGGTGAGCAAAAATGTGACTACTAGTATCTTTATTAATGGCAACATGAGTACTTATTTGAGAACCAGATAGTACTGCTTGGACAGCATTTTGGTTTATACTTATAGCTTGAACTGTTATTTGAGCTATTATAGATGTTATCCTTACAAAATATACTTGAGAATGAGAAGATTTAATTGTTAGAAAATAAAAAATAAAATACAATTTAAGTTCTAAAAAACAAACCATGAAAAAAATACTTCTTTTAATTACTTTACTAATTATACCATTTACTTTATCAGCAGAGTATAAAATCACTCAAAAAGATAAGGTATTAATAAATAAAGTAGAGAAAAAAATATATAAAATAATTGATTCTAGTTATCGTTATGAAAAGCCAATTACACCAGATTTTATTATAAATAGAATAGAAGCTATTATAGAAGAGAGAAAACTTAGTTGAAGATTAAAAGTAGTGCTTGAAACTATTATAGAAAATATAGAAAAAAAATATACAGTATCTCTAAAAATAGAAAATACAACATGAATGGAAGCAGATTTTTTTGCTAAACAAATAAATGTCTTTTGAGTAAAAGTATTTGCAACAAAAAAGGTAGGAGATAGGAAAATAATGCATGCAGCTACAATTATGGCAGAATATTTAGACAATAATGAAGATTGAGCAGTAGATAATAAAATGCTAGTAAATAAATTGAAAGAAAAAAAAGCAGCCCTTGTTATGTTTTATGATGAAAATGATTCAGAGAGATTTTTTGAAAATTATGATTCTGAAGATTTTTTAGAAAAATATGAAATTCAAGACTTACTTGATTTTGAAACAAGACCAAATTGATTTCCACATAATAAAAATTCTATAGAGTTTGATGCTAGTATAGAAGAAGTACTACATTTAATAAGCTCTAAATGATATTCTGATCTTTATAATGGCTTACTTTGAGAAAATGATACTTCAGCATTATCTTTATATATGGATAAAGCAAGATGAGATACTTTTTATGATACACCAGATGAATATCCAGAAGATGCTTGGTATACATATTATGATGAAACATGTGATTATAATTGTCAGTTAACAGAGTATTTTTATTGGGCATTTACTTCATATCTATGATGACAAAATTCAAGGACAAGACTAGAAGAAATAGAAAAAGAATGGAAACTTAATACAAAAGAAAAATTGATAGAAAAAGATAATGTTTATACTATATTTGAGAATTTAGATAGTTTTTTACCAAGTAAGTTACCAGATGGGAAATACAAAAAAACTGATTAACATTATTGTTAATCAGTTTTTTTATACTAAACTTTTGCACTTTTCTTTTACATTTTTTAAGACTTTTACAGCATCATCACTTACAGCTAAAAATTTGATTTCTCAGTTTTCTAGATATGTAACACTTTTGCTTGATATCATATCTTCAACTATTTCAATAAAACTTCTAGCATCAAATTTTGCTACTTTTTTATTTTCTTGTCTTTCATTATACTCTTTTTGAGTTCTAGCTCTTTTAAGTTTTGGTACACTATATTTTACTTTATTTTCTATTAATTCTATTACAGTATTTATCCCAGGAGTAGAGCATATTTTTGTAGCTACTTTTTTTAGTATTTTTTCACTTGTTTCTTCATTTAAACAGTTTTTAGGCATTTTTTTGTTTTATATTATAAAGTATGATAAAATTATTATAACTAAAATTTATAAAAATAAAAATGGAAAGTCAAAAATCTGAAGCTTTTGCTTTACAAGAAAAATATTTTGAGAATAAAGAAGATAAGGAAGTTTTAATGCAGTGGTTAAAACTTAATACTTTTATTGAGCCTAAATTTGTATCAAGACAAGAGTTTGAAGAGTTAGGTGGAGATTTTTTAGTTAATGATTGAGTAACTGAAAAAGGAGTAGAAAAAAGTAATATATATCTTCCAAATGACTTAAGAGTTTGAGAATTACCATGAATTATTCTGAGAATAAATAAAAAAACTTACTGAGATAATATATCTGAAAATGCAGAAGCTAATAATGTTAAATTACTTATAGAAAAGGCTATATTAGAATTATCAAGACTAAAAAAACAAAACCTTAAGGCATCAAAAGAAAAGAAAATCAATAAAGCAATAACAAAGTATACAAAATTGTTATTATCATATTTTCCTGATGCAAATTTAGATAATTTGAAAAGTAGTAACCCAAATAAAGAATTATTAAAAAATAAAGTAAAACTAAAACAAATAAGACAATTATCAGAGCTAAGACAAGAAATAACAGTTGGTCAAGCAGAACAAGAAATAGATGCTTGGTTGAGTGACAATTTAAAAACAAGCCTAGATACTTCTATATTTGAAGATGCAAAACAAAATCTTTATAAACATATGCAAACTTTTAGTCAGGATGATAAAGATAAGGTAGATACAGATGATGATATAAAATTTTCTAGATATGGTTTTGTTGATAAGTTTGAACAATCATTAAAAAATCGTCTTGGGATTGAAGAATATATTTGAAAACTAAATAAATTAAGAAACTCAAATGATAAACAAGGTCTTGTAGAGCTTGAAAAAGAAGTATCAGAAAAAATACTTAGGTTTTTACTAAAAAATTATCCTTGGAATAATTCATATGAAGCATACAAGGATGCTTGAAATAGTTCTCCTGCTAGAATGCTTGAATCAAAGACAATGGTTTGTGTTTGAAAATCTATATTAGCTCATAGCTTTTTAGAAGAGCTTTGAATAAAACACTATTGAGCTAATTTACCTGGGCATTCCGCTTTAGTTGTAGAATTAAGTGACTGATAAAAGTATTTCTTTGACCCAACAAACCTTTCTAGACTGAAAAAATTAGATCTAAATGAAGATAATAAACAGGGAGAATACTATGAGGTTCCATGATTATATCATAGTGATGAAGATTATAACAAACTAAGTATATCAGATGCTGAGACTGTTTTAATGTGACATATAAATCATAATAAATCAACAGCTTTGTATAGGCAAGGAAAATACACTGAAGCATTGTCTTTTATTGATAAAGCTATAGCTCAAAATCCTGTAAGTATTGATTTTTATTTATTCAAAAAAAGAGCTTTAGAAAAAGCTTGAAAAAATCTTGAAGCCTTAAAATTGTTATCTCAAATACAAGATAAGTGAGTAGATGTATCCTATGCATATGCAAATGCAATATGAAGAAATCTAAGTTATAGATGATACATGCCAGCTACAATAGAAGAAGATGCTAAACAATTGTATAAACAAATTGAGCCTTGATTTGATAGAGAGTATTATATGTGACTTTTATCACCTTTAGATAAAAACAATTATTTTGAAAAAGCTTTAACTTTTAGTACAAATAATCCACAAAAATTTATAACTATAGCAGAAAAATTAAAATATTATAAAGACTTAGCAATAAAAGCATATGATAAAGCTGTTTTAGTATCCTGAAATGATGTAAAATATATTAGCTTAAGAGCTTTGTATCTATTAAAAAATAAAGACTATTTAAAAGCTTATAGTGATTTTAAAAAATTATGAAACACTCCATTTACAGAAAATGTAGTAAGTTTTATTGAGTCTAAAGAGTATGAAAAAACAGCAAAAATAAGTGATTATATAAAACAAAAAGCTGAAGCTTTTATAGATGCTTGAGATTTAGAAAAAGGATTAAATATGTATTTGTGATATATAGATTTAAAGCCTTTATATGGAGATATAATAAATGCATACTATACTATTTGATGGCTTTACTTTAAGTTGTCTAAATATGATGATTCTATTAAGTATTTTGATGAAATATTAACTTTTGAAAAGTTTGGTAAAGATAATGATTTTGCATTAAATGCTTACAATTTCAAAATACATAATTTAGTCAAAAAATGAGACTTAAAGCAGGCCTTACAGCATGCTTTAGTTATAAAAAATGTATTTCCGGATAATGAGAGGAATAATAATATTATTGAAACTCTATCCAAATAATAACATCTGAAAAAAAAATAATAAAATTTTTCAGAAAAATAATATATTAACATATTATAATATGTTAATATATTAAAAAATTGACAAAAAGGGAGATATTTTTATATTGTTTCTACCGCACTAAGGTAAAATGAAAAAAGGAGAAAAAATTGGATTTTAACCAAATGAAGCGTAATATTATTCAAAGCTTGGAATCAGCGTCAGATTTTGCTGAGGTAATTTCTATATTGAATAAGAGGTTTAAGTTTAGTTCTACAGGTTTTACAAATAATGGCCATAAAAATGATGAAGGAGATTCTAAGTCTAAAGGATCATTGAAGCTTTTAGCTGTACTTAAGTTTATTAATTACAGTGATAAAGATAACCCAGCACAGTTTTTTAAGGAACATTATGAGTCTGTAGTAGCTGATCCAGATGGTGATTCACATCCAAATATTCGTCATCTTATGAAGGGAAGTTTGAAAGATGTACATTTTTATACATCAGTTATTCCTGCTATACCAAAATAATGAGATTATGGATAATAAAAACCACTTTAAAAAAGTGGTTTTTATATTTTTCTTATACCAAGTTTAGCATCATATCAAGAGTTTAACAATGTATTTCAAAAGCATATTTTATGAGTATTATATTTTTTGTTTATAGAGTTAATTACTTTTGATAATTTATAATTATTATCTTTGCTTCTAGTTTTTTTAAAGGATATATTTAATTGTCTAGGTAGGTAGCTTCTAAAATCACCTAGAACAACTCATATAGACCTGTATAGTATTTTTGAGTTATAGCTTCTATCAAAGAGTTCAATCAAGCTATTAAAAATTATGCTTCTAGTATTAGTATAATCTCTTAGTTTATTTGTAAAAACATAAGTATTAAAGGCTTTATCTCTAAACATAACAGAAAAGCTTTTTATTTCTAGGTTTTTATCTGTTATACTTTCATAAACTATATCAAAGTGATTAATTAATTGTTTTTTTAGGAATATATAATCTGAAGTGATTTGTTTATTAAAACTTCTTGATCTTCATATAGATTTTACATCTAGAGATTTTTTTACAACAAAAGCATTTACTCAGGATAGTTCAAGCCATAAATCAGTTCAATTTTTTCAAATATCTTTTTTTATTTTCCAAAATCAAAGGGATATATAGTCATATATAGTCCTACAGCAATACTTATATCTTTGTTGATGAGACTTTCATATGTAGGGAATATCTTTTAATGGTAGTTTACAAAATAGATTTTTTTCCTGAATAGTATTGTTTCAAATATATATACCATAAGGTTTATTTATTTTTGAATATATTTTTGCTTTTATTCTAGTATTAGATACTCATATACTTACAGGTATTCAAATATTTTTTAATATATCTCTTTGTAAATTTTTAATAAATCTTAGAGTTGTTATTCCATACATTTTATCAAGACCTGTTATTTCACAAAAAGCCTCATCAATAGAAAAAGGCTCTAGCCCCAGAGTATTTTTTTCTAAGTAATTCATAAGTCTATCAGATATAATAGAATAATAATTATGATCAGGTGAAAAATAGTATCAAAAATCTCACAGAATTTTTTTTGCTTCCCATATAGGAGTTCAAGTTTTTATTCACATAGACTTAGCCTCATAACTACATGCTATAACAATCTCAGATCAAACACAAACCATCTTTCATTTCAATTCAGGCCTTTTCAATATCTCACAACTAGCAAAAAAACAGTCACAATCAACATGTATAAATAGCTTTTTAGATTTTTTAAATAGCATAAAAATAATAGTATATAGTAATATATACTTAATATATACAAAAAATAAAAAATGTAAAATTAATTTATGATAAAAATAAAAACTTTATAAATAAATAAAAGTAAATATAATAAATTTAATTAACAATTAATAAAATATATGAAACAAACAACCTTGTGAGTAATTCTTGAGAGAGATAAGATACTTCTTTGTATGAAAAAAAGAGGTTTTTGAGAGGGATTGTGGAATTGAGCATGATGAAAGCTTGAGGAATGAGAAACTATAGAGCAAGCAATGATAAGAGAGCTAGAAGAAGAAACATTGTTAGTAGCTAAAGAACAAGATTTGGAGTCTTATTGAGTATTACATTTTTATTTTGAAAAAGATGAGTCATTCAATCAGGATATAAATTTATTTTTGATAAAACATACAAGCTGAGAAGCAAAGCAGACAGATGAGATGTTACCAAAGTGGTTTAATATAGATAAAATTCCTTATGATAGTATGTGGGAGGATGATATTATATGGTTACCAAGAGTATTAGCATGAGAAAAGGTAGAGTACAATTTTTATTTTTGAAAAGACTGAAAAATAGATAGATATGAAAAGATAAAATAAATAATAATTAATAAATTAAAAAACTAATGCATTACAATAAATTAAGTAGTGAAAAAAATAAGAAAAATAATGCTTATATACAAAAGGTAGAAGATGCTAAAGAAATAATAAATATAGAAACTGATGCTTTTGAATTAGCTTGAAAATGGGGTGAGTATTTTTGAAATGATAATGATATAGTTTTAGAAATAGGTACATGACTATGAAATTTTTTTTCCTGAGAGTTAAAAAATAATCCAGATAAAAACTTTATATGAAAAGATATAAGGTTTAAGAGGATATATAATACATATAGAAAAGCAAAAAATACTTGATCTAGTAATTTTGTACTAGTAAAAACTAGGTGAGAAAATATTAATAAGGTTTTTGCTGACTGAGAACTAAGTCTTACTTATGTATTTTTTCCAGATCCATGGGCTAGAAAAGAAAAACAACTTAAAAATAGACTTTTTTCAGAAAAGTTTATATTAGACTTATACAAAAAGACAAAAAAATGAGGTAAGCTTATTTTTAAAACAGATCACAGAGAATACTTTGATACTACAATTGATTTATTCAAAAAACTATGAGTTTGGAAAATAAATATTGAATCAAGAGACTATGAAAAAGAACTAGAAGTATTTGATAAGAAAAATTTAACTGAGTTTGAAACTATATTTAGAGAGCATAAAATGCAGATAAATTATGCTGAGTTTGAGAAATAAAAAAAAGTCGACAATTCTTGTCGACTTTTTTGTGTTTTTTATAAACTCACTAGGCTTTTAAAAAACCTACAAATTCATACTTATTATTTTTATTAAAAAGTTTCCAGATCAAATATCCTAGAGAAATACCAATCAGAAAAATTCCAAACATTACCAAAGTTTCCATGAAACTTTATCCTCCTTAGATAATTATTATTAATAAAGTTGGGATGGGTAGTATATTTATTATTTTTAAAAGTCAAATAAAATTGGTCATTTTCTTTCCAGCGTGAAAAATTAACAAAAAATAATACTTAGTT
>CAYFMG010000032.1:0-9665 GCA_964344155.1 uncultured Candidatus Peribacteria bacterium | reverse complement strand
GAGATTCTAATCTACAAACTCAAAAACAATTTTTTTTAAAATTCTTTAATTTTTTATATAGTTCACTTTCATAATTTCTTCATCTTGGAATAGTAATATCATCAGGCAAAACTACAAACTCACTATCTCAAACATTATTTTTTATCAACATAGTTAACTGATTAATATAAGTATCAAAATAACTCATATCAGTTGGTAATGGATATTTTTCTTTATCAATAACTAAACAACAAAATCTAGCATTAGAAAATTTAAAATATTGGCTTATTAACCACTCATATTGTTGTGAAGTATTTGAGTTTATATTTTTAAACTTCATCTCATATTGAGTTTTTCTTCATTTTAAAAAATTAAATAAATCATCTCAACTTAAAGTATTAAATAAGTATTTTTCTTGTTCTTTTACTTTTGTATAAATCTGATCATATTTAACCTTTAATAAATCACTATATTCTCAAACTTTACTATATGGAATAAGTAAACATCCAATTCAAAGATACCTATCTTGATGAGCAACTCACGATTCATCTATAAATATAAAATATTTTTCTTTCTGCATTATAATCATGTTTATTTTCTAATAAATTCTTTCAAACCTTGTAATACATTTTTTGTTATAATAACATATTATAATTGTATTTTACAAAAATCAACTTTTTTATTTCTCTTATTTTATCCTATAAATAAAACAAAAAATGTATTAACTATTTATCTTTTCTTATAAAAATTAGCTATTTTAAAATTATTATATATAATTTATATAATTAATCCAATATTTTTTAAAATAAATATTATGAATTTAAGACTAGAGTTTCCAAATGAGAGTCATAAAGAGATGTATGAAAAAATGGTTTTAGAATGGTGAGAAATGGAAAAAATTCCAATAGATCCTGAAAGACTGTTTACTTGAAATAATTATCAAGAATTTTTAGATACAATTATCCAAGATATAACAAACTCAGACCTTTGAGTAAATGCTCATTTATTTTTTCTTGTAAATGATACAGAAATATTATGAGCTCTTCAAATAAGGCACCATATAAATACTCCAAACTTATTAGAAAACTGATGACATATTGGTTATGGTATAGCACCAAAACACAGAAGGAAATGATATGCAACTCAGATGCTAAAACTCTGACTTTTAGAAGCTAAAAAGCTATGATTAGATAAAGTAATGATTTCTTGTAATATAGACAATGTTTGATCCAGAAAAGTCATAGAAAACAATTCTTGAGTTTTTGAAAGATTTAATAAGGATTGAGATTTGAGAAGGTATTGGATAGATATAAATAATAATTAAATATTTTATGAATACTATAAAAAATTTTGATTCAAAGAATTTTGAAAATTAGAAAATATATGAAACACTAAAGCAATTCGTATGAAGAAGGATTTTTAGTAAAATTATTTTTCTACACAGAAAAAAAAATATACTTTATTTTTCTGTAAATAAAATTATGATAATACCATTTAATATATAATAACTTTATTTAAAATATGACGATATTAGATATTCAAAAATTAGTTAGATATTATAAAGAATATATAGAACTCAAAAAGACAGATAATTACGATGAATTATATAAGTTTGATTTTTTTAAAAACAATCAAATTGATTTTTCAAAATCAGAAGATTTTATAAAAGATTTTAAAAATACTAGGAGTAAAGCATTTAATTTGCTACCAAGAATGATAAGAGATAATTTATTAATATTTTTTTGAGAATACTATGAAGATGATTTTAAAATAATGTTATCAAAACTGTTTTCAGAAGAAAAAGAACTCAGTCAAAGAATTAATATTTTTGAAAAACAAGTCTATGATATATGTGAGAATGATGAGAGACGGAAAAATAATGCATTAGCAAAATTTGGATTTTGAACTATATCATTTTTACTTGCTGTAAAAGATTATAATAAATACTTATTTATAAATCCAATTACACCTTTTAATAACTTTATAGATGAATTTAATTTAGATAAAAAACTTTATAAAAAATGAGACAATTGAACAAGATATGTAAACTGGTTAAAGTTTGTTAATAATGAATTGGTTAAAGAATTATCTAAAATAAATCCAAATATATCATTATTAGAAATTCAAGATTTTATTTATTGTATGTTTAAATGACGTAAAAATGATACATCAAATGAATTGTTATGAAATAATTTAAAAAATAAAACTAATGAAGTAGTTATGGATAATATATCAAATCTCTTAAATTCAAAGAAACAAATAATTTTATACTGACCTCCAGGTACAGGTAAAACTTATAATATAAAAACTATTATAGAAAATCATTCATGAGAAATTTATAATGATTTAGAAAAAGAAAATAGAGTTGAATTTATTACATTTCACCAAAGTTTTTCATATGAAGAATTTATTGAAGGGATCAAACCAAATTTAGATTGAGTTGATTGAGAAATTAGTTATTGAATAGAGGACGGTATTTTTAAGAAAATAGCTAATAAAGCATGAGGTATTAATATAAATGCTAATGAAATTGAAAATAATAATATAACTTCAATATTAGAAAAATTTAATGAATATATGAAAGAAAACTTTTTAGATAAATGAGAAGATTTCCCTCTTTTATCAAAAGTTACTATAGAATGAATAAATGAAAATAGATGAAGTTATTTATTAGGTTGAAGTATTAGAAGTACCCAAAGATTAGCTGTTAACATAATTAAAAGAGATATACAAAAATATATAGATTGAGACATAAATACTTATGAGGATATTAAACCAGCATTTGATTCAGAAAGAGAATTTCATTGAAATGCAAGATATTATTTTATGTTTTATAAAAAATTAGAAGAATTTATTAAAAGTAATAATTATAAAATTGAAAAAATAAATGAATCTAATTTAAAACCAAAAAATTACTACTTAGTAATAGATGAAATAAATAGATGAAATATATCTAAAATTTTTGGTGAGTTAATTACACTTTTAGAAACAGATAAAAGAATATGAAAAGAAAATGAAGTAATAACAAAATTACCTTATTCAAAGGAAGATTTTTGAATTCCTTCAAACATATATATTGTTGCTACCATGAATACCAGTGATAAAAGTATTGTATCTCTTGATACAGCTCTTAGAAGAAGATTTGGTTTCGTTGAAATGTTAACTGACTATAACTTAATTCCAGAAGATATTGACTGAGTAAAACTTAGAAAAATATTAGAAGTATTGAATAGTAGAATTGAATACTTAATAGATAAAGATCATATTATATGACATAGTTATTTTATAAATAAAAATTCACTTGAAGATATAGTTTCAGTATTTTATAATGAAATCTTACCATTACTAGAAGAATATTTTTATTGAGAAGAAGATAAAATTAAATTAGTATTATGAAAAGCTTTTTATAAGAATAATGATACTAATACATGAAATATATTTGAACAATGAGCTAATATATATTATGAAAATAAAAATCTAGAACTATTAACTCAAGATGAAATGAGAGCAAATGCTGTAAATATATTAAATAGTATTATGAATTCTTCTCAATGATAACAAAAACTAAAAATATTACATTATTTGAGTATTGAGAGTCACAAGCTTGAGAACTTGATCCAAGTGATATTTTTGAGGTTCAAAAAATTAATAAGGCTATATGAGTGAATTTATTTGAAATAAAAGCAAATAATACAATTAAAGCAAAACAATATCTATGAATTCTTAGAGTAAATAATAAAAATATTCAGGTATTACCAAAAATCTTTTGAGAAGATGATAATGAAAAATGTAATAAATATATTCTTAGAAATTTATTATATATGTTATCATATACTAAAAAATTACAAATAAAAGAATCTGATATAGCAAAAATGTGAGAAATAAATAACCTTTTTGAAATATATATTTATTTATTCGCTAATGATTTAGTTTGATTATTAAAAAAAGATTTTAAAAAGAGCTATAATGATATTGAAGAAAATTCATCTTTTTTAAAATGAAGATTATTATTTGCTCAGCATATAACACATAACATATTCAATAAATCTAAATTTTTTATTGAATATGAGAAAATGGATGAAAATATTTTATTAAATATTTTTCTTCATTCTGCATGTAAAAAACTACTAAAAGAAACAAATTCAGAAACAAACTATCAGTTACTTAATAAATGTTGTTTTATATTAAAGGATATTGACTCAACTGTATTTAGAAATTCTAAAACATTAAATAGATTAAATTTTAATAAACAAAATAAAGATTATAAAAAAGTTTTTACTCTGGGAAAAATGTTATATTTTTGAAGTTCACCTGATTTTCATGATTTAAAAAATGACAACTATTCATTCATGTTTGATATGAATGTATTATTTGAAGAGTTTATTGTAGAGTTTATGAAAAAAAATCAAAATTTATTATCGAATAATATATTAAAAATATATTCTCAAGTTCAAAATAAAACAGTATTTAATGAAAATAAGTTTAAATTAAAACCAGATATTCTAGTTGAATATAGTAATTGAGTTAAGTTAGTAATTGATACAAAATATAAAAAACTTTATATGGACAAACCTTATTATTGAGTTTCAAGTTCTGATATATATCAGATGTTTATGTATTGAATGAGATACTATTGAGAATATAATAAAGAACTCAAAAAAAATATAATATTATTGTATCCTAAATATAATAATGAAGAATTTAAAACTGAATATATTTCAGAAGAAAATATAATAGTACAAATAAGAACAATTAATTTAAACTATAACTTAAATTCAGAAAAATGAAAGAATAATATTTTATTACAGATAAATGAGTTATTAGCTAAATAGATAATAAAGATTTTTAAGTATAAACTAATAGTTAAAACTTTGATTGTTGATTTTTTTAATATATCATTGTATAGTCAATTAAATTATATATTGCTTATTTTAAAAAACTACATATATTATTTCTAACTAATTGGTAATTTAAAATTTAACAATGTCAAACAAACAATGAAATCATTGGATTTCCCTTTCAGATATGATGACCTGATTAATGCTTGTTTTTTTACTGATATCTTTATTAGTAATTACAAATGTAAATGAAATGAAAAAGGCATTAGATGCTAAAGAAATAAAACTTGATCTTGCTGAAAAAGATCTTAAAGAAGCAAAGAAAAAACAAAATAAAATATTAATAGAATATGATAATGCTAAGGCTGATATTTTAAAAGATTTAAAATCAGCTTTTGAAAAAAAGAAATTAGAATGGAATATGACTATTGATGATGATTTAACAGTAAAATTTAATAATCCTGAGGTTTTATTTGAAGCAAACAAATCAGTAATTCGTCCTCAATTTAAAGATATATTAGATGATTTTATTCCAAAATATTTAAAAATTATTAATTCTAATAAATATTCTGACAAAATAAAAGAAGTTAGAATTGAATGACATGCATCATGACCCGGATGTACTAATTATATAGTATGCTTAGATATATCTCAAAGCAGAGCTAATTCTGTACTTACATACATTTATGATAATAATTATTTTAAAAACTTAACAGATAAAGAAAAAGAAAGATTAGAGTTTATATTTACATCTAACTGAATGAGTGATTGAAAAAATTTGGATAAAAATTGAGAATATATTTTTATATCAGAAAAAGATAGAAATGATAATCTTTCAAGACGTGTAGAATTTAGAATAGTTAGTAATAGTGACGATTTAATAGAAGAACTACTTAAAAAAGTAAATGACAATTTAAATAATTAATAATATACAATGAATAATACTTTAATACATGATATACAATTATGAGTAACTATAATTATATGTTTAACTATAATTATAGTAGCAATTTTTAAAAGAGATAAAAATTTAGTAACTCTTCTATGAATAGCAGGTACTTTTACTTGAATTTTACTTTGATTAAAATGAATAGATGCAGAAAATATTTTAGAAAGTGTTCCTGTTTTATTATGATGATTATGGACAGCTTTTATTACATCAATAGCTTGAATTCTTGCATCTATTCTTATTTCATTCTTTGAAAGTGATGATAGTTCAAAAGATCAAACTGATTTCTTAAAAGATATAAAAAAATCTATAGATGAATGAAATAAAGATAATAAAAGCTTACTTGAAGAAATTAAACGTCTAAATGATAATATTTGATGAGAATGAGATACAAGTATAGTAACTCAAATACAAAAACTTAGAACAGACACAAATGACAACCATAAAGAATTTATTAAATCATTTGATGATTTTGCAGAAAAGGTGGCAAAAGCAAATACAGAAGAATTAATTAATAGTATTCAAAAAGTTATGGAAGATTTTAATTCAAAAATTAATGATCAACTGTGAGAAAGTTTTAAAGAGTTAACTACTGCTATAGATAATCTTCTTAAATGGCAAGAGGAATATAAAGAAAATATAACTACTTCAACAGAAGCTTTAAATAAATCTGCTGAGTCATTAGAAAAATCTAGTAAATGATTTGAAATAACAGTTGAAGAATCAAAAAATTTTGTAGGAATATCAGAAAAATTATGAGATGAAATGAAATCATTAAATGGTTGATTAGAAATTCTAAGAGAATGAATCAATGAATTTGATTGAATTGCTAAAAATACAAAAGAAATGTCAGATAGTATGATTAAGTCAATAGAAACATTAACTGATAACTTTGTTTCTAAAGCTACTACAATTGTTGAAAAAAGTGAACAACATATTAGTTCTATAAAAAGTATACTTGAGAATCAAACAGAAGATCTTTCTACCTATCACAAAAACTTATTAGATACTTTAAAACAAAATATAGAAGAGAATAATAGAAGAATATGAGAACAATTAGCTAATGTATGAAATACACTTGAAGAACAAGTAACAAAACTTGATGATGAATTATGACAAGCATTAAATAAATCATTATCAAGCTTTGGACAAGAAATTACAACAATTGCTAATGCTTTTGCTGATGAATTGGAAAAATTACATAGTATATTATCTAAAGAGTAATAAATGAAACTTATAAATTTTCATGAAACAAAATTAGCTGATGTAAGAAAACGTTATAGAGCAGAAGTAATTTGATACTCTGCTATTAAATGGGCCCCAAGGGTTTCAGAAGTAATAAGTATAGATGCATCAACTATTGAAATAAATGAAAATGACAATACAATAACAAATAAGAAATGAGAAAGAATTATTATATATATAAGAGATTGGTCAAATCATTTTTATGAAAAGAAATGAAGTTTACCAAAAATACATTTTTATAACTGTAAAACTATATTAGAAAAAATCAGGAATAATTCTTTTGATTCTAGGTATGTGTGAGCCTATACAACTACTTGATTATTAAATATAAATCTAATAAATAAGGATAGTAGTATTGAAGAAGAAAATCTTGAGTTTGAATTATCAGTCTGTAGTAACTGTTTAAAAGATGCAAAGAATGACTGATTAATAGATATTGAACTACTCTCACCTTTTAATTTAAAAAAGTATTTTGATTATTATGAGTATTTTAGAAATAGAGTTAATAATCCTAGATATAACTTTATAACAATTGCAAAGAATCAATATCCAAAAAACTGGGAAGAAATATCTAAGATAGAAAGAGAAAGAGTTAATTATATATGCCAAAATCCAAGCTGTAAAAAAAATTGTTATAATAACAAATGAGAGTTACATGTTCATCATAAAGATCATAATAAATGAAATAATTTTACTGATAACTATGAAGTCCTATGTTATAAGTGTCATTCTGAGTATCATGATCATATGAGATAATTTTATTAACTAAAAATAATAATCATGATTGAATATATAAATAAAAATAGTTAGATTTAAAAATATTAATGCAATAACATTTTTATATATTGAATTAAACAACATAAAGATAAATTATAAGTTTCTGAAGGAATTAATTAAAAAGAGAACTATATTGAAGATATATGAGTTGAATTAAATTATATTGTAATGTTTGTAAAAAATTATGAATGATATTTTATATACTGAGTAGATATTATAAATAAAGTAAAAATAAAAATGGAAATAAATGATATAGATTATAATATAGAAAAACAACATGAACCAGTTCCTATAGTTGAAGAGATGAAACAAAGAACTCTTCCAGATTTAGATAAACTTAAAATAGACTTATCTAAATCTATAGAGAAACAAGAACAAGAAGTTTACAGATTAGTAACTGAAGTTACTTTAAAAGAGAATATAG
The DNA here is from genome assembly GCA_964344155.1 of uncultured Candidatus Peribacteria bacterium. Taxonomy (GTDB): domain Bacteria; phylum Patescibacteriota; class Gracilibacteria; order BD1-5; family UBA6164; genus UBA6164. The sequence goes on along the minus strand of CAYFMG010000032.1, from coordinate 1,453 downwards.
AAAAATATGCTAAATGAGAAATAGAAATTAAGCATATTAAGGATGGAGTATTTTCTTTAAAGTCTTTAAGAACATGAAATATAAATTACTTTGTTAATGAAAGTTGAGAAATAATAATAGCAATTCCCAACATAAAAGAAAGGCCATTTTTAGAAAATGGTAAAGCTTTTGAATTAGCTTGATATATAGAGAGAAAAGAAGGTTGATTATATAATATGTATAAGGTTGAGTGAGATAAAGAAGTCTGACCTATAGATATTAACTCTTCTGAATATTATCAAGCTTGGTTGGATATATTATTTTATGCAGATATATTAAATAAGTATGTATCTCTTAAATTTAATGATCCTGAGACAAAGGAATGAATATATATTCTAATTAAGCATTGAAGTTTTAAATATGAAGATTTAGAATTATTTCTAGATAAATGATTAATTACTAGGGAAATCTTTGATTATTGAATAGAAGAAATGAAAAAAGTAATAGTTAGTCAATGCAGTGATAAAAGATTAATAAAACTTATTTGATTAGATTGACAAAGTGAATGAATTAAAGAAAGTGATTTAAAAAGATATATGGATGCTTGATATATAGATAATAATTTAGCCTTAAAATGTTATGATGTATTGCCTGAGGAAATGAAGGATTTGAGTAAATAAATAATTATGAAAAAATACATAGTAGAAAAAACTGCTATGTATTTTTAATCTAAATTAAAAAATGGCTTTTAGATTGACATAAAATATTTTGGGAGTAATATAGTTACTGCCAAAATACAATAACTTAGATAATCTATTTATAGATATATGAAACAATTGAGGGCAACATAAGTTGTCGCTCTTAGTTATTTCATGTATCTATGAGTATTGTGTTTTGGCGAACATCATTGGACTGCTTGTGTTGCCCTTTTTTGTTCGCTAAAACATTTTTAATTTTACGAATAGCTAATAAGTATTTTGGTAATAATATTTTATATTGTTACCTTTTTTTATTATGAATAAAATAATTTTATTTATATTTGTATTTATATTAAGTATTGTTGATACATATTGATATAATATTAATATAAAACCTTGAGAAACAAGACTTATATCTTTTTCTCAAGAATTAGAAAGTATATCTTTTTCAAAAACAACAGATATATCTATTAGAACATTAGAATCTTGAATCTGGAAAGATTTATGAATAGGTGTGAATAACTTTATTCCTTTAACTTGATATGTATTCAGTAATTCAAATTGAGAGGATTTAAATATTGAATATATTAATAAAAAAAATATAGTTTCATCAAACTCATTATTGCAAAGGAAACTATTACCCTGATGGAATCTTATTTGAATATCATGAAATAATGAAATTTGAAAAAGAGAAAAAATAGAATCAATACTTTGAAATAACTTGGCATAATCTCAAAAAGAGTGGAGTAGGTTAAAATTTATCCAAAAATCTTAAT
>CAYFMG010000031.1:0-10302 GCA_964344155.1 uncultured Candidatus Peribacteria bacterium | reverse complement strand
TAGCTAACCTAGACCCAAATGATGCAACACAACAAGAGAGTGTAACAAGAGCAGTAATCTACTGATCAAAGAAAAGCTTAACAAGTGATAGTATAAGTATAGCAACAACAGCAGTTACCTATACATGATGTTTAGCAACAACACAAGATGGACACGCAATACCACAACTATCACACCTACAAACAACCTCACACACAAGTACAGGTACAGTTACAACAGAGTCAACAACAATGATAACAGATACCTATAGATGTAACAACGGAACAATAGAAGATATATGACAAACAACAAGCTTATCATGTAACACAAGTTATCATGATGAAGGATGAACATGTACAAGTGACACAAGAAGTGTACAATGTATATCATGAAACAACCCAGCAGATTCAACAGAAACAATAGCCAATGTAACACAAACATGGTCAAACGGATGGCCAACAATCCCAGATTGTACATGGACATGTAACGGATGATTTGTACAAAACGGAAGTATATGTGAACCAGCACCAATGGCTTCTGCAAGATTTAATGATGATGACTCAGCTTATCTAAAAAGAACTCCTAGTTCAGCAGGTAACAGAAAAACTTGGACATGGTCAGGTTGGATAAAGAGATCAGAGTTATGAGGTTGAGGTAGAGTATTTGATTCTGGTGTTAATGCAGAGAACTGGACTAGTTTTAATTTTAGTTGAAGTGATGTTTTCCAAGTAGAGCATAGAATAAGTGATACAACTCAATATAAACTTGTTACAAGTGCCCAATTCAGAGATACTTCTGCTTGGTATCATATTGTTGTAGCTTGGGATACTTCTCATTCTACTGCTTCTGAGAGATTGAAGCTTTATATTAATGGTGAAGAGGCTTCTTATAGTTCAACTGTATATTGATCTCAAAATCAAGATACGTATGTTAATTCAACTACTCCACATTTCCTTTCTGCTTTCAATTTTGGTCCTGCTCAATTCTTTGATGGTTATCTATCAGATGTAAATCTTGTAGACGGGCAAGCTTTAACTCCAACTAGTTTTGGTTATACGGATGCAACTACAGGACAATGGTTACCAAAGAATTATACATGAACTTACGGTACAAACTGATTCCATCTAGATTTCAGTGATAGCTCAAATTTAGGTAAGGATGTATCAGGAAGCTCAAACAACTGGACACCAAACAACATGGATACAACTGATCAAGTAATAGATAGTCCAGAGAATAATTTTAATACATTAACTCCATTAGATAAAAATTTAAGTACTTTATCTAACTGAAATTTAGTTTCTTCAGCATCATATAATACTTATTCAGGAGTTCGTTCTAATATTAGTATACCTGAGAGTTGAAAATGGTATATGGAGGTAGAGTTAACTAAAATTATGACAGAAGCTGAGGTTGATGGTAGTCATATAATGATGTGATTAACAAAAACAAATGATCCATTAAATGTATGGGGGTCAAGTTATAGTAATCCTATGGTTATATTTACAAGATGATGGGCTTGATCTTATAGTCCTGCTAATATAGCTACACATTTTAATTGAGATAATATACCAAAATTTAATTATAATTATAATGCATGAGATGTTATTGGTTTATTAGTTGATACCAATAATGGTGAGATGAAAGTATTATTAAATAATTCAGAAATTTCTACAGGGTACAATATTAATAATATTGATTTTTCATCTTGATATATTCCTACATTAATGGCTTATAATGGTACTCAGGCAATACAATCTATAACTACTACAAACTTCGGTCAGGGTTGACAAGCTGGATTACAATATTGTGCTGGGGCTGGTGGTAACTTCAAATATTGTCCACCAACAGGATTCAAGGCTCTAAGTACAAAAAATCTACCAATACCAAGTATAGTAGATCCAAGTAAACACTTTGATGTTGTTACTTATACAAGGAATTCATGAACAAAAAATATAAGTAGTTTAGGTTTTCAGCCAGATTTTGTTTGGATTAAAAGTAGAACAAATACTTATGGACAAAATATTTATGATTCTATTAGGTGACCAAATAAGGTTCTTTTTGCAAATTATACAACTGCTGAAGCAACAGATAATAATGACTTAATGTCGTTTAACACAAATGGTTTTACTCTTAGTTCAGAATTATGAGTAAATAGTTCTTCTCAAAATTTTGTAGCATGGAACTGGAAGGCAGGATGAACTGCTGTTACGAACAATGATTGAACTATAACATCACAAGTAAGTGCAAATCCTGCTGCAGGGTTTAGTGTGATAGGGTATACAGCAAGTTCTTGAAATACAACACTTTGACATGGTTTAAGTAAAAAACCAGAAATGATTATTGTAAAATGAAGAACAGGAGTTGATGATTGGTGAGTATATCATAAAGACTTATGAGATAATACAAAATGGTTACCAATGAATTTAACAAGTTCAGTACAAACGTCTTCATATGTATGGGGAAGTACTAGTCCTACATCTACAACTTTCACTGTAGGTCAAGCAGGACAATCAGGAGTTAGTGGTTATAATTACATAGCTTACGCATTCCATTCAGTACCATGATACTCTAAAATATGAAGCTATACAGGGAACTGAAGTGCTGATGGACCGTTTGTTTATACTGGATTTAAGCCTAGGTATGTGATGTATAAATGAATATGAACAACTCATAATTGGGAAATAATTGATTCAGAAAGAAATAAGTATAATATTTCAAATAGTAGATTATTTCCTAGTAATAGTTCTTCAGAAAATAATGCTGAAAATGTTTTAGATTTTACATCTAATGGTTTTAAAATAAGAGATATTTATGGATGACAAAATGAATTATGAGAAAAATATATTTTTATAGCCTTTGCAGAGGAACCGTTTAAGTATGCAAATGCGAGGTAAGAAATTTTACCTCTCATCTGAATCTTCTCTCCTTAACAGGAGAAAAGGGCTACATTGTACTTATTTTTGTAGCCTCTTTCCCCTGACAAGGGGAGAGAATTCAAGAGAGAGGTATTTTTTTGTGTTAGCCCTTTGAACTAAAACTCCCCCTACTTTAATTCCTATAGTTTTCTCCCCCTCAATGAAGGGGAAAGAGCGGTAGCGAAAGGGGGAGTTTTTATTTTGCAAAAAAATAGATTGTGGATATAATAGGGGAAATAATAAAATAATTTAATAATTATGTCAAAAATAGAAATCATAAAAGAAAAAAAAGGGTACTCAGTATGTCTACCAAAATATTGAATAGTTACTCAAGGAAATACTTATGAGGAATTAATAAATAATATTAATAAAGCTTTAGATTTGTACTATGAAGACGTATGATATTATAAAAGTATAGAAACGTCCTTAAGTAAGATCTGGGAAAAAGATGATACTATTTATTCTGTAAATGATATTAAAAATGCATAATAAAGGAGATATATTATTGATAAATTTTCCATTTTCTGATTTTAAAAATTTTAAATTAAGACCTGTATTACTGTGGGAAGATCTATGAAATGATTGTATTGTTATGCCTATTACATCAAACAAAATAAATATTTTTTGAGAATATAAAATTAAGAAAGATGATATAAATAATTTAAAAACAGATTCATATTTAAAATTATTGAATATAAATACTGTAGATAAAAAGATTATTATTTGAAAATTATGAAATATCCCTGATGGTGACCTTGAAAAAGTTTCTGAATTATTTTGTAAAAAATTCTGTAGAGGGCTTTAGCCCTTTGAAGAAAAAAATAAAACACAGTCACTGTGTTTTATTTTTTTATTTTATTAAATTCATTTTGTATTTTGTTCAGTTTATCTCTACTATACTATATTCTTGCAGGTTTACTTTGGATTTGCTGTAAGCATTTGCATCCTGAGTTATTAAAGCAACTGCTACTATTAATAAGGCAATTATTAATACTACGACAGTTCCATTTTCTAACTTTTCGTCAAGTAATTTATAGTAATTTTTAATAAATTTTCTAAACATTTATTATATTAAAGAATATAAACATTACTACCATTAAACCATATTTTTAATTTTTATGCAAAAAATACAGATTTTTTTGACTTTTTTTATAGTTTTATTAAAGTAAATAATGCTTTTGAAAGCAAAAAATAATACGTATAAAGAAGGAGAATCGTTGTGAGTAGAATAGAAAGTATTATGAAAATCCTGAAAAAGGCTTTTCCTGGGAAAACTGAAATGCTTAATTTCAGGAAATCTAACGAAAAGTGTAGAAAGTGTGATGAAAACTGTGGGGAAAATGGGACGGATGGTGAGCCTATTATGTTTAAGTGTGTTACTGATCATGGTATTTGTGCTTGCTAACCTTAAAAAAAAGAGAGACGCCTTGGCGTCCTCTTTTTTCTTTTAATCTTTTATTGGGTATAAGTTTTTTACTGAAACTATCTTCCAGTTTGGATTGTTTTGCTTTAATAACTCTAAAACTCATTTAAAATGAAGCAATCAGTATGTTATATATATTTTATTGTATTCTGATTTGATAATAGCATCACTCAAAACCTCATTTCTCTTACCTAATATAACCTCAAATAAATCAGTGTTTGCAAAATTATCAGTCAAAAAACTTTGAGTTGATTCACTTCAGATTATAAAATTCAGAATAGCTCTATTTAGATAAACCAAAACCTGTAGTTGTTTATCACTCAAGCCAGAAAGAGTATTTACTAAATCTTTATTTACATCAAGAGGTTCCTTATACTCTTTTTCTTTATCTTTTGTTCTTTCATCATATAGAGCAACTATCTCATCCATATTTAAATCAACATTGAAATCCAGATCATTTATATAACCAAAATACTCTCTGTTATCTTGATTTACCACTCAATATAGCTTTGAAAAGTTTTTATATAAATCATTATCAAACTTTATTCACATAGCATTATTAAATTTTTCCGCACTCTCTTGAGATCATGGTTTAACTCATTCATAAAAATAAACTCATCACTCTATTTTATAATTTTTTAAATTTTGTATTACCGTATCATAAAAAGCTCTAGTTCAAATATGACTCATTCATTGAAATTTTACAGTTTTAACTCAATCACTAAGAGTGTATTCTGGCATAGGTGCAGGATCTATTTCATTGAAATAATAAGAAAATCATCAAAGCAGAGAAGTAATCAGTATCAAAAAGAAACTAATTCTAAGTAAAAAATAGTCAACAAACTCTCTAGGTGACATTAAATCTTTTTTTCTTAAACGCTTCCAAAAATAGTATAATACAAAGAAAAGTAGAGTATATATTATTACCATTAAAACAAATTCTAGCGCTCCTGAAAGTCAAGAGTAATAAAAAATAATAGTAGCAAAAACAATTAAAGTAATGTAACTAAAAGCATTTTTAGGATTCATTTTGTTGTTATTAGTTTATAAAATTATAAATAGTTTATTTATTTTTTGATTTTATGGAAATATTTTTTATAATATTTCTAGATTTTAAAATTAATTCTTTATCTTATGAAAAAAATCTTACTTTGTATTGTACTTGTATTCTCTACATTTTTTGTTTTTTGAGAAGCTAGTTTTGCTTGAAATTCTATTTTTAATGGTTGAACAACAGAGGTTCCTTACTGTAAATGAGATTCTTGTTGATTAGAAGAATGAGTGGATTCTGTTAAAAATATAGATGCAATTGAATGAAATAGAAGTGCTTCAGAATATATTCAGGCTGTTGTTAAATATATTTTATCATTTTTATCTTTAGTAGCGATACTTGTTATTATTTATGCATGATTCAATCTTTTGACATGAATTTGAGACGAAGAAAAAGCAAAAAAGACAAAACAAATTATAGTATATGCTGTTTTATGACTTGTTATTATTTTTCTAGCATGACCAATAGTTGATTTTGTTGTAAAGATTTTAAATGCTTAATTTTAGCTTAAAATAGCTATTTTATCTATAAAAAAATATATTATCTTGACTTTATAAAAAAAGTCAAGATAATTTTTTTGTTAATTAATTTTTATTGTGGTAAAATTAATGTATATATAATTTAATGTATAAAAAAATATGTGAGAAATTAATGTACCTATCAAAAGGTCTAGGCCTAGTACTTCTAGTATTGTATTATTAGTAGTTGTTATATTACTTACAACTGTATTATATTTTTACAATAATAATCTAGATAAACAAATCTCGGATCTACAAAACAATATATCTTCTTTGAAAACTAATATTTCAGAAGTAGAGAAGGATAAAAACTTACAAGTGTATTATTTAGTTGAATTAAATAAAAAAATATTATCCACTTATGAAAAAATGAACAATGTAACAAAATACATAAATCATTTTAATGTAATATCTAATAAGTATAACTTAAAACTTGAAGGTTTTTCTTTATCTAAATGAGAAATAACAACTCAAGCAAAAGTTACTTCTGATAACAAAGCTATAGCTTTTCAAAAAACAAGAGATTTTATAAGCAATTATAGAAAAGATTCTAAAGCTTTATTTGATTTAGGTTTTATTAACTCTATTGAATGAATGGATGATATGAAATTTAAATTAACATTTAAAATTAAATAATAATATTTTATAAATACAAAACATATGTCATTTTATAGCAAAAATAATAAATTTTTCTCTTATTTACTTATCTTAATTTCTTTATTTATAGTTATTTTGGTAACAAAAACAGAAGTTATGGATATGCAAGAAAAATTAGATCAAGTAGAAACTTATAATATACAACTTTCTGATACAAAAAATAAACTTGCTGAGTTAAATAATTTGAAAAATGAACTTAAAAAATCAGATACAAATATTTCAAAATATGTTACTGAAATAAAAGAAGATGAAATCATAGATTATATTTATTCTTTTGTTGAAGAGACAAATGATCAATACGGTATCACTATTATAAAAAGTATTTCTATATCAGATAGCACAGATACTGAAATCTGATTTAAAGAAACTTTGATAAATTTAAACTTAGTTGTTCCAAATGAAGAAAAATTAAAAACTATACTTGATTTTTTCACGTCATCTAAGTCTAAATACAACTTTTTTATAAGTTCTTTCTCTTTTCCTTATTCTAAAACAGAGCAAGACTTTAGTGTATCTATACCATTAAAAGTATTACACAAATAAAAAAATATAATAAAAACAAAAACAAAAAAAAATGGAAAATTCTAAAAATATTGAAAATAAACAAGAACACATTTTCTTTAAAAATATATGACTAGTAGATAAGTATAACTTTTATGAATATATGTCTGTTATGCTTGATTGATGAGTTTCTTTAGTTGAAGCTTTAGAAACAGTATCTTCTAGAGTAAAAAGCCCATATTTTAGACAAAAAATATGAGAGCTTATTACTTATATTTCTTATTGAGATTCTTTTTCAAAATCAATGAAAAAAATGCCAGATGTTTTTAATCCTTCAGAATCATCTATTATTGAAGCATGAGAAACAACAGGTATGTTGTCTGAATCACTTATGAAATTAAGTGATGATGTTAAAAAAGTAGCAGATTTAAGAGCTAAAATCAAAGGAGCTTTAACTTATCCTATTATTATATTACTATTTTTAGTTTTATCTTTAATTATAGTTTTAACTTTTGTTATTCCTGAAATTAAACCTTTATTTGAAACTGTTGAGGTAGACTTACCAACATCAACTTATCTTTTGATAGTTATTTCAGATTTTATAATAAATAATTTAGGTTTATTATTCTTAGCTTTTGCTACTATCTCTGTTTTTGTTGTTTGATACAAAAATACGATTTCATGAAGAAAACAAATAGAAGAATTTATAATTGGGTTACCTCTTGTATGAATAGTTTATAAAAATTATCTTTTAGCAAAAATTTCATCAACTTTTTGAACATTAGTTGGTTCAGGTGTTAGTGTTATAAAAGCATTAAAACTTACAGGTAGAACAACAGATAATTCTATTTATGAAGGGATGTTTGATGATATAATAGTAAAAGTATCAGCATGAGAAACAATTGTAAAATCTATGGAACAAGTAGATCCAGATAAATACTATTTTCCAAATGATTATCTTCAAATGTTATCAGTAGGGGAAAGAACAGCAAACCTAGAAAATATTTCTAAAAAATTAAATAATCAATATACAAAAGAAGTAGATTATTCTATTGCTAACTTAACAAAATGGATAGAACCATTAGCTATTTTAGTAGCATCAACTTTTGTTTTATGGTTTGCTTATGCTATAGTTTGAGCTATATTAAAAGTAACTCAATCTGTAGGTTAAAGTTTGCAAAAATAAATAAAAAAACTATAATAAAAAACAGTAAATTTTACTGTTTTTTTTATGTTTTAAAACTCTTTTATGAAAAAAATTATAATACTTTTATTGTCTAGTTTTATCTTATTTTCATGTTCTGCAAAGGAAGAACTACCTGAAAATATGACTAATAATACTGTAAATATAGAGCAAAATATTGTTAATGAAAATACTAGTTTAGAATATGAAGAACCAGTAGCTATTACAAATGCATGATGTTTAGAAACAGAGATAGATTGATTTAATATTCAAAAGTTAGCTCACTTGCAAGCTAGTACTAATACAAAAACTTGATCTACGGTAATAGAAAATTGATCAGAACAAATCACAACTACTTATACATGTAATAATGGTGAATTAAAAAATGTATTATCAAAAACAGAAATCGTTTGTGATAAAGAATATCACAATGATGAAAAAACATGTGTAAGTAATACAAATACACAATCATGCTTAGAAACATGAACTATTCCAGAAAACTCAAAATATGATATACAAGATGTTACAGCTACATGGAATATCAGCACAGAATCATGGGATATAGAAGAGTGTTCTTGGTTATGTGATCCTGATTATGTAAAAGAGGAGGATGTATGTACAAAAATATTAAACATCGAGAATTCACTAAGATTTAATAGTAAAAAAAATGCGTATTTAACTAGGGTTTCAAATGCAAATTGAAACGAAAAAACTTGGACTTGGAGTCTTTGGGTTAAAAGATGAGATATAGATAAACAAGGGATTTTATTTTGATGAGGTGAGCTTGATAACCTAGAGTTTTTAAGCTTTAATAAAGATAACAGTTTATCATTTAATATAAATAACTGAAGGACAAGAATACAAACTTCTGAAAAGTATACAGATACTTCTATTTGGTATCATATTGTTGCAATATATGATTCAACTCAAAAAAAGCCAGGTGATAGATTGAGACTATATGTTAATTGAGAAAAGCCTAAGGTTAACTGGGAGGCTTCAGTTGTATTAGATGAATTAAGTACTCTTAATAATACTGAAAATATGATACTTGCTACCAAACCTGATTTTTTAAACTATTTTGATGGTTATATGGCAAATATTGATTTTGTAGATTGAGAGGCTCTTACTCCTGAGAATTTTGCTATGGATAATGATTGAGAGTGGCTTGCTAAAGAGTATATTGGTGATTATGGTATAAATTGATTTAAATTAGAGTTTTTGGATTCTAATAAAATATGAAAAGATACTAGTGGTAATTTGAATAATTGGGAAGCGTCTGTAATAGGGGAAGCTAAAATTATATCATCTGTATGATGAGCTATGCATTCAACTGATCAAAGTAAGGTGTGAGCAAGTTCAATTTATTTTGATTGACAGGATGATTATATTGAAATATCAGATTCTCCAGACTGGGATTTTGTTGATACAGAGGCTTATACAATAGATATGTGGGTTTACCCCTTGAGTACAGATGGTATCAAAACTCTTTTTTCTCAATCTAATTGATATGAAAAAGAAGGTTTTGTTTATTATTCATCTAGGTTAGAGGATAGCTTACGTTTCAAGGTTCAGGATTTGAGTCCTTTAGAGTCAGCTCATGAGATAAAACTTTATTGATTGTCTGCTAAAAATAGTCTTGAAGTTAATAAGTGGACTCATATAGCTCTTTCTAGAGATTCGTCAGGGAATTGGTATATGTTTGAAAACTGAAAACTTGTAGCTACACAAAGTAATAATTGAGAATTAATTTCTTGAGGTGATAGTTCATTATTTATTGGTAGAGATGTTTTATATAGTGGTAAGAATTTTCATGGTTATATAGATGAAATACGTTTTTCAAAACAAATTGCTCGTTTTACTTCAAATTTCACACCAGAAGAAACTTCTTTATTATCAGATCCTAATACCAAGCTTTTGATACATTCTGACACGGTTAGTTGAAGTACTACATTCAAAGATAGTGCACCACTTAGAGTACCAGATATGGATGATATAATTACAGAAGAAAAAACTGAGAAATAAACTTGTAAAAAAACAAAAATATTATATATTATAATAACATTAATATATAATAT
>CAYFMG010000030.1:0-10865 GCA_964344155.1 uncultured Candidatus Peribacteria bacterium | reverse complement strand
GTTCTAGTCATGTCTTCATTCTACTCATATCTGAGATTCTTACTGAGTCTCTTGATGTCTTTGTGTAGTTTTGCATACTTATAAATGCAATAGTTCCCAAGATAATCAGGATACTTATCACAACTATTAATTCCACTAAGGTAAAACCTTTGTTATGTAATTTTTTCATGGTATTTTATGTTATATTTTAATACCCTATTAATATAATAGTATTTATTAAAATTACAAGTTTTATTTAACAAAAAAACTTGATAAGTCATCAATCATCTTATCATTATATTTATAAACACTTTCTATATCAACATAATCTCAATTTATGATCTCTAAATTGGAATATTTATCTAAAATTTCTTTTTTTATCTCGTCATCAATAACCAAAAAATCTCATCACTTAACAGATATATCATTTTTAAACTTTTTTAGTTGAAAATTATTTAATTTTGGTAAAACTGAATTTCAAACAATATAATCTATTTTATTATCTAATTTGTTTTGTACAAAATCAACAAAATCAAGAATAGTATATCACGTTGTTTCTCACTTTTTATTATTCGAATTTAATACATAAAATTTTTTAGCATTACTAGTATTAAGTAAATCTAAAAATCATGGAATAATAAAGTTAGCATCTATTGAAGTAAACAAATCACCTGGTCAGATTATTATATAATCAGCCTTTTCTATAACCTCTTTTATTCATTTATTTAATTTAGCATTTTCTGGATTATCCATTAACTCTATTCTCTCAATAGCTGAATCATAATCCACTACATTACTTATTTTGTCCTGTGTTTCTATAATATCTCAATCTTCTAAAATAGCTTTTATAAAAGCTTTATCCTCTGTTATTGGTAGTACTTCTCATTTTACATCAAGTAAAAAAGACATAAACTCTACCATTTTACTATAATCCTTAAGATTATAAAATAATATTGCCATTAATATATTTCAAAACTTATGTCACTTAATTGAAGAGTCTAATGGTAGCTTAAAATTTAGAAATTTTTTATCATGATTTTCTAAATTTTTTATAAATCATTCTGACTCATGTAGTCTTTCTAAAATATTAATTAATTTTAAGTTTTTTATTTTTTCATCAAAATCAATTACATACTCAAGTATTTTTTCAAACTCATCTCTATATTCTGAACTAGATAATGAAAAAAAACACCTTCTTAAATCTCAAGGTGGTGGCATATGTAATCATAACTCATCCTGCATTTCTCTCATAAGTAATCATGTTGTTCTCCCATCATCACTCATAGAAACAATAGCTGAGATACTAAAATCATCCCAACTATTATTTTTATCAAAATTTTTATATAGTCATTTTAATATACTAGAATGTCAATTACCTCATCAAATAGTAACAATATTTTTCATACTCATTTAAAATCCCTCAGTCCTCCGGACAGCTCCCTTTAATTCTAAAGGGAGCCTAAAAATTAAGTTTTTTCTTAAATCAACTTTCTTCCTTTAGTATTAAAGGAAGTACCACGAAGTGGGGATGGATTATTTATTAAAATATTTCTCAAAAATTATCTTTTATTTTTTTTCTTGTTATTTTCTTTCAAATCTCAACTCATGGCTGATCAAAGGCATTAAATCAATATAATTCTCAAAGTATAGCTGTTTGAACTTCAAAAAATATAATTAATTCTCAAAGCGTTTCTTCTGTTAATTCTGATAGTTTAAGTGTGTAATTTATTTTATTATAGCTACTTAAACTTTCTTGTGTACCGTATTTTGAAAAATTCATCAGTTTTCCAAAAGTAAAATCTTTATTTTTTCAAACAGAGTAATCTGTATCAAAGTTTTCTAGCTCTAAAAACATAACAAGTTTATCATTTGGTCAATCGTAATAAAGCTGTAACTGAGAATGTTGATCTGTAACTCATACTGAATCTGATAGAGTTACTCAAATCCCACCTTTTCCCAAACTCTCTCAAATCATTTGCTTATACCACTCTCAAAACACTTTTAGGTTTGATACATAAGGGAAAAATACCGTTATATTTTTTCATAATTCTATATAACAATGATACTGAATAAGCGATGTTAATAATGCTTTATTCTCCCCAAATTCATTTTTTAATAAATCTTTTTTTATATTACTTACTCATTTTAATAATTTTTCTATATCTATTCAAGCAAAAGCAAGGGGTAGAAGTCATACACTTGTCAAAGCTGAAAATCTTCATCAAATAGCTTTTGGTATATTAAAAACCTCTAATCATTCAGAAATAGACTTTCACTTAAAAGTAGAATCTTCTCCAGCTACTACTACAAAGTTATTTCTATAATCAAGTCATTTCTTTGTATATAAATCTTTAAAAAAGTTAAACTGAGTAACTGTTTCAAGAGTTGAACCTGATTTTGATATAGTTATAAAAAGTGTTTCTTCTAATTTTATTACATCTAAAATGTTTTTTATTTCTATTGGATCAACATTATCAATTATATATAAATCAGAAGTTTGTTTTTGAGTATTATTATAATATTTTCATCTCAAAGCTGTTAATATAGCTCTTGTTCACAATGCACTTCATCATATTCATAAAACTACTACATATCTATATTTCCCTTTGTTTTTTTCCACATAATCATTAATTCTATCTACCTCATTATCTATATCTACATCTAAAAAAGCCAATTCTCAAGCTTTGTACTTGTTATTAATTGACTCTAATGTTTTATCTGCTATATACTTATATTTCAGCTCCAAAAAAGAGTTTGGTATAAGTAAATGTGTTAAATCTAGGTTTATCATATTTTATATATCTAGTGTTTTTAAAAAATCTCTAAATTCTGCTCATAATTCTTTGTCTTTTAATGCATATTTAACTGTTGCTTTCAAAAATCACATTTTACTTCATGTATCATATCTTTCTCACTTAATACTTAATCAATAAATATCTTTTTCTTGTCTCATTAATTCAAATGCATCAGCTAACCTTATCTCTCATGAAACTTTTTTACTTGTAGCTTGTTCTAAATAATCAAATATATCATTATTTAATACATATTTTCATACTACTCAATTTCTTGATTCTGTTTCATTACTATCTGGTTTTTCAAGAAATTTATCTACTATAAAAGAATCCCCATCTACAAGTTTTGATTCTATAATACCATAATCTGAAACCTCTTCATCTGATACTGGTATTGTTGCTATAACTGGAGAATTTTTTCTATTATATGTTTCTACTAATTGAGTTGCTGCTGTTTTATCATTTTCTATAATATCATCTCAAAATAATACTAAAAATGGTTCATCTCATACAAATGGTTTAGCTCTAAGTATTGCTTCACCATCTCATCTAGGGTATGGTTGTCTTACATAGACTATATTTGCCATAGAGTTCAGCATTTTTACCTTTTCTAGACTTTCAAATTTATTTGAGTTTTCTAATTTTTTCTCTAACTCAAAATTTGAGTCAAAATGATCTTCTATTGCTCTTTTATTTTTTCATGTAACGATAATTATATCCTCACAACCTGCTGAAATTGCTTCCTCAACCAAATATTGCATTACTGGTTTATCTATAATAGGAAACATTTCTTTTGGTAAAGCCTTACTTGCTGGTAAAAATCTAGTACCAAATCAAGCCGCTGGAATTATACACTTTTTTACTTTTTTCATTTTATTATTTTTTTAATTTTAAAATCCCATCCCCCCTTTGGGGTACTTCCCTTTCTAAGGGAAGACTTCTTAGTTCCCCCTTAATAAGGGGGATACCTGTTAAGGTAGGGGGATTCTTCTATAACACTTCAACTCTTTTAAATAAGGCATCTCCTTTTTCTTTTATCATAAATATTTGTTTTGTAGCTCTTAATTCTTGTAGTTTTCATTCATCTAGGTCTTTGGTTACATTTTCAAGTCCAATTTTATGAAATAATTCTGTCATTTTTTCTGGAAAAAATGTGTATAGATTCATTCATACTTGTCTTAAAGATTCTGCTATTGTATAAAATATTTCTATAGCTTCATCTTTTTTTTCTTCATCTTTTATCAAAGTCCAAGGTTGTGTTTCATCAACATATTTATTCAAATCATCCAAAAAGAAAAATGTTTCGTCTAGTCACTCTTTTAAATTATAATTATTTAAAGATTTATCAAAATTATTTGTATATTTATCTAGTTTAGCTTTTATGTCACTATTCATATTTCAATCTAACCCATTCTCAAGTCATAGTTTCAAAGTAAGAACAACTACTCTATTAACTAGATTTCAAAAATTGTTTGCTAATTTTGCATTATACATAAGTATAGCTTGATTGTGATCAAAATCTCAATCTTGTCAGATATTAAAGCTTGATAGTAAATATAATACAAGCATATCTTTACTATAATTTTCTGAGAATTCTACTGGATCTATAGCATTTCAAAGTGATTTTGAAATTTTTTGTCATTCTACAGTAAAAAATCATGTTGTAAGTATTTGTTTTGGAAGTTCATATCATGCACTCATAAGCATTGCTGGCCAATAAATAGCATGAAATCTTATAATATCTTTTCATACTACATGTAAATCTGCTGGCCAAAATTCTTCATCTCAGTTTTGACACACAGTTAAATAATTAAAAAGTGCATCATACCATACATATGTTACTTGTTCTTCATCAAATGGTAAACTAATACCAAATTTATTTGTTTCTCTTGATATAGAAAAATCTTCAAGTCATCTATCTACAAAAGCTTTTACTTCATTAAATCTATCACTAGGACTTACAAAATCAGGATTTGTACTATAAAATTCTTTTAACTTATCTTCATATTTACTAAGTCTGAAAAAATAGTTTTTTTCTTTAATTTGATCTGGTGCTTTTAGATGATCTGGACATACTTTTTCTCAGTCTTTTTCTATTAGGTCTTCATCTTTTTTAAATGCTTCACATCATACACAATACATTCACTCATATTCTCATTCATAAATATCTCCATTATCAAATGATTTTTGTAATACTGTTTTTACAAAACTATGGTGTCTGTCTTCTGTAGTCCTTATAAAATCAGTATAGTCTATTTTTAATCAATCCCATACTGCTTTATGTTTTTCTGCCATCATATCTAAATATGGCATTGTTTCCATATTTAAATCTAGAGCTGCCTGAACAGCTTTTTGACTATTTTCATCTACTCATGTAGAAAACTTAGTTTGTTTCCCTGAGATCTTTTTGTATCTAGCTATACTATCAGCTATAAGTGAACTATATGCATGCCCTATATGCGGTATACCATTTGTATAATATATCGGTGTTGTTATATAAAATGTATTTTTCATTTTTATTATTAAATTTTATTGCTTAGTTTATACCTTTTTTTTCTATTTTTTCAAGAGTTTTTTGTATTTTAAGTTAAAATATGTTAAAATCTAAGTATATTTATATTATAATAAAACTTATGCATCACTTAAGTAAAACTTTTTTTAAATTTCTAAAAGAATCTTTTAGAGACTTAACTCCAATAATTGCAGTAATATTATTTTTTCAACTTATAATATTACAAACAGTTCCTGATAACTGGAAAGAAACAAGTATATGATTAGTAATTGTTGCTATATGACTTGCTGTTTTTCTAATGTGATTACAATATGGTATTTTTCCTATTTGAGAAAGATTAACAAAGAGTTTTACCAAGAAAAAGGGATATTTCCTTATAATGTTTTTTTGATTTTTAGTAGGTTTTTCTACAACAATAGCTGAACCAGCATTATATGTAATTGCTGAAAAAGCAGCAGCTATAAGTAGTTGAAAAATAGATCCTACTACATTAAGATATGTTGTAGCATTATCTGTATGAACAGCTATATCACTATGAATATGGAGAATATTAAAATGAATACCTATTCACTACCCTATAATTATTTGATATTTACTTGTTGTTTGAATAACATATTTTACTCCAAAAGAAATTGTATGACTAGCCTATGATCTAGGTTGAGTTACAACATCAACTATTACTGTTCCTTTAGTTACAGCTATATGAATATGAATAGCCGCTATAGCCAGAAAAAGAAATCCTGTAATTAATTGATTTTGATTAATTGCTTGTGCTTCACTATTACCTATGTTTTTTGTTCAAGTATATGGTATTATAATATATAATTTCTCAGATACAGTAGAGATCGCTTCTCAAGTTACAAAACAAGCAGGTGAAGTAATAAACAGCTTTAATTTAAAAACTATTATTTTTGGTTTACTTAATACAATAAAAGATGTATTACCAATAGTATTAACAATATTTTTCTTTCAATATATTGTTCTAAAAGAGTCTATCCCTAAAAAAGAGTTAAAAGATATTTTATGAGGTTTTGCTATGGTTATATTATGATTATATTTTTTCATTTTATGACTTGAAATGTGATTATTTAATCTGTGAGAAGAGATGGCTAACCAATTAACTACTCTTGATAGTCACTTTATAATATACTTATTTGCATTTTTAATTGGTTTTTCTACAACTATGGCTGAGCCTACTTTGATTACTATATCAAACAAAGCTTCAGAGTTAGATCATTGAAAAATTAATGCTTTTATACTAAGAGTCTTTGTTGCTCTGTGAGTTTGATTTTGAATAACTCTTTGAACTTATAGAATAATATACTGAGATTTTATTCATTATTATATAATGATTTGATATTTATTTGTAATATGACTTACATACTTTGCACCAAAGCATATTACTTCAATAGCTTATGATAGTGGTTGAGTTACTACATCAACTATAACAGTACCTTTGGTTGCTGCTCTATGAATATGACTTGCGACAAATATACCGGGTAGAGATCCTTTATATGATTGATTCTGATTAATTGCATTTGCTTCACTATTCCCGATTATAAGTGTTTTGATTTATGGTATTATTACTAAGTATTTCAAGATCCAAGTAAGACCAAAGTTCAAGAAAGAAACTTTTCATGATTTACCTAAGGTTGAAAAGTAAAAAAGAACTATTTTCACAAAATAGTTCTTTTTTATAAACTTTTTACTGTTTTTAAACTTTTTTCTACCATCTCTGCATTTCCATTATTTTTCTCTTTTAATACATATAATCATTTATCACAAGCATATTTTAATACTTTTTCTGGTATTACTCTTGCTCATATAACCCCATATATTTCCATTCATTCATGTTTTTTATCATACTTCCTAAATATTGGTATAGTTTTTGTTATTAATTTATCTATATGATCTTTTGTTAGTTTTGTTTTTGTCTCTCATATAAATATTTTTGTTCCATTTATTCATACTATATCAAACTCTCATCTTATTCTTCATTTATTATATAATTTTACATTTCTATTTATTGTATTTATTTCTTCTCAAATCCCTTTAAATACATTTCAAAAATTATCATATATTAAGTTCTCTGATATATCTCATTGTGTCACTCACATTCATATTAATGTTTTTTTCATTTCCTTTGTTTCTTTTTGCATTCTCTTTGTTTCTTCTTGTATTTTCTTCATTTGTTTATCAAATCTTTCTCATGATTCCTTCATTTGTTTATCAAACTTTTTTCATGATTCTTCTTGTGATTTCAATAATCACTCCAACATTTTTTCCATTCTATCTAATCTTTCAGTCATAATTTTTATTTTAATTTTTAAAATTATAATAACAGTCTATCTAATTAACTTCCCTTGTCAAAACTTTTATACACTTTTAATATACATTAAAAAATCTCAAAGGACCTCCTCCCCGGATACCGCTACGCTACATCCGGGGTTTCCTTTTACGGCGACTCAAATTCAAAAGCTGTTTGTGGCGACGGATAATCTTCTTTTCATTGTTCTTATATGTATCGTCTTATTGTGGCTTCGTTTACTCATATCGTGGAAGAAAAATATCCAACACTCCAGATTCACTCCTTCTCAAAGTATATCCTTTCAATGAATTTAAATTCTTTTCTAAGATTTCGACTAGTAAATGTTTTTATCTTCTGTACTGCCTCTGATACACTTATCGTTGGTGCTATTTCCAATTGCATGTGTACATGATCTTCATCAACATTTACCGCCTCAAAGTGCAATGTTGGATAATTTTCTTCTAAACGCTTTAGTTGTTTTAATAAAGCTTCTTTTACATATAGCTTTAAAAACTTCCTTCTATATTTAGTTCACCACACGATATGATAGCAGTGATAATAAGTACTGTGACTCAGCTTTTTAATTTTCATCGTTACGAAAAAAAAAGCAAATTTTAATTTACTTTTTTTACTTATAAATACTATAATTTCATACTAAAAGTAATAATATTTTTCAATCACTCAACAATTCAAATATAATTCTATTATCATAATCTATAGAACAAGAATAATAAAAATACAAAAATATTTACGATTTAGGATTTTTTTATTTCATCTAAAGCTTTTAATCTTTTTAAAACTGTTGGGTGTGAGTAATTAAAAAACTCATAAGCTGGATGAGGTCTTAAGTTACTTAAATTATTTCTAGATAGTTTTATCAAAGCATTTTTTAATTTATCTGGTCTGTAATTAACTCATGCAAACTCATCTGCTTGGTACTCATTTCTTCTTGATAACACATTTGACATAAGTCATAATATAATAGAAATAGGAGAAAATAATATACCAAAAGCAACCATTCATACAGCAAAGCTAGCTCATGAGGCTCACATAGCTTGAGAGATTTCTGGCATAGCAAGAGCTAATCCTAATATATAAAGAATTATAGCTGTTTGTATAGTAGAAAAAGCAAACATTTGTAGAGTGTGTTTTTTCTTGTAATGACCTATTTCATGAGCTAGTACTCAAACTAGTTCAGCTGTTGTTAGGTCTTTTATAAGTGTATCATATAATACTATTCTTTTTTTAGGTCAAAAACCTGAGAAATAAGCATTTGCTTTTGAGCTTCTTTTTGATCAATCTATTACATATATATTATCTAATTTAAATCATACTTTTGTTGCAAATTTTTCTATAGCTGTTCTCAAAGCTCACTCTTTTAATGGTGTTTGTTTGTTAAATATAGGTACTATTAAACTACTATAAAACATCATCATAAACACTGAGAAAATAGTTACTACTCACCAAGTATATAACCAGAAGTTTTCTCCTGTTTCTAAATATATCCAAGTAATAAGAGCTAGCAGGGGTCAACCTACTAATACTGATATAAATAATCATTTAATAGTATCTGTAAAAAACAGAGATTTTGTCATTTTGTTAAAACCAAATTTTTCTTCTATTACAAATGTTTGATAATAACTAAATGGTAGATTTATAATAGTTTGAATTAACATAATTATACCAAAAAAGTATAGTGTTTTAAGGATTTCATTTTCAACACAAGTTCAAATGTAATCATAA
Organism: uncultured Candidatus Peribacteria bacterium; assembly: GCA_964344155.1. Classification (GTDB taxonomy): domain Bacteria; phylum Patescibacteriota; class Gracilibacteria; order BD1-5; family UBA6164; genus UBA6164. Next base: position 1,531 of record CAYFMG010000030.1, on the reverse strand, counting down.
AATTCTCAAAATACTCAGAATATTAACAAAAGAAGCATTACTACAAAAGAGAATCATCCAAAAATTTTTCAAAAATCGTAATTAGTTTTTTCATAATCCATAGATTTTTTATATTCTTTAGCATCATATATATCTTTTAATTCTTTTGGTAATTTTGTTGTCCAGTTAAGGGTATTTAAATAATCTAGGGTTTTACTCAAAACAAATTCAAAAATAAATAATCCGATTATCACATAAAATATAGTTTCTACCATTTTACTATTGTTAATAATTATATTGTTATTCTAAGTATAACTATTTTTTATTTTTTTCAATTTTTATTTACAAAAAAAGAATGATATAAAATTATATCATTCTTTTTTTGTTTTATTGATATTGATAACGTATAATTACAACTCAAGATCACCCTCATCTACCATACGAACCAGGATAACCTCATCATCCTCATCATCCTCATGTATTAGGCATTCAAGCTTGTGCTGCAGTTGTATATGCTCATCACTTTCATCCTCATCATGATCATCAACTTCATGCAGGATAACCTCATCACCATACACTTCATCCTCATCCTCATCCTCATCTTACTATAGAAGTTCAAGTAATAGAAGATACTATACCTGATCATCCAGCTCAACCGTACCCATTACATACTCAATTACCTCAATTTGAAGAAGCTCATCACCCTCATCATCCTGATTCAGAATAACATCATCCCGCTCAACCTCATCAACTTTTACCATTTCAACTAGTTCATCATGAAGAAAAACGTCCACTCCCTCAATTTCATCATACGGAAGATATTCCGTTAAAAGAAGATGTTCATCATTTTCAACTAGGTCTTGCTCAACCAGATCAAATAACTACTGAATAAGATCAATTAGTTATACTTAAATTATTAGCTGTTTTATACTGTCATGCTCATCATCCTCATCATCAATAATCTCATCCTCATCATCCTCATCAAATTATAAGATATTCAACTTTTCAACCAGTAGTTACAGTAAATGTTCAATTACCATTAAATGTATGTATTTTATAATTTCAGTCTATTGTAACTGATCATCATGTTGCTACTACAAATGGTGAGATATCACAGTTTGTTCATGTATAACCACCTGTACAATTATAACTACAATTACTAGGAGTTGTATATCATGATCAAGTCCACGTAACATCTACATTAACTATTACATATTCAGAATTAATTGCTGGTGCTCAGGCTTGTGTACATGGTTCTTGTTTTGTATCTGATTTACATATTCATCATTCTAAATGATATGTGTTATTACAGTTCCAGTTACAGTTACTTGCTGTAGTTCCATATGGTATTGTCTCATTTACTACTGTATATGTTGCATATAGAGGGGCTCATGATTCTATACATGGCACACTAACCATATCCGGATCACATATACTTCCATTTAATGTATAATTTGGATTACATACTGTTGATTTTGTTGTTCATATAGTTTCTAAGCTACCATTATTACATCTATATGTATTTGTTACTTGTTCTGATCAGTTTGTTATA
>CAYFMG010000029.1:0-11582 GCA_964344155.1 uncultured Candidatus Peribacteria bacterium | reverse complement strand
TTGGACAAGATTCATCTTTTGCTGGAAATAAAACAGAATGACAATATTATTCAGATGCTGGTTGAGAATTTGCTTACGCTCCACCAACAGGATTTAAGGCACTAAGTACAAAAAATCTACCAACACCAAGTATAACAGATCCAAGTGAACACTTTGATGTTGTTACTTGGACAGGGAATTCTACAGCTCGTACTATATGAGGATTAGCTTTTACGCCAGATTTTGTTTGGACAAAAGATCGTTCAGTTAGTTCAAATCATCGTTTACATGATTCTGTTAGAGGAGGAAATGGAACAAGAATGTATGAATTAAATAGTGATTCAACTCAAATTGGAGGAACAGACACCTTAGTATCATGATTTACTTCAGGGGGATTTTCAATACTTTCTGGGACAGATCATCCAAATGTTTCTGGTCGTGAGCATGTAGCATGGAACTGGAAAGCAGGATGAGCTGCTGTTACAAATACAGATTGAGATATATCAGCACAAGTAAGTGCTAATCCTACTGCAGGTTTTAGTATGATAGGATATACTGGTAATTGAAGTAGTTGAAGTGTAGGACATGGTTTAAATAAATCACCTGAACTTTTAATATTTAGACATAGAAATGTTGCAACTCACTGGCGTGTATGGCATCAATGATTAAGTAGTGGTAATCATACACTTTTCCTTGATGATACATGAGCAGAACAAGTACAACCTGCCTTTACAGTACCAACAAACAGTGTTGTAAACTTACTTTCAGATATGGCTGGTAACTATAACTTTATAGGTTATGCATTCCATTCAGTACCAGGCTATAGTAAAATATGAAGTTATACTGGTAACTGAAGTGCTGATGGTCCGTTTGTTTATACTGGATTTAAACCTAGGTATGTACTAATAAAACCTTCTGATTACGCACACAACTGGACAATAATTGATACAGAACGTAATAAAGGTAATGTTACAGATCTATACTTACATCCAAATCTAACTAATGCAGAAATTACTCTGCCTTGGACAGATATTCTTTCTAATGGTTTCAAAATGAAAAATAACCATGTAAGTATTAATAATAGCTGAACAAATTATATATATATGGCTATTGCAGAAGAACCATTTAAGTATGCGAATGCGAGGTAGGGAAAAGAACACGAAAGTGTTCTTTTTTTGTGTTAAAGACCAGCCCCTTTCGCTATCGCTCATTCCCCCTCCTTACTAAGGAGGGGGTTAGGGGGTGGTCTACTAAATAACCCACATCTGAGTCTCCTCCCTAAAATTAGGGAGGAGGGCTGCAGGTGAATTAATAACAAAAAATTTGCTTTTTAGAAAAAATATAATATAATACTAATAACTCATAATCACGTAATGAGGAAAATAGAAAAAAGAGAGGGCCTATCCTCTCTTTTTTCTTGCTCTCTTTTTTGTATTACTTTTGGTAATAGAGAAAGCAAAAATATATCCCTTCATTTTGAAGGAAAGATATATTCTCATTATCACGTAATTAGGAAGTAAAATATACCTCCTAGTGGAAAAGCTTCCAAAAGGAAGCCATTCTAGTATATATAAATAAAAAATAAATCAAATAAAAGTATATAAAAAGAATATATTAATATAAATTAAAAAAGACCACCCCCTTTCGCTATCGCTCATTCCCCCTCCGCACGCCGGAGGCAAGGTGAATTGGGGTTACCCAAGAGAGAGTGCCCTGGGGTAGGGTTAGTGTGAGGTCTTTATATTTCACTAAGTTTCTGAACTAAATCAGAAATATTGTTTATAATAATTATCTCAGATTTTTTTGAGACTGTAGTAGTCTTTGGACAATAAATATATTTGAATCACATCTTTTCAGCCTCTTTTATCCTCTTATCCAAATGTATAGGCTTTTTGATATTTCAAGTAAGAGAAATCTCTCATAAAAATATAGAGTCTTTAACTAGAGCCTTATTTAACTTACTAGATATAATAGACGCAGCCAAACTCAAATCTATACCAGGTTCCTCAATTTTTAATCACCTAGCTATGTTTGTATAAACATCATAACTCTCAAGCTTTACTCAAGAATACTTTCATAAAACAGCAACTATCAAATCCAGCTTGGAAGAATTAATTCACCTAGCTGATCTTTTTGGATATCAAAACTTGGTGTAAGTAGTTAGACTCTCAGTCTCTATTATTATTGGCCTAGTTCACTCTATAGTAATAGATAAACTTGATCATATAGTTGGTTTGTCTGAATTAATAAACTCAAGTCATGGATTTTTTAGATCAGTTAATCATTTTTCTCACATATTAAAAATACCTATCTCAGAAGTTGGTCAAAACCTATTTTTTAATCATCTAAGAATTCTTAAGTTATCATATTTATCTCACTCGAAATAAAGTACAGTATCAACCATATGCTCTAGTGTTTTAGGTCATGCTAAGTTTCAGTCTTTGTTTATGTGTCAGATAATAAAAGTTGCTGTGTTTGTAGTTTTTGCAAAAGCTACCAAAAGCTCTGTTATATATCTCACTTGTGAAATACTTCATGCAACTCAAGTAATATTTTTTGAATGCATTACAGATATAGAATCTATGACAAGTATTTTACATGGATTTTTGACTAGGGTTTCTAGTATATCTTCTATACAACTTTCAGCTAAAACAAGCATATTATCTCACTTTACTCACAGTCTACTAGCTCTAGAAGATATTTGGTAAGCTGTTTCTTCTCCTGAAATATATACTATTTGATCATCTATTAGATTTGATAGTTGTAGGGTAATAGTTGATTTTCAGATTCCTGGTTCTCATGATAATAAAACAACACTTCAAGGTACTATTCCAGAACCAAGAACATTGTTTAATTCACCAGATTTTGTAATAATCTTTTCTTTTGTCTGATCCTTTTTTATTTCTGAAATATTTTCTAGTTTTTTAGCTTCTCACTTAGTATTTCAAGATCAGTTTATTTTAGCTTCCTTAAACTCTTTTAGGCTATTCCATTCTTTACAAAAAGAGCATTGTCATTGCCATTTTACAGATTCATTTCAACATTTTTCACAGATGTACATAGTATTTAAGTTATTTATATAGTATATACTTAGTATATAGATTTTATTATAAAAGCAAGAGAAAATCTTGATTATTTGGTTTTTTTGACTATAATCCCGAAATCTTAAAAATTATACAAAAAAAATGTCAAAAGTAAATGAGTTAATGATTTGAAAATTTCAATCTTGAGAAAATTTTGGTTTTTTTATACCAAATGATAGAGAATATTATTGAGGAGATTTTTATGTGTCCAAAGAAAATTTCTGAGATGCTCAAGATTGAGACAAGGTTGAAGCTAGGGAACTAAAGGTTTCAAAAGGGAAAAAACCAGAAGCAAAGATTATAAATGTATTTTGAAAAACAGGGCAAAAAAAGCCTAAGTTTATTGAATGAATATATTCTGGTTGAGATGGGAATTTTTGATTTATAGATGTAGAATGATTAGAAAAATGATATTTTGTCTATGGTGATAAAAAGGCTTGAGCTAGAGATTGAGATAAAGTAAAGGCTGAGATAGTAGATTTCAAATGAAAAAAAGAAGCTATTGTAGTAAAGGTTTTTAAAACAGAAGAAGAACTTGTAGAATGAAGATTTAAAGATAATGATAGATTTTGATTTGTTATACCAGATGAAACAAAAAACAATGATATCTTTATAGCTTGATCAAGGAAAAATTGAGCTAAAGACTGAGATATAGTTGAGGTAAAAATTATAAAAAGGGGAGGAAAAAATCCGGAAGGAGTTATTAAAAGAATATTAGACTAAAAATAAAAATTATGAATTGATTAAAGTTAGATAATGATAGAATTGCTGTTTGAGCATTTGATTTTGATGGAAATGTTCTTGCTACAAATGAAATTACTACATGGTATTTTAGAGATAAATCCAATTGAGAAATTATAGAAACAACGGAGCTAGGTTCATATAAATACTTTAGTGATACAGATAGGTATTCTTATTTAATAGATTGAGATCTTGATTCTACATTATTACATTTCAGAGAATCTGCAGATGTATATTCTCATGAAGATGTAGCAAAATTATGTAAGTGACCAGATGGTTTTTCATCAGATATTATAACAGCACTTGAAAATGATAAAATATCTCCAAGTTTTAACTCACTAAAAGATGTTTTCTTGGTTAAATGAAGAATATTTTCTATACTAACAGCTAGATGACATTCACCAGATAGTATGGAAAGGTGATTAAAGCTTTTAAATAGTATGACATTGACGCAGGAAGAGTATGAAGAACAAGTTGAAAATATTATTAAAAATTATGATTTAGAGCAAAGAGATCCTAAAAAAGTTATAGATTATTATTTAGGGAAAATAGTTTATTATATGTGAATTAATAATAGACATTTTGCTAAGAATTGGCTTTTACCTATTAATGGTAAAAATACAGCTGAGATGAAAGGTAAGGCTATGAATATCTATGTAGAACATATGCATATTATGTTAGAATCTATGTATAAAAAAGATATTTTTGAAATATTAACAAAGGATTCCAATTGATTATCTATAGGTTTCAGTGATGATGGTATTAAAAATATAGTTGAAGTATTTAAAGCTAATGTAGCAGAACTAAGATCAAACTTTGGTGCAGCTAAATTACATAAGTATGTACACTATTTTACATGAGATAAAGATAAATATACAGAATTGGAGCTTCAATTAATAGAAATAGCTTGAGATGATATACAGTTAGAATTTAAAGAGCTTGATGATAAACTAGAAATTACATTTAATAAAAAATAAAAAAGTCTCAATTTTGAGACTTTTTTTAATTTTTATTGGTACCCAGGATGGGACTTGAACCCATACTTCCAAGGAAAGGGGATTTTGAGTCCCCCGTGTCTACCAATTTCACCACCTGGGCATAAAATATGGTGGAGCCGATCAAGTCGGCCCCATAAAAAGTAGTTATAGTATATAGAAAAAATAATTATTGCAAGGTTTTTTGATATTTTTTAGTTTGCTTAAAATATCAATACTACTATAATAAAAATAATATTTCCTAACCTAGATTTTTATGTACTATAGCTATATTTTAGAATGTAGTGATAACTCTTTGTATACAGGAATAACAACAGACCTAGAAAGAAGAGTAAGACAGCATAATGGAGAAATTGTTTGATGAGCAAAATACACTAGAGTTAGGCAACCTGTAAAACTTGTATATAGCGAAGAATTTGAGACTAGGAGTGAAGCTTGTAAGAGGGAAAGTGAAATCAAAAAAATGAAAAAAATAGATAAACTTAAATTGATAGAAAAATAAAAAGATAATTTTACTTTTAAAGATTGACAAAAAATAAAAATTATATAGAGTTTCCTTGTTTTTATTTTGTTCTTTTAAATATCTTGATTAATTAGAGTAGTATTGTAGCTTTTTGTTTTTCTATAAGGAGAAGGATAATGAATCTTAAGTTTCTAAGGCATCTTGAAAGTGCTGCTGAAGAATCATCTAATGACTTTAACAAGTATGGTATTGTTATCATATTTTTAGTTTTAGTTTTTATTGTAAGTGCTAACTCAACCGGAGGTTTACCTGTAAATTCATTCTTAGTTATAGCTGCACTTTTTGGTGCATATATGGCTATGAATATTGGTGCAAATGATGTTGCTAACAATGTTGGTCCTGCTGTTGGTTCAAAGGCTTTAACTTTGGGTGGAGCAATACTTATTGCTGCAATTTTTGAAGCAAGTGGTGCATTTATTGCTGGAGGAGATGTTGTTGGTACTATTAAAAAAGGCATTATTGATATTAATGCTTTTGGAGATAATACTGATAGCTTTATTTGGGCAATGATGGCTGCTTTGCTTTCAGCAGGTATTTGGCTAAATCTTGCAACAAAGTTTGGAGCACCAGTTTCTACGACTCACTCTATTGTTGGGGGAGTTATGGGAGCAGGTGTAGCCGCAGGTGGCTTTTCTATTGTCTCTTGGGGAACGATGGGAAAAATTGCAGCATCATGGGTTATTTCTCCAGTTTTAGGGGGAATAATTGCAGCTGTTTTTTTGTTTTCTATTAAGAAAAACATTGTTTTCAAAGAAGACAAAGTGGCATCTGGTAAGTTTTGGGTTCCTATATATGTTGCTATAATGACTTGGGCATTTACTACTTATCTTACACTAAAAGGTCTTAAGAAAATATGGCCTGATATTGTGGATATATTACAGTTTTTGCCTGATGAAAAGAAACCTAGCTTTTTGATTGCCAGTTTATTTGGTGTTGTTCTAGCTGTTGTTGTTTATTATTTTGTTAATAAAAAACTAAGATTAAAGCAAAACATCAAAAATGATAGGAGCTCAGTAAACTCTTTGTTTACAATTCCTCTTATTTTTGCTGCAGCTTTGCTTAGTTTTGCTCATGGTGCAAATGACGTTGCTAATGCTATTGGTCCATTGGCTGCAATTTCAGATGCTATTATTAATAATGGAATCTCTGCTAAGGCAAGTATTCCTCTGTGGGTAATGGGAGTTGGTGCCTTTGGTATAGTTATTGGTTTAGCTTTGTATGGTCCAAAACTTATTAAAACAGTTGGTTCTGAGATTACAGAGCTGGATCAAATGAGAGCTTTTTCAGTAGCAATGGCTGCAGCTATTACCGTTATCATTGCTAGTCAGCTTGGTTTGCCTGTAAGTTCAACACATATTGCAATAGGAGGTGTATTTGGTGTAGGATTTATTAGAGAGTTTTTACAGTCTTCAAAAGAGGCTAGGAAACTAACTTTGGAGGAATCAAGGGCTCGTATAGAGGAAAGCAAAATAGGGGAAATGAGGTCTAAGCTTCAAGAATTAAGAGATATTCCGACAGAAGAGAAGACTAAAAAAGTTTACAGAGCAATTGGTGAACTTTTTGAATCTATCGAGAAAGAGGAAGAGATTCTTGAAGAAGAAAAGGCTACCATTAAGTCTATAAAGAAGAAACAGTATGTAAAAAGAGACACTGTTAAGAAAATTACAGCGGCTTGGATTATTACTGTTCCTACTGCTGCTTTATTATCAGCTGCTATCTATTTCATGATTCGAGGTATGATTATATGAATTGAAAACGAGAAAAAGGTGAACAAAAAATTCCACTGTGTGAAAACACAGTGGAATTTTTTACTTAAATATATATCAGACTCATATTAACAAAGTTACTAGTCAGGCAAGTATTACTTGTTTTTTTTCTGGAGTATCATTTAGTATAAATTTCATAGCAAGTATATTAAATATAAGTCATACAAAACTTATAAGGGTAGCTATTAAAACTCAAGCTTCTTTTACTATATATAGTCATATAATAAATCATCACCATCCAAGAATAAGAGAGATTAATCTAGATTTATAAAATTCTTTTGATTGTTTGAATAAGCTATTAAAAGAGTTTTTTAGTATAAGAGCTATTATCAAGTATCAGATAAAGGAAAAAATCATATTTATACTCAGATAATCAATAGTTGTATATTTGATAAATATATATCAAACTATTAGTACTGATATACCTCTACATAACATAACCAATGAATATGATATTATAGTTTTTGGTATTTTAAATTTTTTGAAATCTATACTAAATCCTGCAATAATTATTATTGTTAAAAGTGTTATGAGTAGTGTTGTAATACTGGTTGAGTTTTTAGTTCAGTAAAATAGAAAAAATCAAATAAGTACTATAAATAATTTATCTAGATTTGTATAGGGAAGTATTTCTGATAGTTTTGTTTTTTTGTATACATCCATTTCTAGGAAATTTGCAACTATATCTAGAAGAATAATTATTCATATTAATCATATAATCCCATAGTCAGAATATATGGACATATTAACTCAAGAGAAGTAAATAATAGTTCATATTATAAAAAAACCAGATAGGGGCCATAATAAAATGTATATGGTATTTGGTAGAGTAGATAGAGTTATTGCTTTTTTCCGGTTGCTTATTCAAAGAGAAGCAAACAATGCACTTATTAATCAAAATAGTATATTCATAGTTTTCTATTATATTTTATATACCAGATATGATATTTATTTTATTTATATATTCAAGTTTGTTTTTTTATGTATTACTATTTTGTAATTCTTTAATTCTCGTTTTTAAAATCTCATTAATTTCACTTATAATATTTTTTAGTTTAGGTTTTTTTTCTGTATATTTATCTAATAATACTATTATTTTTTCTAATTTTTTTATTAAGTCATTATTATTTTTTTCTACTTTTTTAAATTTTTGTATTAAACTATCAACTCTATTTACCAATTTTTGATTATATTTTTTCTTTTTTTCAGTTTTTTCTTTTTTCTCTTCTATTATTTCATTTTTATTTTCCATATCTATATCTTGATATAGTTTTACATCATGTATAACTCAATTCATATCAACATTTTTATATATTGTTTTATCTTTAAAAGATTCTTCAACATAATAAATCTTAAATGATCATACTAAATCATTAAAATCAGCTTCAATATAATTAATAGGTAATTTATAACCATAAAATCATAAGTCTTTGTAATACTCTAGTTTTATATATTCTTTTTCAAATATTTGATATTTATACATTTTTCCTAATAACTCTATATCAATATATAGTTCTCAAAAGGGGATAAATTTATCATGAAGAACTGTAATAAAGCTATGAAGCTCTCAACTATTTTGTGCAGAAATATTTGCAAAAAATCAATCTACTCTTGTGTTTTCCCAATTAATTAAAGCATTTAATTCTTTAAAATTTTTAGGATTTATATCATGTTGATTTGACTCAAATAGCTCTACTTCTTTTGTAATATTATCAATAATATATATCAAATTTAAATGTCTCCATTTTGCTTACTTCTAGTAGTGAGTAGTCAAAAGTACAAGTTCACATAAATTTCATATACATTTTATTGTAATCAAAATTTTTCCCACAACTTTGATCTCATAATCACATATCAAATTTAAGTTTTTCAGTAGGATTTCAATATGTTTTCAATTCTACATTAAAGGTTGTTTGAGTACTTTTTTCATCATACTCTATAAATAATTCTATATCAGACTTATTTTTATTTATATGCCATGGAGTATATTTTAAATTTGGGTTTACAGTAGCTATACCTCAGAAAGCATATTTTGGCAAACATAAAAACAATAAACATAAAAATACATAAATTTTTTTCATAATATTTCTATTAATAAATAAAAGTATCTGAATAATAAATAATATAAAAAAGAAAAAAACTGAAAAAAAATATAAACTTAAATTAGTGGAGAAGAAAATAGGAAAAATAAAGAAAAAGAGATAGAAAATTATTTTCTAACTCTTTTTTTGTAACATATTATAATGGTCGGAGACGCGAGACTCGAACTCACAACCCCACGTTCCCAAAACGTGTGCGCTACCAATTGCGCCAGTCTCCGATTTTAAACAAAAAAAATGGTGGGTATACCAAGAGTTGAACTTGGGACCTCACGATTATCAGTCGTGCGCTCTAACCAACTGAGCTATACACCCTTATATAAAAAAAGAAGACAAGTTTTTAATGGAGCGGGTAATGGGACTCGAACCCACAACCCTCTGCTTGGAAGGCAGATGCTCTAGCCAATTGAGCTATACCCGCAAAATCATTTTTTGTAACTTGCGAGACACATTCTATTAAAAAACTTTATTAAGTCAAACTTTTTTTTAGGAAAAAAATAAATAGCTATTTCTAGCCATTTATTTTTTATAGGTGAGTATTAAGAGTATTTTTCATTAACATAGCAACAGTTAGCGCTCAAACTCAACCAGGAACAGGAGTAATCCTATGTCATTTTTTGCTTATATCCTCAGTTTCAGCATCACCAAAAATTTTTCAATCAATAACACTGAATCATACATCTATAATTATAGAATCTTTTTTAAGCATATTTTCTTTTAATAATCATGGGTATCAAGCAGCAACTACAACTATATCAGATTTTTTTGTAAAACTTTCTAAGTCTCTTGTTTTACTATTACAATTCATAACCGTAGCTCAAGCATTCATCAAAAGAGCAGTAGCTGGTTTTCATACTATATTACTTCTACCTATGATACATACATTTTTTCAAACAAGATCTACATACTCAGATTTTAAAATCTCCATAATTCATGCCGGAGTACAAGGAGCTAATCAAGATTTATCTCATATAAGTATTTTTCATTGATTTATAGGATGAAATCAATCAACATCTTTTTCAGGTTTGATAGTATTTATTATATTTTTTTCATCTATATGTTTAGGTAAGGGAAGCTGTACTATATATCAACTAATATCTTTATCTTTATTAAACTCCTTTATTTGTTTTAAAAGCTCATCTTCTGTAACATCTTCTTCTAGCTTTACCAGATTAAAATTTATTCAAGTGTATTCTGCCCATTTTTTCTTTTGATTTATATATCTTATACTAGAAGGGTTATTTCATACAAGGATTGCTCAAAGAGTAGGTTTTTTTTCCAAGATACAAACTTCAGCTTTAATTTTATCATAAATATTTTGTGCTATATGTATTCAGTCTATAATCATTTTTTTATTTTTTAAGGATAAATTAGCGATATTTTACAGATATATTTACGAATATCAAGAAAAACTTTGCAAACTATAAAAAAAAATTAAAATACAAAACAATATTTTTAACAAAAACAAACTATGAGTAATAGATTTTTATCAGTACTTATTTTATTGTGATTTATATGAGTTTGATACATATATTATCATATGGAATACTTACCAGCTAAACAAAAACAAATAGTAAAAGAACAACTAGAGAAAAAAGAGCAAAGTAAAAAGATAGAGCTTACAAAAAAAGAAGTAGAGTTAAAAAAGATAACAACTACTGAAAAAATAGAAGAATTAAAACAAAAGCAAAAAAACTACAAAACATTTGATTTATCTAATTCTAAAAGTGCTTACTTTAAAGAAAAAAAGAATAATCTTGATTTATTTTTGGGTAATGAAAAAATAGGGACTTTTGATATGGTTTATGAAAAATATCTTAGGGTAGAGGATATTTTAGCAACAGATTCTAGTTTATATATAGAGGTTTGAGATAGTAAGTTTTATTACAATGATAAAACTAAACAAGTTTCTGAACTTAATTTTTGATTGGATGTTGATTATGTGAAAAAAATAAGAGAGGATAAGTTAGTATTTGTTACACAAAAGTGAAGTTTTAATTATTTTATAAGTTCAAATACTTTTAATTATTTTTCTTTTTTTAATGATTTTGTTTATTTTGCTGATTGATATGTATGATTAATTAAAAAATCAGATACTGTAATTATTAAGAACTTATGATTAAAAAATATAGATGATAATATATTATTTTACTACAATCCTTTAACTAAAGAGAAAAAAACTATTTACACAACAGACTTAGAAATAAAAAAAATATATGTGGAAAATAATAAGCTTTATTTGGTTACTACTGAAGGAGATTTGTATGAGTTAGAAAATATTAAAAATAATTTGATATTTTAATAAATACTATTATATTAATTAAGTATTACCACCCCCCACCCCCCTCCTTACTAAGGAGGGGGAGAAAACCAGAGTAACTAAAGAAGGGGGTGGT
>CAYFMG010000028.1:0-11597 GCA_964344155.1 uncultured Candidatus Peribacteria bacterium | reverse complement strand
CTAGTCATGTCTTCATTCTACTCATATCTGAGATTCTTACTGAGTCTCTCGATGTTTTTGTGTAGTTTTGCATACTTATAAATGCGATAGTTCCCAAGATAATCAGGATACTTATCACAACTATTAATTCCACTAAGGTAAAACCTTTGTTATGTAATTTTTTCATAATTTTTTAATTATGTAATAAATTTAGACCACCCCCTTCTTTAGTTACTCTGGTTTTCTCCCCCTCCTTAGTAAGGAGGGGGTTGGGGGGTGGTAGTACTTAATTAATATAATAGTATTTATTAAAATATCAAATTATTTTTATAAAAAAAGACCGGTCTCTTTCTGAGACTAGTCTTTTATTTTTATTTACTTATTATTCTAAAATTTTTCTTCCCTTTTCTTAAAAGAAAAACCTTATTGTTTATAAACTCTTTTGATACATCATGATTGAAATCAGTTATTTTTTCTTCATTGATATTTGTAGCTCATGATTGTACTGCTTGTCTTGCTTCTGAATTAGACTTAGCTAGTCATGATTTAACTATTGTTTCAAATAAATTTTCCGAGTCATACTCAAATCATCACATAGCTTGTTTAAATGTAGCTATTTCATCATCTTTTAATCATTTTAATACCTCTAACCTATCTGCTCAACCAAACATAAAATCTGATATTTTTAAAGCAAGCTCTGCTTCTTTTGTACCATGAATAATTTCAACAACACTATAAGCCAAAGTTTTTTGTCATTCTCTAGCTTCCGGCATCATCATATGTTGTTTCACAAGTCAATCTATCTCGTTAGTTTCTATTAAAGTTAATATTTTTAAATACCTTGAGATGTCTTGATCTGATGTATTCATAAAATATTGGTAAATCTCATAAGGACTAGTTTTTGTTTTATCAAGCCATATAGCATTTCATTCTGATTTACCGAATTTTTTTCATGATGAATCTGTAATTAAAGGCCAAGTTAAAGCATATACTTCTTTGTCTATTTTTTTTCTAGTTATTTCTACTCAAGTAACCAAATTTCACCATTGATCTTGTCATCACATTTGAAGTGTTACATTTTCATCACTATTTAATCTAAAAAAATCATATCATTGTAATAACATATATGAAAACTCTGTATAACTTATAGATTGACTAGGGTCTTCTATTCTCTTTTTTACTGTATCTTTTGATATCATATTATTTACCGTGATATATTTTCATACCTCTCTTAAAAAATCAAGATATCACATATTTTTATAAAAATCTTTATTATTTACAAAATCAAAATCAAATTTTTCTCATGTAAAACTAGCTAAATTTTTTATTATAGATGTTATTTGATTTGAAACAGCTTCTTCATTATTTTTTAAATCTTGTTCACTTAAAAATGTTCTTTCTGAATCTTTTCCTCCTGGATCTCAAATCATACCTGTTGCACCTCAAGTTAAAGCTATATACTTATTCCCTCTTCTCATAAGATGTACCGCAACCATAAATCATACAAAATGTCATAAATGTAGCGAATCAGCTGTAGGATCAAAACCTGTATAACAAACCTCTCCTCAATTATTAAATTTTTCAAATAAATCATCACTTGTGTTTTGAAATAACAGCCCTCTATCTTCTAATTCTTGCTTTAAATTTTTCATATATTATGTTTGTTTAATTTCTAAAATTTTAGTAAATATACATATTAATTGGTTAAAATCAATAAAAAATATTTGATTTTTTCAATATATTTAGTAAATTGAGTAAAATAATGTTTAAATTTTTTATACAAAAATAAATGAAAGAATTAGAGATTTCTAAAATTTTTTGATCTAAATGTAGATCTAAGTTACTTGAAAAGTTTTTCTTAGAATATGAGTCTGGAAATACCGACTGATTTCATATGAGAGCTTTATCAAGAGATTTAGAAGAACAAATAAACTCAATAAAAAGAGAACTTGATAACCTAAGTAATCTTTGAATTTTAAAACATAAAACAGAACTAAAGAAAAAAATATTTTTTGTAAATCCTAAGTTTTATCTACTTGATGAATTCACAAAAATATTTCTAAAAACCTACAACCCTATAGATAAAATAAAAGAGTTTTTTAAATCAAAAAATGATTTAGAATTAATTATCGTAAATGAAGCAATAAAAACAAAACTAATCAATAGTTGAAAAAATATACTAGATATATTTTTAATATGAGATATAGATAAAGATGAATTAAGTGAGTTTTTAAATAATACTTTTTATTGAAGAAAAGTTAAATATGCTATAATATCAACAGAAGATTTTTATAATAGAATTGAGTTCTGAGATCAATTAATAAAAAATATATTAACTGAACACTGAAATATCTACTTAAGAGATTCCCTAAAAATAAAAGAAAAACTATGAGCTTAGCTCATAGTTTTTTTAATATTCTCTAATATCAGATTTTTCAAAATCTTTAGACATCTTTCATAAAAGATTATTTATCTTCTCAAGAACCTTTTTATTCAATACTAAATTATCACCTATTATTTTATTTTTCTTTAAAGTCATAAAAATAGGAATAATACTATCATTATCATTTTTTATAACTATTCACCTCAAAGAAACTTTATTTAAAGTTAATTTAACTTTAATATATGGATCCTTTAAATTTATTAATTTGGTTTTCTTTAATATTTCTACTAAATTCTCTAGCTCAAAATTATAGTTCTTAAATTCTTTTGAAAATAATTTTGAAAAAGTTTCAGTTATTATTATTTTCATGAACAAGCTTTTATAAATTTATTAAAATTTGAAAGAGACTCTAAATCTTTTTTCTCTTTTTTAGTTAATTTTTCTGTTTCAAAAATATGATCTAAATTACTACAATCAGCCCTATCATTATAAAAAAATTCTACTTTTCCTGTTTTAACAACTTGTGTAAAATACATATTTACTAAAGTTGACATATTTGCTCACATATCACTTGCTATTTTCTTAAATTCATTTTTTACATCTGCATCTACAGTTAAAGTTACTTGTGTTTTCATATATAAAATAATTATTAAATAAATATTATATACATATATTATATCTATAATATACATATAATGCAAATATTTTTTACATTTTAACAACTCATACTTTTTCTTCAAATTTATTGTATTTAACTTTGTAATAGGTATTTATTCATACCATAGCGGCATTATCCATACAATACAAATTTTTACTTGGATATATAAAATTTAATCATTTCTTTTTTGCTTGCTTTTCTATTTCTTTTTTTAATTTATCATTAGCACTTACTCATCAGGCTAACATTATTGTTTTTACTCATTTAGCCTCAGCAGCATAAACAAGCTTCCAAGCTAGTACTTCTGTTACAGCATTCTCAAATTCAAATGATAATTCTCTCTGATCATCTAAAGTTAATTTTCATTTTTTTTCTATTCTATTATCTACTTCCCTTTTTACAGCACTCTTTAAACCTGAAAAACTAAAATTAAACTCTCTTTTTACAAGCCATACTCTTGGAAATAAATCTGTAGATTTTCATCACTCAGCTTCATATTCAGCTGACAATCTACTTATAACAGGTCATCAAGGATACTCAAGTCACATCATTTTTGCAGCTTTATCAAAAGCTTCTCATCAAGCATCATCTCATGAGCTTCATAGTTTTTCTATATCCCACATAGACTTCATATAATAAATATCATTATGTCATCATGAAACTGTTAAACAAACTAGAGGAAACTCTATTTCAGACTCTTTTCTCTCTAAAAAATTTGAAAAAATATGAGCCTCTATATGGTTTATTGGAATTATTTTTTTCTGTAATACTGTTGATATAGTTCATGCTACTGTTGTTCATGTCAAAAGAGATGGAAGTAAACCTGGATTAGTAGTTACTCATATATAATCTATATCTTCTAGTTTTAAATTAGCTTTTTGTAATACATTTGTAAGCACCTTAAAAATATTGTTAGCATGTTCTCTTGCTGCAACTTCTGGTACTACTCATCATGTCTTGTTATGAATAGATATTTGACTATCTGTATCCATAGCTATAAGTTTATCATCTTCAAATATTGCTACTGAAGTATCATCACAACTTGTTTCAAATGCTAGTATTTTCATTATTATTCATAAATAATATAATTAAAGATATTATAGTCTATTTTTATTTTTTTTCAAATTGACTTTTATAAAATATATTTATAATATAAATCTATGTTATAAAATTAAATAAAATATATGTTTGAATTTGCAGATTATAAAAAACTAGATAGCTCTCAGGTAACCTGAGCTGTAGAAGAGTGAAATATTACTGTATCTGAAGTAATAGATGCTATATCAAATAGAGTTTCAGAGTTCAGTATTTGAGATACTAAAGATTTAGAAATATGGCAAGTAAACAAACTAGTTCAAAGTCAAAGACAAGATGAAAATAAATCAAATAGAATAGAAGAAGTTGAAGATTTTTTATTAGCTAGAGCTGAAAATAAAAAAGAAAAATGACCTACTATAGTAAATTTTAACTGAAAAGAATTTTTTAAAGATGAAAAAGCCTGACTTTTTGCTGAAGTTATTGAAAAATACTCTGATGTACACATAGTATTTGATCAAATTACAAAAACCTACAGCGTAATTGAATATAGATGATCTGAAACTGTTTATTTACTTGTAAATATAAAAGAGATAAATGAGACTTTTTTAAAAGATTGGAAAAGTATAGTAGGAAATGATGGTTTAAGATGATTTTATTATTTAAATGAAAAATGAGAACATAAATTTCTAAGATGATCTTCTAATATGTCTAATTTTACTAACTTTAATGATTTCATATTTTTCTTCCCTGATACATATAATAAAAATGAAATAAGAGTATCAAACTGAGAAACAGATGCTCTTATAAAAGTAGAACATAATATTAATCAAAAAGTGCCTTTTATATTAGAAAACTGAAGAAAACTATTATTATTAATCTGTTGGACATGAAGATTTGAAACAAGATATCTATATGACCTAGATAATATGTCTATGCTTCTAGAAGATATTGAATCAATTAATATAAATAAAGAAAATAATTCTATAGAATATATAGTAAAAGAAGAAAGAGCTGGTATATGAAAAATATTCTGAGATAAATTATCAAAAAAAGAATTAGCTTTATAAAGCTAATTCTTTTTATTTTTTCTCCAAAAATAACATTTTTCTCATCAATTATAAAGTTTTCTTTTTTTATAATCTCATTTTTTTATTAATTCATCAAATTCTAAATAACTTGATATAATTCATCAACTTAAATCTGTATTTATCCTAAATAATTTATCTATATTATTATAAAGACTTTTTATATTTTCATCTTTAAGCCTATCTCAATAAGGTGGATTTGAAACAAGTGTTCATCTCCCCTCTCCTTGTAGGAGAGGGGCTGGGGGTGAGGTTATAAAATCCTTTACTTCAAAGTTTATTTCTCAAGCAAGTCATGCTCTAGATGCATTTTCCTGAGCTAAATCTACCATTTCCTCATCTATATCACTAGCTATTATTCTATAATCTCCATTGAATTCTTTCTTTTTTGCTTGTAATCTTTCATTTTGGGTAGTTTCTGAATCAACTAATCATAATTTTTCAAAAGCAAAAGATCTTTTTAATCATGGTGCTATATTTTTAGCTATCATTAATGCTTCGATTGCTACAGTTCAACTTCCACAAAAAGGATCATAAAAACTTTCCTGGAATTTCCATCATGATAATAAAACTAAAGATGCTGCTAGGGATTCTTTTATAGGTGCTTCTCATGCTCTTGTTCTATATCATCTCATATGCAAGGCATCACCTGATGTGTCTAATAATATTCTTACTCTATTATCTATAATCAAAATAAGTATTTCTAGTTTTTCTAAGTTTTCATCTTCATTTAATACAGCATCATCTCATACCAAATTTTTTACAATTGCTTTTTTTCAAATGCTTTGAATAGTTCTTGGTGAATAAAGATCACTTCTTATAGAACTTGATTTAACTACTATAGGAAAATCTTTTTTAAAGTATTTTTTCCAAGAAATACTATTAACAACATCAAAAAGACTATCAAAATCAGTTACTTCTTCCTTATCTTCCAACAATAGATACATTTTATTCCCTACTCTAGACCATAGATTTATTCTAGGTATTAGTTCAGATGGTCATGTAAAAGTTATAAGTCTATCTGTAACTTCTTGTATTTTTCATCATTGTCTTGTTATTTCTTTTTTGGCTATAGATTCAACTCAAGCTATTGTTGATAAAACGTATTTCATTTATTATTTTTTCTTGCATATAAAATAAACTCTTTCACTCTCAGCTGTTACTTCTCAGTAATGATAATCTATCATTTCAAGAATCTTAAATCATTTATCACTAAGCTCTTTTTTGATTTTATTAATTGGAAAACTATTTTCTTTTACTACTTCTTTTTCTAAAATATAGCTAGCATCTTTTTGTTTTACAAACATTTTCACAAGCCACTCATAAATTCAATCTTTTTTAAACATTTCTAAACAAACTGTATCATCTCAAAAATTATAAAACTGAGCAAAGTCTCTTGTAATATTCTCAAACTCAAAGACTGTATTTATATCAAATATAAACAATCAGTCTTTTTCTAAATGTTTGTTTACCATATCAAAAAAACTTTGCCACTCTTCCCATTTTAATAAATGACAAATAGAGTTATAATTACATAAAACTGTATCAAACTTTTTTTCTAAATCAAAGTTTGTCATATCTCATAAAACAAGTGTAAGACCACCCCCTTTCACTTCGTTTCATTCCCCCTCCTTAGTAAGGAGGGGGTTAGGGGGTGGTAAATTTTGTTTTGCTTTTTCAAGCATTTTTTCATTTATATCTAATCCTGTAACTTTGTATCAAGCTGCTTCTAATCACTTAGCTACAACTGCTGTTCCACATGCTGTTTCTAGTATAGTTTTTGTTTCTGGTTTATATTCTTTTATACAGTCTTCTATCAAAAACTCTAGTTCATCTTCTACTGGATTATTTACTGATCTAACTATTTTGTCATAATATTCTAAAAATTTATCGTATGTCTTCATATATTAATTATTTTATTTAAATTCACAAACTTGTATACATTGCATTGTACAGATTGTTGCTTCTGGGTTGTTTCTACAAGCTGAAGCACAAGAATTAAAGTTTCATTCTAATTCTTTACATATTTCTTCACTTATTCATTCACACTCATTAGCTGTTTCAATCCATTTTCAATTATTTTTCAAACATATTTTTCCTACATTTATAGATTTTGTATTTTCTATTTGTTCATGTACTTCTTCATGTCCATGTTCTTCTTCGTGTTCTTCTTCATGTTCATCTTCATGTTCATCTTCGTGTTCATGTTCTTCTTCATGTTCATCTTCGTGTTCATGTTCTTCATATGTATGTCCATGATTATGTCATTTTCCATGTGATATTTCTTCAAAGAAAGAGAAAGAAAAGATTCATACAACTATAAATACCAAGTATGCTAATTTTTTTTGTATTGTTGCTTTTGTATTAAATTCTGGAAATATATCTGCTAGGGCTGTATATAATAATCATCATGTAATTATTGCTAATATATAGTATTTATTATCTAACAGAAAATCTGAAAATGGATATGTAAGCATTGCTCATAATACTCCTCAAAAAGCTGCAAAGTAAGCGTATTTTATATTATTATGATTCATTATATAGTTTACTATATTTTGAGGTATAGAGTGTAATAGTATAGCCATTGTTGTTGCTATTCAAAAGTGTGTATCTATTGCAAATGCTCAGAAAAGTACTACTCAGTGAAAGGCATTATGAAGTAGTGTTCCTCAAAACATCATAATTCCATTTTTGTGTTCATGGTTATGGTGTGATTGACAAGAATCTTTGTGTCATAGGTCTTTACAGTGATGCCAGTGTAGGAATAACTCAAGTAGATAGAATAAAATTACTCATACTAAAATAAAGGCTCATAATCAACTTCAAAGGTTACCTTGTGTTGATAATTCTGGTAAGAATCCTAGAAATATTATTCAGAGTAATAATCATACTGTTAATGCTGTTATATATTCTAGGTATGTATTTAATTTTTCTTTTATAAATTTTACTATAAATACAACAAGTATAATTCATACTGCTACTACTATGTTTCAAAGTAGTGTTCATAAAAATGGTGATATTTCCATAATAAAAATACAGGTTACAAAATAATTCCGCCGTATTATATACACAATCTGTTTTTTTGCAAAATAAAAGGGGTGGACACAAAAAAATACCTCTCATCTGAATCTTCTACCCTAAAGGGCACTCCGTCTATTCACAGGAGAAAAGGGCTACATGTACTTATCTTTTGTAGCCTCTTTCCCCTGACAAGGGGAGAGAATTCAAGAGAGAGGTAAAATTTATTACCTCGCCGTAGCATACTTAAACGGTGCTTCTGCAAAGGCTATGTAGATATATTTTCATCATGATGCATTAGTAGCTGTACTTGTTCATCTAGATTTAAAACCATTTGATATAAAATCAAATTTATTTGCACTCCCAATTAATTCATTTGCTCAATCATTTGCTAATAATGGATCATCTGCTACATTTATCTGATTTCTTTTAAAATCATACATATACCAATGATCTGCTGCATCAGTCCTCTTAACCATCACATATGCTGGCTTAAACCCAGTATAAACAAATGGTCCATCAGCACTTCCGTTACCTGTATAGCTTCATATCTTACTATACCCTGGTACTGAGTGGAATGCGTAAGCTATATAATTGTTTCATGAATTATTTGTATAATGTCATGATGGTCAAACAGGAAGTGTTGTGTTGGTTGTATCCTGGTATCACCATTGAGCATTTTCTCATGATTGTCATGCTGTTGTAAAATACATACGAGTACTATTTGAGTTTGCCCAATATTTATAATAAATATTCCAATTTCAAGTAGAATTACGATCTTTACTTATAAATAATTCTGGATCTTGATTTAAACCATGTCATACTGTTCAATTATTTCCACTACCAGTCCACCCAATTATACTAAACCCTGCAGCAGGATTAGCACTTACTTGTGAAGTTATAGTTCAATCTGTATTCGAAACTGCAGCTCATCCTGCCTTCCAGTTCCATGCTACGTAACTATTTGTTCCCCTATTAGCTTGTCAATGTGGTCAAAATGTAAATCAATTACTATCAAAACTAGTTAATCATTCTGCTAAAGTAATTTCTGCATTTGAAGCATTAGACTCTAATTGTTTAGTTACTCCTCTTAATTCATCATAGAAAAAATGTGTATCTGTATTAGTTCTTGATTTTCACCATACTAATCAAGGTTGAAAATCTAAACCTGTTATAGAATGCCCCCAGCTATCATTCCCTGTATAAGTCAACACATCGAAGTGTTTGCTTGGATCTTTGATTGTTGGTGTTGGTAGGTTGGCTGTTGATAGAGCCTTGAAGCCTGTTGGTGGACAGTATTTGAATTTACCACCAGCTCCAGCACAGTCTTGTAATCCTGATTGTCATCATTGACCGAAATTTGTAGCAACTTTATTATCAGTATAGTGTAAAGAAATAAAAGGATATATATTATCACTGTTTGAAGTTGTACTACTAAGAGTTATACTACTTACATAAACATTATTTTTATAAAACTTTACTACATTATTATCTATATCTAAAGCTATACCTACTACATCATTATTTGTATATGAAGATGTACTTGTACTATTTCAATCAGTCCTTAGCTCTCAACCTCAATACCAAACTTGTGATCAATTCATATTCATAGGATTTATAGCATTTATATTTATATCATCTACTCTATGAATTCAGACAAAGGTATTACCTGCTTGGTTATCATCTATATCAACTTCCCAATACCATTTTCATGACTCTACTCAAATAGTACCCACATTTCACGTCCATCAACTAGCTGAAGGGTTTAAGTCAAGATTTCAATTAGAATATGTTGATGATATATAAGATTTTATTAAAGGGTTAAACGTAGCAAAGTTGTTACTCGGAGTATCAATCATTTGGTCAGTTGCATCTATGTTATTTACTGTCCATGTATTACTGTTCCCTGATGTATCAGTACCCAGACTTCCACTATTACCAAACTCTAACTTAAACCCGTTCGTACCATAACTACCACTATACTCCTTAGCTCTCCACTCCCCAGTCTCAGCATCAAATCAACCAAAAGCATCTGGTGTTAACGCTTGTCAGTCTATGAAGTTTACATCTGACATATATCAACCTAAATGATATAAAATTCCTGGGTAACCTGCATGTGCAGCTAATCTATTTTCTTTTGATGTATCATTAAGCCAAGTATTTAAATTCTGACTTGGATAATCTACATTATTATAAGATACTTCTTTACCATTTACATAAATATGAACTCTATTTGATGAAGTAGCCTGAGTTGTATCCACAGATAAAACTATATGATACCAACTAGAAAAATCTCTAAATAATCCAGTAGAACTTACTTTCGTAACTATATTACCAGAATCCCTTTGAAAGTAACGTATATCTCCACCTGCTTCAAAAGAAAGTTCCGTTCTATTATTTGTTGATGTAGATTCACTTGAAGTAAAAATATAATCCAATCATCATGTAGATCTCTTCACCCAACCTGACCATGTCCAAGTTTTTCTGTTACCAGCTGAGCTAGGTGTTTTACTTAGGTAAGCTGAGTCATCATCATTAAATCTTAGTGAGTTTGTGATTGTTTTTGGTGTGGCACATGTGTTTCAGCTGATTAGTGTTCAGGCTGAACATGTCCAGTCACAGGCTGTTGTTGCTGGCCGTCAGCTTGACCATGTTTGTGTTTCTTGGACTACAACTGCCGTTGCTCATGATGGTGTTGAGCTTGAATCACAATCAACCGTTCTTGTGTCATCTGTACATACTGAGCTTTCCATATGATATCATCCACTACATGATGTCTCTATACATGTTCCATATACTGATCAGTCCCATGTTTGTGTTCATGTTCATCATGTTGTTGTACATGATATTACATCTAAATCACATGTTGAGTTGTTTTCATGATATGTTGGATCACATACTATAGATGTTGTACTTCATATATCTTCTAGTGTTCCGTTATTACATCTATATGTATCTGATATCATCTCATCTCAGTTTGAGATTACTGTTGCTCATGTCTTTGTTTGTGTTGTTGTTTGTAAGTGTGATAATTGTGGTATTGAGTGACCATCTTGTGTTGTTGCTAAACATCATGTATAGGTAACTGCTGTTGTTGCTATACTTATACTATCACTTGTTAAGCTTTTCTTTGATCAGTAGATCACTGCTCTTGTTACACTCTCTTGTTGTGTAGCATCATTTGGATCTAGGTTAGCTAGTCTTGAGATACTTGAATCTGTTACTATATCTGTTCAAGTGTAAGCATTTTTTAGTTTTGTTAGTAATGCTTGTTGTTTTGTTGTATCTGTTGCTAGGTCATTTAGGTCTCATGAATATAGTACAAAATCTGATGAGTTTACTAGGTTTGGATTTGTTGTCTCTCATAGGTGTTTGTATGTACCATTGTTTGAATAGTTTGATGGTAGGTTTCTATATCCATCATATGCTAGCTTAT
>CAYFMG010000027.1:0-11789 GCA_964344155.1 uncultured Candidatus Peribacteria bacterium | reverse complement strand
TTAAAAAAATGAAAAACCCTACATCTAAAACACTTATCAGAGGATTGTAGAACACTACTTAAAAATGCTGAAAAAATAGTAGATGTGAATATAGTAGAAGATCCTAAGTATAGAGTAGCTGATGATAAATTAACAGTATAAAATAATATAAAAAAATGAATAAAATAGAATTAGAAAAAAATTTAGAACAAATAATAGATCTGTATAATAACTTACAAAAATCTTTACATGATATATTTGACTGAGTAAAAAATGAAACTGAATGAAGAAAACATTTAGATGATTTTTTGAACTATGTTTGATTAGATAAAAATGAAGAAACTAGGTTTGCAGCTTACAGTAGAATAGTAGATTTAAAAGAAAATGCATTAGAATTGTATCTTGAAAAACAAAAAATTTCAGAAGAAGAAAAAAGAGAAAAAATAAATAAATCATATGAGTTTGTAGCAGAGTTTTATAGTGAAGTGCAGGCTGTTATTATATCTGTTATAGAAGCAAAAGCTTTACTTACACCTTTTTACTTAGAGGTATTTAAGTGAGTTGCTAATGTGTGACTTGCTTTTAATGATTTTTTTATGCCATGGAGAAATCATATAGTTAAGTGAGTAAATAAAAATTTAGAACAAAAATTTAATAATGATTCAGATAAAATAATAGATTTTTTAAATAAAAATAATTTATTTGATAAAGGTCATAGATGAGAACAGGCTGATAGATCATATTCAGCTTTGGTTTTAGAAAATGGTGAATATAAAAATAAGGCTTACCTAGATGTTTTTCCTAAAGAGATTTGAGACATTACTAAAGAGTTGGACAGTTTTATAATAAAATTATCTAGTTTAGAAGATGAAATATATAATTCAAAAGAGTATTATATAGATTATTTAAAGGCTATAAAAGAAGCTTTTCTAGAGAAAGATACAAGTAAACTTGTAGAAAAATGGGCAAAAGTAGATGAGTGTTGGATGTCAATTACAACACCTTTTCAAATAGGTCATCCTTTAGAGTTTTATGAAGATAAGTATAGAAAAGCTGTAGCTCCTGAATGGGATTTAAGAATAGTTAATACAGTTTTTAAAAGTGATGTTGAAGAGTCTATGGAAAATATGTATGAACATTTTTATAATGCTCCCTTTAGTATTAAAGGGAGCTGTCCGAAGGACTGAGGGATTATTAAATTAAGAGAAAAATATATTTCAAGCTATGAGTTTTCAAAAGCAAATATGAAAAGGGTACAATTATATTTAACAAGTCCTATTTTATATTATTCTTCAGAATTAACATGACTTTTTTCTGCTCAGGTTGTACCAAATGATGAGGTTATAAGTAAAGCAAAATGAAAAAAAATATTTGCTTTTCCAGAAATGGTGCTAGAAAACAAAAGATCAGCTCCTTTTATGATACTTGATTCTAAGATTTTTGAGAAAACATTATTAGATGAGTATAGAAAAAGTTTATTTTGAGATGATAAAGAGTTTTATAAAATATATGATATAGAAACAATAGGTCATGAATTTTGACATACTCTTTGGTTAGATATCGATACAGAAACTATAATGAATACAAAGTCTTGAGTATATAAAAATATAGAAGAATTCAAGGCAACAATGTGATGAATTATTATGTATTTTTTTAATGAAGAAATTGCTCCAGAATTAAAACAGAAATTATTAATTTATCATGTTATTAGATGTATAAATCTGTTAAAATATAGGGAAGTAAATGAAATAGAACCATATTATTGTGAAAGTCTTATTCATTTAAGTATATTGTTTGAGTCATGAATAGTTAATATAAATAATAATAAAAAAGTAGAGTTAAACTTTTCAGAAAAAACATATAATCAACTAAAAAAAGTATATGTAAGGGATTATAAGAAATTAATAAATATTTATTTAGAAAAAATAGATGCTTTAGAGTTTTTAAAAGAATATACTATAAAAAAAGATTGATATTATTTACCAAAAGATAATAATATAAGAGAGTTTGTAGAGTATTATTATAGCTTATATAAACATGTAGGTAATGAATTGGATAATAGTATTAGTAAAGATAATTATAAATAATTATGCAAGAACTATATAACAAATTAAAAAATCATACTATAAAAGAGGCTATACAAATTGAAGAAGAGGATAGGCAATTTATAGCTTTAAAAAATTTATACAAAAAGATTAGTGATAAAAATTTATATTTATCACTTATTTTATCTAATGCTGTAATTTGTTATCAATTATCATGAAAATGAGAGGATTACTGGGAAGAATTTAGTGACTATTTTTCACCACCCCCTACCCCCCTCCTTACTAAGGAGGGGGAAGTCATAGGTAGATTAATAGATTTTATAAAACAATCAAAAAATAATAAAAGATTTGTAGACACAAAAATAAAAAGACTTGGAAAACTAGAACCATTTTTAGAAAAGTTTATATGACAGGAAGAAATATATTATAATGATATGGAAAAACTAAGAGATGACTTGGCTTGTGTTATGAAACAAAAAAAAGATGCAAAAACTATAGTTTTTGCTGTGAAGATGTTTGCTTATTGAGCCAGAAATCTATTTGATAAAATTAATTATTTTCCTCAGGATATAACTATCCCAGTTGATTCAAGATTAGCTAATTTATTTGAAAAATATTGTTGAGATTATACAGATGTAGCTAAGTTTTATTTTGATTTAAGTAAAAAACTGTGAATCCCTGAGTTGCATTTAGATGCTATAGTTTGGGTTGATTATGATAATTTAATGAAATAAAATATGACTAAAAAAAGATGTGCTTGGTTAAATTTAAATAATAGTGAATATGTAGATTATCATGATTTTGAGTGGTGAAAAGAAGTACATGATGATAAAACTTTGTTTGAGTTTTTGGTTTTGGAATGAGCTCAAGCATGATTGTCTTGGGAGACAATTTTAAAAAGAAGATGAGAGTATAAAAAGGCCTTTGATGATTATGATTTAGAAAAAATCATTGATTATGATCAAGTTAAAATAGATAAATTAATGCAAAATAACTGAATAATCAGAAACAAATTGAAAATAAACTCAGTAATAAAAAATGCAAAAGTTTTTAAAAGTATACAGGATGATTTTTGAAGTTTTAATAAGTATATATGGTGATTTGTGAATAATAAACAAATAAAAAATCATTTTAAAAACTTAAGTGAAATACCTGCTAATACAGATCTTTCTGATAAAATATCAAAGGATCTAAAAAAAAGAGGAATGAGTTTTGTGTGATCAACAATTATTTATGCTTATATGCAAGCTATATGAATGGTTTGTGATCATGAAGTTTGATGTTTTAAATATTAATAAAAAAATATGAAAATAATATATTTGCTAGCTCCATCTGAGGGGAAAAATAATGGATGAGATTTTAAGCAAGAATCTATTAGTTTTGAGTTTGAAAAACCTATAGATATAGCAATAAATGCAACAGAAAAAGATTTAAAATGTAAGGCAGAAAGGTATAAAGAGTGAATAGAGTTAAATAAAAAAATAACCTCACCCCACCCCTCTCCTACAGGAGAGGGAGCTTATATTAAAGCAATTCATAGATATTCTTGAGTAGTATTTAATGCTATATGATATGATAATATGTCAGAACCAGCAAAAGATTTTTTTCAGAAAAATGTATTTATTCTATCTTGAATGTATGGAATACTAAAACCTCTTGATATAATTTGAGATTATAAATTACCAATTGAAACAAAATGACTGTATAAGTTTTGGTGAGATAAAATTACTCAGGTTATAAAGGACTTACAACCTGATTATATTGTAAACTTGTTACCAAATAGTTATGCTAAAATGATAGACTTTAAAAGTATAGATTCGAGACTTGTGAATATAAACTTTTTCAAAGATGATGGGAAAAAAATGACTCATTGAGTTAAAAAGTATAGGTGAGAATTTCTGAAAAATGCTTGTGAAAAATATATAGTTGATTATAAAGATTTTCCTTGAGAAATAGATGATTCTGCTAATGTTATTGAAATAAAAATGACTAAGTAATTTATAAATTACTTAGTCATTTTTCTATAGCTTCCTGTATTTGCTTATAGTTTGGGAAGCTTTTTGTTTTTATTGTTTCTCTGTTATCTATAAAAGCTCAAGAGTTATCAAACTCTATAGCATAATCTATATCTCAAGTAAAAGGATTTGTTCTTTTTTCTAGATATATAGCCTCTGTTTTATTTCAGTTTTTGTATAAACCTATTTGTTGTTTAGGTTCTTTGAAATTTGATTTAATTAATTCTGTTTTATTTGGTAGGAAATAATTTCAATCAAATTTTTTACTTATTGTTTTTTCAAATAGAGAGTATGTCATAATATCTCAAGGAGCTAGGGAAAAGCTTGTTGATTCAAGTTTTTTATAGTTTTCTCTTACAAACTCTATTTGATCTTTATTTGGTTTTTCTTTAAATTTTATAAATGTATTATTTCACCAGTCATCTATTTCTAAAGAATATCATCCATAATGATGTATGTTTAACCAGAAATCATAGCTTTCATTATTATCATTTGCTTCATAGTATTTTTCTACCTGTCATATATAAATAGATTTTTTAACTCATTCTGGTAAGTAATCTCTTACTTTTGTAGGGAATTTATTTAGATAAGTTTCAAGAGAGTCTTCTTGTTTTAGTTGTTTGTTTTCTTGTTTTAGATTTGTGTTTTCTTCTTTCATTTCTTTTGTAGCCTCTTTCTCCTGAGAAGGAGAAAGAATTCAAGATAGAGGTTTTTTAGGTTTTGTTGTTTTTTCTATTTCTTGTTTTAATGGTTCTAGTTTTTGTTTTGTTTTTAGAGTTTGTTTTTCTTTTTTAAGTCTTTCGTTTTCTTGTCTGAGTCTTCTTAATTCTTCTGACTGAGTTTCATTTGTTTTCTTTAATTCTTTATTTTCTTCTTTTACTTCTTTTAATTCTGTTTTTACTTGCTCAAAAAGTCACTTAAAAATTCATAGTTTTTCAAGTATTTGTTTTATGAACAATTTCATATTTTCTACATCCTGTTCTTGTTCTTGTAGAGTTTCTGTGTTTGTTTGTTCTTCAGGTAATGGTATATGTTTATTTTTTTCCATTTTTATATTTTTAATCTTTTAATACTTCTTCTGCCTCTAATATTAGTTTATCTAAATCACTTATTATTTCTTCTAAACCTTTTTTGTGTTCAGAAAAATCAAGATTAGGTACTCATATTTTTGTTCTAAGTTTGTTTATTTGTTCTTCTTGTTTTTTTATAATTTGTTTTGCTTCATCTACTTCTTGCTTTGTTCTTACTCAATATTTTTCAGCTTCACTTAATTTTTTCTTAGCTGTTTCATGCTCTTTGGATAGTTTTAGATATTTTTCACTTAAAATTTTTATTTCTTCTTGTTTTTTTAATAGTTCTTTACTCTTAGTTAAATTTTCTTTGGTAAGTCTATTTATTTCAGCTTCTTTTTGTTTTAATTGATCTAATTTCTTTTTGTTTTCTTTTTGTATTTGTTCATTTTTTCTGATAATTTCATTTTTTGCTATGATTTCTTGTTTTAGAATCTCAGAACTTTTATCTGCTTTTAATCATTTTTCTTTTAATCTTGTTTGTAGTTCTATTATTCTTAAATGAAGTTTACTATTTGTTTCTGATATTTTATTATTACTTGCTTCTAATTCTGTTATTCTAGAATCCATTTTTTGCATTTTTGCTAAGTTTTCTCATATTTCCATTTCTCTTAGCATCAACTCTTCACTAAGTTTTTTGTAATCAGATTTTAGTTTTTCAAATCATTGTAGCTCAGCTTCTAGTTTATTTATTTTTTCTTGTTTTATTTTTATTTGTTTACTAGATAGTTCTCATGCTTGTTTTGAATTTTCTAAATCTCTTTTTAGTTCTATTATTTCTTCATTTCTAGTTTTTATTTCTTTGTTTGTTTTTTCTAGGCTGTCTTTTATTTCTAGATTTTGTTTTCTAGTTGATTGTAGTTCAGTTTCTAGTTTTTTGTTTATATCTATTTTTTCTTTTAGACTTACTTCTAAGTTTTCTAGTCTTGCTTTTAAGTCTTTTGCATCTTTTAGTCTTACATTTAATTCACTTATATGTTTTTCAAGTAGAGCAGTGTTTGTTTCTTGTAGTTTCTTTTGTTGAGATTTTTGTTTTTTAGTTTGTTGTAATTCTTGTTTTGATTTCTTTAGAGATGCTTCTAGATCACTTATTTTTGTTCTTGTTACTTTTAGTGTAGCTCAGTTTTGGTTTAACTCTTTTGTTAATCTTTTTACTTCCTGTCTTGATATTCTTAGGTTTGTCATAGCTATTTCTTCAGAGGCTTTACTCATAGATAGATCAAAATCCATTTCAGTATTTTGTTCTTTTAATCTAGTTGTTTCTTGGTCTCTTAGTCTTATTTCACTTTGTAAAACTTCTAAATCTTTTTGCTTTACATTATCTTCTAGTTTTAATTTTGCTATTTTTTGTTTTAATTCTCTTACTTTTCCTATTAGTTTTTTTGTAACTTCATAAGCTTGAGTTGATTTTATTTTAACTGTTTCTATTTTTAAACCTAAATCTTTAACTTGTTGTTCTAGTTTTTTTATTTTTTCAGCAGCTTTTTCTTTAGATATAAGCTCTTCTTTTACTTTTGTATCTGTTTTTAATTCTCTAGGTGTTTGTATTTTTGCTTCTTTACCGTTACTTTTTATAGTTGTTTGTCATGTATTATCATTTACTTCTATTTCTACTTTTTTTCAACTAACATTTGCTTCAGCTTTTCTTATTCAAGAAATAGCTGTTGGAGCTAGATGCATAAATCAACCTAAAATAGATAGAATTAAAAATTCTTTTAATAATTCATCTTTTAAATCAGGATCTTGTTTTAAAAGTCTTTCATAACTAAGTGCCAAATCTAGAGTTACAACAGCAGCAGGTAGTACGAGTCAAGTTTTAATTAAACCTTCTAAGTGAGGATTTATAGAGGTGAACCTATTCATTCAAAGTACTCTAGCTGCACCAAAAAAGAAAGTATTTAATCATACATGTTTTTTCCATTCAGGATTATTTAAGAATAACTCTCTATATCTTAAAGCATCATATGAAGCAGTAAATGTAGCTCATTCAGTAGTAGCTCTTGTTAAAAATATAGCAGATCTAGCACCAAAAGAAGCTTTAGAAACATCATCTATTTTCATTCAAGCTTTTAATCATTTTGATACAGTTTTTCATGCTATTCAAGCAATTCAACCAGATACTAAAATAGTTGGAAGGTCATAAATAGCTAATTCTACCATAAAATTAAAAGTCTCATCTGATATATTAAACCATTCGTCTTTTATATCAGTTGCATCTTTGTAATTTTCCCATATTTCTTGTTTTGAAAGATCTACACTGTTTCATTTTTCATCTATATATGTTTTTGCTATGTATCTTATTCTTAGTTTATTTTCTAGATTTGCTTTATAAATATCTTCTAATTTTTCTCTTAGTTTTTCGGCACTTTCTATTCAGTTTTGAATATAGTATTCTTTGTTTTTATAAAATTCTTTTATAGCTTGTTTTGTTAATTGAGTTTCTACTGAAGATTTTTTTGTATGTTTTATAGCTTCAGCTCTTATCATTGTTTTTTCATCTTCAGTTAGATTGTTTGTATGTATTTGAATTTCTTCAGCAAATCTAGATTCAAAAATTTCTTGAAGTTGTTCTGTTCACATATCTTCTCTTATAAGTCTTATGGCATTTTTCTCCATAGAGGGAATAGAAGTACTATCTTTAAGTAACTCATTTAATAATTCTTTTTCTTCTTTTGCTAAGTTAGAGTCAGCTAAAAATTTGTTTGCTTCATAAAAATTATCAAATTGTGTTAGTTTTTGTAAAACTTGATTTATATTATTAATTCTATCTTCTTTTTCTTCTTCATTTAAAAAACTTATTGATGTTGCATTTTTTGCATGTTTTAATTCCATAGCTCTTGCTTTTAGTACTTTTGCTATGTAATCGATTCTTTTTTCATTTAC
Organism: uncultured Candidatus Peribacteria bacterium; assembly: GCA_964344155.1. Classification (GTDB taxonomy): domain Bacteria; phylum Patescibacteriota; class Gracilibacteria; order BD1-5; family UBA6164; genus UBA6164. The sequence continues at coordinate 3,797 of CAYFMG010000027.1, read as the reverse complement.
ACTTAATTCTACTTCATCTTTAAAAGCCTCTAAAGCTGATTGGCTTTGAGTCTCTATTTGAGAATTTAATTTTTCAGTATTGTTACCCATATATATTTATAATAAATTATTACTTAAATTTTATCATTTATTTGTTTTTAATGCAAAAAAATAAGTATTTTATTTACTAAATAATGAGACTCGTTCTCAAAAACTTGCTTTTTTATGTTTTTTTTGTACTATAATAGCAGTATTTTGTAATAAAAATATATGAAAACACATTATTATACAAGTGACATAATTGATATTTGTAACTGTAAGCATCTTACAGTTGAAGAAATCTTTAAACAAGTATCTGAAAAATATCCAGAAGCATGAAAATCATCTATTTATAGAAATGTAGAAGAACTAGTAGAAAAAGGGGAATTAAGAAAGATTACTTGATTATGAAAAAAGGCTTATTTTGAAAAAAATATCTGAAATCATATTCATTTGATTGATAAAAATACATGAGATATAAAAGACTTAGATGAGGATGTGGCTATCCCAAACTTACCAAAAAATTTTAAGATATCAGATATTGATATTAGAGTTTTTTGAGAATTTAGTAGTTAGGAAACATAACTCACCCCTAACCCCTCTCTTACTTAAGAGAGGGGAAAAAGAAAGTGTAGCCTCCTTCTCTTAAGTAAGAGAAGGAATTCAAGGATGAGTTATGATAAATTTAATATTAATTAATAAATTATGAACTTAACAAATAATTATGAGATAATTAATTCTAGTTTAGAATTAGAAACAAAATCTTTAAAAGAAATTTTATCTGAAAATAAGAAAACTATACTATTTTTTTATCCAAGAGATAATACTCCAGGTTGTACAGTAGAAAATATAGATTTTACAAATTTAAAAAAGGATTTTGAAGCTAACGGTATAGGGCTTATTTGAGTTTCAAAAGATAGTATTGCTAGTCATGAAAAATTTATAACAAAACAAAAATTAGAAAATAGCCTTATTTCAGATCCAGACTTAGTTTTACATAAAGAACTTTGAGCTTATTGAGAGAAAAATAACTATTGAAAAATAGTACAATGAGTAATTAGATCTAGTTTTGTTATTAACAAAGACTGAGAAATCTTAAATGAATATAGAAATATCAGAGCCAAAGGACATGCTGATAGATTATTAAAAGAATTAAGTTAATATTATGTATAAAATACTTATAGTTTGAGCTTTATCTAGGGAATTAAATGTTGTAAAAGAAGAAATTAAAAAACTGGGTTTAAAAAATATTAAAACCAGTTTTTTAACTACGTGAATGTGAAGTTATAATATGATTTTAAATCTAACAAGATTTTTAGAAAATCATGAAATAGATCTAGTTGTAAATATTTGAGTTTGTTGATATAAAAGTGAAGAAAAAGATATTATTCAAATAGCTAGAATAAATAATATTTCAAATAACAAAGAGTTAATAGTACCAAAAATAATAGATTTTTCTAAATTAGAAAGTATAGCTTGTTCAGAAAAACCAGTTTATGACGAAAAAGAAATATGAGATGAGAATTATGTAGATATGGAGTCATATTGATTTGAAAAAGTTTGTGATAGTTTTTCTGTAGCTAGAATTATTTTGAAAGTACCAGTTGATAAAATATGAGCAGAAACAAAAAACTTTGATTTTGAAAAAGCTGAAAACAATTTGAGAAACAAAGTTAATTATAGTGAATTATTTGAAAAACTAGGGAAATATTTAGAAGATCATTTTAATATATGAAAAGGGAAGTATAAATTTCATCATGATCTATTTGAAACATATGATAATCATTTTCTTTTTAGTTTTTCTGAGAAAGAAATATTTAAAAGACTTTATTTTAGATATGTATGATTAGTTAATAATGATTTTGATAACTATTTTTTAGAAAATAAACATCAAAATAAAAAAGACTTTTTGAAATGATTAGAAAAATTTTTAGAAGATTATTTGGTTAGATAAATAATAAAAATCCCTCAGTCCTTCGGACAGCTCCCTTTAATTCTAAAGGGAGCCTAGAAAATGAAGTATTTACTTAACCAACTTTCTTCCTTTAGTATTAAAGGAAGTACCACGAAGTGGGGATGGATTATAAAAAAAGTAAGTTATGATTATATATATAGAAAAACAAGCTAAGGACTATCCTCAAGCTAGAAAAATACTAGAGAAGTTTAGTAAATCTCAGGTTATTTTTATTGATCATTATAAAAATATTTTTGATAAAAGTTATAAAAATATAAACTCAGAAAAATCATTAATTATAGCAAAACTAAACTCTCCATCAGTAACGCAAGCTCCAAAGTGATATTGACATACTAAAAGTGCTTATTTTTTCAAGACAAGTCTTAATTGTGTTTTTGATTGTTCATATTGTTACTTAAAATGAGCTTTTAAAAATGAAAATATGGTTGTTTTTGTAAATTATGATGATATTAAAAAGCAAATAGAGGAAATAACCTCACCCCCAGCCCCTCTCCTACAAGGAGAGGGGAGTAAATGAGATATATGGTTTTATTCATCAGATTATTCAGATATACTGGCTATGGATAGTTTTTCTAATTTTTGTCAGGAATTTATTCAGTTTTTTGAGCAATTTAGTTGAGTGAAAATGGAAATAAGAACAAAGTCATCGAATATTAAACCATTAACTAGTTTATGATTTGTTCCAAAAAATACAGAAATCTCTTTTTCTTTAAATCCTCAAGAATTGATTGATAAGTACGAAAAAGCAACATCGAGTTTGGATGATAGAATTGATGCTATAAATAAGTTAATTAGTTTGTGATTTAATGTATGAGTTAGATTTTTACCACTATTACCCGTAAAAAATTATAAAGAAATATATTCAGAGTTTATTGATTATATAGAATCTAAAATAGATATGTGTAAAATTCAATCTAGCTTTGCCTCAGGGCTTTTATATACCAAAAAGGACTATAATAAAATACTTTCAAAATATCCTGATTTGGATATTTTATATATGTTGGAGTTAAATAATGATGATTTTTATAGAGAATCAAAAAAGGTTAGAGATGTATTTTATAAAATGTTTAAAAAATTAGATAAAAGTTGTATTTTATGTTTAGAAAATTAACCACCCCCTAACCCCCTCCTTGCCAAGGAGGGGGAATAACTACAAAAATATGAAAAAAAATATATTAATTACATGAGCTTCAAAATGAATATGAAATTATTTACTTAATTGATTAAAAAATGAAAATAATATTATATGAATTTCAAGAACAAAAATAGAGGAAAATATACTTAAATCTTTTAACATTGATTTAACAATTTTTAAAGATTTTAACAAAATTGTTAATTATTTAGAACACAATAACCTAAATTTGGATGTTGTAGTAATAAATGCTTGAATATGACATTTTGGTAAATATGAACAGGGAGATAGTAAAAAGTATGAAGAAATAATAAACTTAAACCTATTATCACCAATCTTACTTTTAAAAGAGTTAGAACCATATTTACAAAAAAAAGCAAAAATCATATTTATATGAAGTATTATTTGAAAAAAATTTATGAAATATTGAGCTGTTTACCAAGCTTCAAAATTTGGTTTAAGATGATTTGCTTGAGCATTAAAAAATGAATTAAAATGAAAACATATACATATAATTAATCCAAAAATAGTAGATACAAGCTTTCATGATAATGCTGAAATAGATGTAAGTATGGATTGAAGAGAAACAAAAAAGAAAGATATATTGCAAATAGTAGAAAAAGTGTTAAAATGAGAGGAAAATAGATTTGAAATAGATTTATAATTTTTAAC
>CAYFMG010000026.1:0-12992 GCA_964344155.1 uncultured Candidatus Peribacteria bacterium | reverse complement strand
GACTAGTAAAAGTTTATAACAAAGAAACTTGAATTGTAGCATATTTTGAATATGAAGCATAGAATAATAAAAAAATAATCTTAAAGAATAACTCTTTAAGATTATTTTTTTATTTGTATTAATCCATTTAGGGTATTAATCTCTATAGTATTTAAATAAGATTTTCAAGACACTTGCATTTCAAGTATTTTTGTATTAGTAGGACAGTCTCATCATAAACTTATATCATTTTGATTGAAAACAACCGTTCAAGTAGAACTACTAGTTAATACATTTTCAGACACTCTATCCAAACTTATACATTTTATTTCTGTAATCTTGAAATCATATCCAAAATTTATATCTTCATACTCCAACCAATCAGTTCAATTTAAAGTATTACTACTAACTATCTTTCATCAACCAGAGCTAGAATATTCTATCTTCCACTCTAGAGGAATATCCAAATTTGTTCATATTCATTTTCATGATAAACTAGAATTTCTAATATTTTCAAAGTTGGATTTTATACTATTTGTGAAAATCTCCAGCTTTTGTTTACTACTAAGTCTATTATAATCAATACTAGTTACTCATAATATAATCATCGTAATTATCGCTATAGCGACTAATAATTCTATTAAAGTAAAAGCCCTTAGGTTATTTTTTTTATTATAATTCATAAAATAATTTGTAAAAAATTAAATTTTGTTTAGAATATTATTAATGTAATAATATACATAAAAAAGTAACTCACAAATTTATTTTATAATTTTGTAAAAAAATGAAAAGATTTTTAAAAATAATACTACTTGTTTTTACATTTTTTATTAGCTTAAGTTATACTTTTGCAATAGATGCTCCAGTTAATTTTAAACTTGATTCAAAAACAGAGAATAGTGTATCTTTATCTTGGGATAATGTAGATTCGGCTTATGCTTATTATGTATATTTTAAAAAACAGTCAGATGCAAAAATGGTTTCTACAGATTTAGTTGAAACTAATTCTTTAGAAGTATCTTCACTACAAGAATGAACAACTTATGAGTTTGTAGTAGTAGCTTTTGATTCAGAATGAGTAGAAAGTGAATACTCTTCTAGTATATTTGTTGATATAGAAAAAGCAGCTTGAGCGGTAGATGAAATCCCTTTTGTTTTTGATAAGGTAGAAGTAGTTGAGTATAATAAAATTTTATTATCTTTTACTAATGCTATTGATAATTCTGATTGAGCAGTAAGAGAATTCAAAATAACAAACAAAGTAGATGAACTAGATTCTTTAGAAGTTATAGAAACAAGTGTTGATATACAAGACTCTAGAAAACTATTAGTAACTCTAGATAGAGATACTGAAATAGGGAAAGAATATGAAGTTGTTGTTGTTGCTATTAGCTCTGTTCAAGGAAAGAATATAGAATCAGGAATTGATAGCATACAAACATTTAAAGTAGAAGAAATTGTAGAAAATACTGAAGCTACTGTTACTGAAACTCCTATTGTTGAAGAAGAAGAACCAGAACTAAACTCTGCTTTAAGAGAAGAACCTGTATGAAATAATTGAACTAATTTAACAGAAGAAGAAGTAAAAAATAATATACTATATGTATCAAAAAATAATTCAAAATTACCAGTTACTTGACCAGAACATGTTTTAATCCTTATTTTAACAACTATATTAGCCGCTCTTATATTTGTATTTAAATATAAAAAAGAAGATTCTTAAGAATCTTCTTTTTTATATTGTTTCTTTTTTACTTATAGGAACAAATAATCATATAATAGTTATGTTTTTGATTAATATCATAGTATTCAATTGATTAACTATTTTTTTATAAATCTCTAGGTTTTTACCAATCTCTTCACTTTTTTCTGCTATATTATCTTTGAGAAATAAAAATTTGAAATCTTTATTTAGCTTAGCATTTTTCTCACAAACTCTAAAAATAAAATTTATTTCATTGTGTATTAGTTTATAAGTATATATTTTTTCTGCTAATTTGGTATAAACTCCATTTTCTCCAAAATCTTTTTTCTTTAGCTTTAGAGATTCTTTAAACACTTCATCATGTTTTTGTATATAAGGTTTTGTTATCTCATAAATACTTGGTATTTGATTGTTTCTTTCTTTGAAATTAGACATTATTTTATTTTCAAAATCGTCTATTTTTATTTTTAGTAAATACACAAAGATAATAAAAATTATATATAATATTATCAATACAGTAAGGATTATATAAATATTCATAAAATATTATTAATTTATAACTATTAGTATTTTATCATAATATAGATAAAAAATCAAAAAAGATAAACCATTATGATTTATCTTTTTACCATCTTTTGAAACTAGGACAGGCTTGGTGTATATTTACAAGGGAAAAACCATTGTGTTTAATTGCTTCTTTTATAGTTTCTTTCATTTCAACAAATTTAATAGAATCAGCTGTTTTAGCAAAACTACATCATGCTTTTTTAGCTATTTCTATAGGGTGAAAAGGTTCACTAGTGTTTCAGTCAGGAGTAGTTTTTGTTTTTGCTCAAATTGGAGTTGTAGGGCTAGCTTGACCTGTAGTAAGAGCGTAGTTTTCATTATCCATAACAATATATGTTATATCTAAATCTCTTTTACATGCATGTATAAAGTGTCATACTCAAATTCAGTATCAATCACCATCACCTCATACAGCCATAACTGTTAGATCAGGGTTAGACATTTTAACTCAAGTTGCAAAGGGTAGGGTTCTACCATGTAGAGTTTCAGCAGCATATCAGTCTATATATTGACTAGCTTTTCAACTACAACCAACACCAGAAACAACAACTCTATTATGAGATTCTATTTCTAGTTCTTCAAATGCTTTTTTTATAGCTCAGATTATTAAAGTGTCTCAACATCCAGGACACCATTGTATATTATTTAACTGGGATCTCATATTATTATTTTAATTCATTAAAGTCCTCTATATAAAAAGGGAAAAGGTCGTATTTTCTTAGGTTAGAAATTTTTAGTCAATCTATATATTTTAATCATAATTCTTTTGTCATATAGTTTTCTAGTTGTCCAGAATAATTACTCTCTACAAAAATGATTTCTTTTTTTCATTTAATGCTTTCTAAAACTCTCTCATCAATAGGTTTTATAATTTTTATTATAATTAAACCAAATTCAGGGTTATTTTCTACAAAGTGTTTAGCTGTATAACTTGTAAATGAAGTAGTAATAAGCATCTTTTCTGCTGAAGGATTAATTACTTCATAACCATAGATATCTTCTTTTTCAAAAAAGTTTTCTAGTTTTTTGTGTTTTTTCTCTGTCATAGCTTTTTTTACTTCAGGATCTTCAGAAGTAGCTCAATATTCATCATGTTCATAACTAGATGAAATAAAATCTCAGTTTTTTGTTCATACTTTTACTCTAGGAGATACTCATGATTCACTGTATTCATATCTTTTGTAATCTTCAGGTGGATTATCTAAAATAACTCATCTATCTATTTTAGGAGTTTCTAATTTCTCTGTAGTACCATGTAATTCACTACTTTGTTTATCCATAAGTAGTATAACTTGAGTTTGGTATTTATCTGCTATGTTTAAAGCAAGTCAAGAGAAATAATGAGCTTCTTCTAAGTTAGAAGGATAGATTACAACATGATTAAAATCACCAAAAGTAGGATTTAAAGCAAAATTTAAGTCTCAAGCTTCATGAAAAGTAGGAGTTCATGTTGATGGTCAAGCTCTTTGAGATAATACAACTGTAATAGGGAACTCTGCTTGTACAGCAAAACTTAATGCTTCTGTCATTAGAGCAAATCATCATCCAGAAGTCCCACTCATAGCTCTAGCTCAAGTAAAACTTGCTCATAAAGCTGAGTTAATTACAGCTATTTCATCTTCAGCTTGTAAGTATTTTACTCTTCAGTCTTTTATTATTTCTGTTAAAATAGTAGAAGCAGGAGTCATAGGGTATGCTGAATAAAATTCTAATCATCATTCTATTGCTCAAAGGCTTAGTGATTTATTTCAAAAAATTATATTCTTAGCATCTCAAACTCTCTTGAGTGTTATTTCAGATTTATTTTCTATTTTATAAGAGTTGTATATATCAGTTACTATTTTTTTATTTTTTTCTACTATATCTGTTCATTTTCTAGAAAATACTTTTTCTATTTTGTTTAATATTATATCTAAGTCTAGGTTTAGGTATAATGCATATACTCAAAGTAGGTAAGTATTATCATATTTATCATTTATTTCTAAATCAAGAACTATAAAATCAGATAAACTTATTCATTTTGTTTCTAATTTTTCTATGTATTTTTTGTTTATTATTATTGTAGCTTTATCTTTTAAGCTATTTAATTGTTTTTCTAAACTATCAGCATTAAAAGCTAATATTATATCAACATATTTTGTAAGAAATCTTTCTTTTTTATCACTTATATTTACATCAAAAAAGTTTACTCATCATTTTATTCTAGATTCGTATTCTATGTCTGTTATTAAATCATAACCAAGCTCAGCATATAAATCTGATATGATATCTACAGTTGAGTTTACTCATGCTCAAGCTGGTCATGTTATTCTAGTATTTAAATTCATATATTATTATTTAGTTGTTCAAGTATTTGTGTTTACAGTTTCTCAGCTAGAAGTTTCAACTATTTCTCAGCTAAGAGTTTTTTCTTCAACTATTTCTCAAGTAGAAGTAGTTTCTTCTAGTATTGTTCAGCTAGATGCTTCAGGAGTTAAAGCTTGTTCTTCTATTAGTTTTTGTAACTCAGCATATTGTTCAGGAGTTAATTCTACTTTTTCTTGGTTATTATCTCAACCAAATATAAATAATAAAGAAGTACCAACAATTCATATTATTATTCAAAATAATGCTAAAAATGCTACTATTTGAGCTCATCTTTTTTTTGCCATAATCAAGTTTGTTAAAAATTATTAAAAATATTATTTATTTGAATATAAGGTATTTTAGAATTTATTCTATTTTCATCTTTATACTCAACTTTTGTTATATATCAATTATATAACTCTACACTTAATTCAGATCAATTATAATCTGTAGTGAAACCTAGTTTATCTAAATCTTTGTAATATACAATTTTTATTTCAGTTTTTTTGAATTTTTCTTTTATACTATTTACTATGAAATTTATATTTTCATAATAAAAGAATAAATCTTTTACTTCCTCAGATATAGAATTTACTTTGTATTCTCAACTTATTTCTATATGGTTTCAGAAAAGTAAATCAAGTTTAGTTTTTTTATTTATTAGTTTAAATTTTGGATTTATAAAACTATGATTAGGAGAGAAATTGTAATCAGAACTAAATTCTCCATAAAAATAACTATTATTATTTAAGTTTATATTAAAAGTTACTCAGTCTAGGTATGTAAGGTATTCTTCACCTTTTTTAGTAACAGATATATCATTATATTCTATATCTAAAAATCATTCTAAATTAGCAAAATCACCATTGTCAGATAATAATTTATTTCTTTTAAATAATTTTACAACTACATCTTCTTCAACTTCTTTTTCTCATTCTGCATTATTATCTCAAGCTAGTACTTCTTCTTCTATATCTTTATCTCAAAATGTATTAACTAGGAAGTTTACAAAATCATATTTTTCTTTATTTTTTGTTTCAGCTAATTTTTTGTTGTCTAAATATACTTTTATTTCATCTAGTTTATATGATCCTTTTTGACTTACGCTATCAACATATATTTCATCTATTTTATTTTTCTCACTTGGATGTAGTAAAAAAGAAATATTTTTATTTAAAATGTTTATATTATCTATTTTATAACAATAAGGTAATTCTACAGACAAGTTTTGGTTTTCTATACTTGGATCTAAACAATAATTATAATCCATTATATCTATTTCTACATTTTTTATTTGTATTCAGTTAAAGTTTTCTAAATATTTTATAGCATTATTAGTTGATAGAGAAAGATTGTTACTATCTTCATTTATAGAGTTTGTTTCCAAAAGTTCTCTTTTGCTTTCATCATATTTAACTAAATATTCTTCATAATTTTTTAATGCAGAGAAGTATTCTGTAAATTTTGTTTCTAAAGAAGAGTATAGATCTATTATAAATTTATCTTTATTATCTTTAGTTGGATTTAGTATTTCTTTATAGTTTTTAAATATATTTATTATATTTATAATATTTTCTTCTAGAGTTAATATATAGTTTTTGTTTATTTGAGTATCTTTTTGTAATTCAAGTAGTAGACTTGAGTTTCTTTCTTCTTCAAAATATTTCTTTTCTAATGTATCTACAAATTTATTTAATATTTTTGAATTTGTAAATAATCAAGTTCTTTTTACTTTATCATCACTAAAACTATAAAACTTATCAGAAATTTCTACATAGTTTTCAAAGATAGTTATTAAGTCTTCAAAATTAGAAGATGAAAACTCAGATGTTATTAATATATTTTCTAAGAAAAAAATTAAATAATCTACATTATCTATTTCAGATATATCTTTTTTATTTATATATTTTTCTTTAAAAATAGAAATATTTTTATAAAACTCTTCATTGTTTAAATAATCATATTCAAAAAATATTTTTTCTAAATAGTTTATAGAAAGTTCTGTTTGTCTTAGATTAATCTCATTTATTCTATTTAGTAGAGTAGAAAAAGAGTTTTTAGTTATTATTGGTTTATTACTACTTATTACACTATAGTAGTAAAAATTTATTATATCTTTTATTTCTCTAGCATCATCTTTGCTTAATTCTTCTAGTTTTGCTAAATTTGTAAATATAGAATTTATTACATTTATATTTTCATTTTTTTCTACTAGTAGTCTTGCTATATCTCTCAGGACTATATTTTTGTAGTAATTACTTTGTTTACTCGGATTAATAAATATAAATCTATACTTATTAATCAAGTTCTCACCAGGTATATTACTAAAATTTGAATCTACAAACTTATCTATTATTTTGTTTTGTTTTATATATTCTTCTTTTATTATAGAAAGAGTATTTATTATTTGAGCTTTGGAATCTTTGTTTTTTAATGAAGCTATATTCAGAAAGTTTTCAGAAACTATTCAGTCTTTTGTAATTTGTTCATAGAAGTATTTTAGTGTAAAGGTTTGAGATATTTTTAGTAGGTCTCAGTTTTTTACAAAAATATTTTTTAAAGGATTAAATACAAAATACATATGAGGGTAGAGATCTATATTTGTAATAAAATCACCAGTTTTTTTATTTTTTAGATCTATACTTAAAAGATTACTAAGAGAGAAAATCATATTTTTCTTTGAATCTATATTATTTATGATAAAACTTCAAGGTCAGTTTGTTGTTAGATCAAATCATTCTCATTTTATCAAATAACTTTTATTAGGTTCTTTTAAATCAAACAAATATAATCAAGGTTTTTCTATTGTTACTATATCGTTGTTAGCAACAATAGAACCACTAGAAAAAATAACCATATCATATATACCTATTTTTTCTATTACATTTTTACTGCTTTGAACACTTTCATAATAAGGTTCACTAGAACTAGAAATAGTATTTGTTATATATGTAACAAATATCAAGAAAGACATTATAGCTAAACTTGAAAAAACAAGTATTATTTTTGATAGTATATTCACTTTTGTATTTGTTTTAATAATTAATAATTTTATTATATTAAAATATAGTTTTTGTAAAGTTAAAAATCATTATTAAATACTTCTAGAAAATCTTTTATTATTTGAGTATTTTTTATCAAAATTCAGGTTTCTCTATTTTTGTCTAGGGAATAATTAGAAAAGTTTATACTTCATATGAATAAGTATTTCTCGTCTACTAAAATTGCTTTAGCGTGCATTTTGTTTTTTTCTAAGACTTTTATATTTATTCAAGCATTTTTTAATAATTGTATATTATCATCATTTTTTGCAGTTTCAGCTATAACTATACTTATTTCTATATTTTTTTCTTGTTTTATTTTTATCAATTTTGATACTAATTCATCATCTTTTAAATATTGGAAATACATTTTGATATTATTTTGTGCTCAATAAAAAAGTTTTTCAAATTTTATTCTTGATGTTGTAGGGGAGAATATTAGATTATCATCATAAAGATTTATTTTTTTTCAATTATAGTCATTTAAAAAGTTTTGTTTTAGTTTTTCATAAATTTTTTTTTCTTTAGAGAATACAAAAAAATCTCTATTTTTTGTAAAAGTTGAATAAGAAAAATTACCAGTTGAGATTATACTTAAATTATCAATTAATAATATTTTTGAATGATTAAAACTATAATTATCTTTATTTGACCGAACTATATCTATTCAAGCTTTTTGTAGCTTATTATATGCTTTGTTGTTTATGTTGTATGCTAGGTAGGGATCTTTTTCTAAAACTATTTGTATAAAAACTCATTTTTTATATGCTTTTATTAATGCTTCCTGAATTCTTTTTTCTGTTAATATATATGTTTCTAGATATATTTCTGTTTCAGCATTATTTATTTTATCTACTATATTTGTTAATAAATCTTTATTTGGTGTATGAAAAAAACTTATATTTTCTATTTGTTTTATGTTTTCTAATTCAAAGTTTCTAGCTTTTTGCAAACTAGTTTCTTCTATTTGATTAATTGTTGATTTATTTTCATGGAAATCCCTATATTCTCAGAAATTAAATATAGAAAAAACTGTGATAAAAATCACAGTAAAAATAGTTGTTAATATTTTTTGTTTTTGCATATTATATTAAAAATCCCTCAGTCCTTCGGACAGCTCCCTTTAATTCTAAAGGGAGCCTAAAAATAAAATTTTATTTAAATCAACTTTCTTCCTTTAGTATTAAAGGAAGTACCCCGAAGGGGGGATGGATTATAAAAATAAGTTAACCAAACATTTTTTTAAATACTCATCCGGTATTTACGTTTATCTTTTTCTCTTTTGCTATTTCTTCATAAAGTTCTCTTTCTTTTTTAGCTAGTTTTTTAGGTATTTTCAAAGATAGGTTTATAAATAAGTCTCATTTTGATTCGCTATCTATATGTTTAACTCAGTCTCAAGGTATTTTTAAAGTAGTTCAGTGAGAAGTTCAGGCTTTTATCTCTATATTTCTTTTTCAGATAATTGGTATATTTATTTCTTTTTTAGTTCACAAAATAGCTTCTATTACATCTATTTCTAAATCATAATAAAGATTTACTCAATCTCTTTTTAATCATTTTTCTTCTAGTTTTACCCCAAATTTTATGTATAAATCTCAATGGGCTTTTGTTCATACTCAATTATTTCACTCACCAGTCATTTTTATAATCATTCCATTATCTATTCATGCTGGTATATCTACTTCTATTTCTTTTTTCACAACTTTTCTCTTTTCTCAGTGACAGCTAGAGCACATACTAGAAAAAGTTTCTCAGCTACCAGAACATTGATCACAAACACCAGTTTGTTGTATAGTTCCAAACATGCTTTGGCTAGTATATGTTATTTGTCATCTACCATTACATTTGCTACAAGTAGTTTTTCAAGAACCTCATTCTCAATCACATTTAGCACAAGTTTCTTTTTTATTAAAACTTATTTTTTCTTTTCCTCAATATATACTAGTTTTTAGATCTATATTAAGTAGGTGTTCTAAGTCTTCTCATTTAAATGTTGTTTGTTTTTTTCTTCATGCTCATCACATTCATCCACCAAAAAACGATTCAAATATGTCTCAAAGATCTACATCTACTTGGGCTCAACCAAATCATCATCAAAATGGATTCCCTCCTCAAGCAGCTCATCATGCTGTACCAAACATATCATATTGTTTTCTTTTAGCATCATCTGATAGAGTAGAGTAAGCCTCATTTATTTCTTTGAATTTTTTTTCAGCATCTTTGTCTCATGCATTTCTATCTGGATGATATTTCATAGCAAGGCGTCTGTATGCTTTTTTGATATCATCTTTACTGGCATTTTTTTCAAGTTCTAATACTTTGTATAAATCCATTAGTTTTTCTTTTTTATAATATAAAATCAATTTGGCCAGTATTTTATTTAATAAACTCTAAAAGTAAAGAAAAAGTTTGACTATTTTGCGAAAAAAGATATAAATAAAGTTCGTTTAATAATAGAAAAAGGAGTTTTAAAAATGGCGGATAGAGAAAAGTATGTTTCAGCAGAGGATATTATGAAAATTATGTCTTCTTGTCCAAATCAGGTAGATTTTATTTTTAGGCTTTTAGCAGAAGCTAAAAAGAAAATTACATTAAAGGATTGGGAAAATATTGTTTTGGTCGAGATTTCTAAAAAGAATGAAATGATTAAATCAGAAAATGAAAAATATAATGAAAAAGAACCTTTAATTAAGCTTAGTGTTTACCGTACAGATATGGATACACTTTGTCTATATGATGATTCTGAACAAGCTGTTGCTGCATAATAAAATAAACCAGGGAAAACCTGGTTTATTTTTTTAAGTACTTCAAATTCTATATTCTATTTCTTTGCTTACAAAATCTTTGTCACGACCATATTTAAGTCTAGATAGTTCTGTAAAAGCCTTAGCTAACTTATCGTCTCCAGTTTCTAGGTAAGGATTAATAGGTATAATTGAAAAAGGAGTTGTTGGTTGGTTGTCTATAGAAAGTTTCATAGAAGCTTTAAATTTATCTGTATTTACTAAATCTTGTTCAGAAAAAGTTGGAGCATAATATTTTGCCATAAATTCTCAGTCTTCTGGTCAGATTTTATAACTCATTACAGTTCAGACATTACCAAAAATTGCTTGCTTTAAGTTTAGACTAGATTTAGTCAGAGCATCACTTTGTTCTAATTGTCATAAGTATTGGTGAGCAATATTTAAACTCAATCTATATTTTCTAGCTTCTGATAATATTGACTCAATACTATCTGTTACGTAGTTTTGGAATTCATCTATATATAAGAAACAATCACTTCTATCTTCTTTTGCTATCCTATCTCTTCTCATCGCTGCCATTTGTATTTTTGATACTAGCATCATACCAAGAAGTTTTGAGTTCAGATCACCAAGTCTTCATTTAGAAAGATTTACAAGTAGAATTTTTTTATTTTGCATTATATCAAGTATATCAAAACTAGATTTTGTTTGACCAATGATATTTCTCATCATTTTATTTGTAATAAATTGACCAAATTTAGCTGCAAAATAAGGTATTATTTCTCATTTTTCTCTATCTCACATAGAAGCATATGTTTTTTCCCACCAGTTTTTTACTATAGGATTTTTTACATGTCTAACTCTATCTTTTTGGAATTCTTGATCTGTAAATAGTCTAACAACATCAGTAATAGCACCTCATTGAGGATAATCCATAAGTGTTAATACTGCATTTCTGAAGTAGTCTTGTATTCTAGGACCAAATATTTCATTACCAAAAAGTTTTATCATTATATTTAGAGCATCCATAGCTACTAGCTCTTTTTCTTCATCAGTTTCAGCTTCAAGTAGATTTAATCACATAGGTCTATCAAGATCTGAAGGATCAAAAATTATTACATCATCCGCTCTTTCTCTAGGTATAAATGGTAGTACATCTCTTACTAAGTCACCATGAGGATCAATTACACATACTCATTCTCAGTTTTGTAAGTCTTGTCTTATCATTACTTGAAAAGTAGAAGATTTACCAACACCGGTTTGTCATATTACATAGAAGTGTCTCATTCTATCTTCTAGTTTCATTCTGATTTCTTTTTTAACTCATCTATAGACGTTATGTCCTAGTAACAATCCTTCTTTAGGTATATTTGCAGGAGCTTTTACTATTTTGAAATTTTGCCATTTAATTTCAGGAGTAGTATTGTATTTGATATGAGGGAAGTGGAATATAGAAGCTAGTTCCTCAGTATTTAAAATCATTTTCTTTAGAAAAAATGGTTTTTTAAAAAATCTATAAATATAATTTTGAATTAGTTTTTTCTTATTATGTTTTAGAGTATTTGTAAATCAGTTAAAATCTGGGTATGAAAATTGAGTAAAAGTAGATACTATATTTGTTAGTTCAGTTTCTACCATAGCTTTATCATTACCAGTTGTTATTACTCTTATAACTACTTCAAAACCTGTTTTGTCTCATTTTTCATCTACAGTTTTTGCTCTTTCTCATGTAAGTGCTGATGTAGCATCATCATTGTTAGCTGTTTTATTTTCATCTTCACCACTAGAAAATAATATACTAAAAAGTCATATTACAAGCTTAAAAGGGTTTAGGGTAAAGAAACTAGTTTTTCATTTTTGAATTGCTGAACTAGCTTTACTACAATCTCATTGCCAATTGTCTTTTATCGGTTTTAGTAGTACTTGTATAGCGGCTGACTTATCATCTTCTAATTTAGAAAAAGCATTTGTTATATTATTTATCGGATCTGATTCTAGTTTTTGATATGTTTTTATAGGGAAGAAAAACTCTTTGGATGTGTTTATATAAGTTCCTTCTATATATTTTCTATTTTTAAAAATATTTACTTCTGTTGTTTCTTCGATTATTGCATCTGTATAAAATCAGTTTATTTGTTTTTCAATTAGTTGTTTATATGCTTTTGGGATAACTACATAAAACAGGATTTCTCATTCATGTGCTACATATTCAAAACTAATTAGGTCTTGTCATAATATTTGTTTAAGTATTTTTCTAGAGTATATTGATTTTAGAGAAGCATAAAGTTGTTCTGATAATCAAATCATTTCTTTAAAATCTTTTGTTGTTTCTTTTTTTTCATCTAGATCACTATCTTTTTTTGGAAGGGTGATTTTTAAAAAAGTTAACTCCAAAGTTCTTTTTTGATCAGTTTTTTTTCTAAATATTTTTAGTACTATAAATCATGCGATAAATAGTACTATTAAAACAGAAAATATAACTATGAAAGTATCCATTATTTTTAGTTCAATTATTAATTAATTTAATTATAACATAAAACTACAAAAAATACAAAAAATAAATTTGATATTTTAATAAATACTATTATATTAATTAAGTATTAAAAA
>CAYFMG010000025.1:0-13936 GCA_964344155.1 uncultured Candidatus Peribacteria bacterium | reverse complement strand
TATGTAATTTTTTCATGGTATTTATTGTTAATTTTTAATACTTAATTAATATAATTGTATTTATTAAAATTACAAGTTTTTTTAATAAAAAAACTCCCTATTAAGAGAGTTTTTTTACAAAACTAGATAAATCTTTTTTTATCCTAGCTGTTAATTCCATAGTTTTCTTTCTTCCATAGTGAAAAAATTCTATTTTCCATGCATGTAAAGCTTGCCTATCAAGTCAATAATTTCTTTCTATAAAACTATTTAACTTTTTATCTCAATATATCTTATCTCACAAAATAGGATTTCAAATACTAGACATATGCACTCTAATTTGATGCATTCTTCATGTTTCTATTTCTATTTCAACTTCTGTTAAAACTAAAACAGTATCTTTTAATCTTAATATATGTTCTTTTAAAGTTTTATAATGAGTTATTGCTGTTTTTCATTTTTCAGAAACCTCTACCTTGTTTCTATTTTTAGCATTTTCTATTCTTAAAAGTTTATTCTTTATTGTTCCCTTTCTTCTGGATAATTTTCACAAAACTATAGCATAATATGTTTTTTTAATTTTTTCATGATCTTTTAAATCAGCAACCAACTTAGTTAACATTCATTTTTTCTTAGCAACAAGCAATATTCATGATGTATCTCTATCTATCCTATGAACTAAGCTTGGCTTAAAAGTAAGACTATTTAATTTTTTTCATAAATAATCTTGTACTTGAGATATTAGATTTGATTCTTTTGTTTTATGGTCTCATGGATGAACATTTATTCATGCATTTTTATTCACAACTAATAAATCTCAATCTTCATAAACTATATCTTCTTTAGAAAAACCTCATTTTGATAATATTTTCTCACTTTTCTTTTCTTTTTCAGCAGATAACTCTTTAAAATCATTATCACTCAAAAAAATCTTTACTTCATCCCCTATCTTTAGCTTATATTCATTATCTCTTTTTTTAAATTTTCATTCAGTATCTGAGCTTTTTATCTTTATTTTATCCTTTCTATTAAACTTATATATAAGACTTCTTGTAGCCCTTGGAAATAATTTTTTTAAAAATTTATCTAACCTTTGATTTGCATCATTTTCCTCTATCTTAAATAACTTCATTTTATATTACTTAAATAATACTAATGTTATTATACTTAAAAAAGTGATTTTTGAAAGAAATTATTGAAAAACAGTGAAATCAAACGCTTGATTTGTAGTATTTGTTTCAACTTTTATATCCAAATTCTTTTTATATCAAATAGATTTTCAAGAAGCTTGTAATTTTGTATAACGAAGAGGTATATTATTATCAGAAACTATTTTCCACTCCAAATATGGTATAGAAACAGGACTAATAATATCATCACTTTCTAGCTTATTTACTATAGATAATTTTAAACTACATAAGTCTCAGTTACTATTACAATTTGTAGAATAAAAACTTCACATACTTTCCCCTGTAGTATCTAGTTTATCTCATATTAAATTATTTAAAATTATTTCTCTTTCATCTATTTGATTAGCTTTTATTATAGAATCACTTGAATTAAGTACATCTTGTTCTGCTGATAATTGCCAACTCACTATAGGTAATAAAGATCAACTTAAAACTAAATCAGAATTATCTCAATCCCTATTTAAATCAGGTACTCTAAAATAGATTTTTAAATCTCAAGTTCATAAGTATCCATTTCATAAAGATAATTGTAAAGGATTTCACTCTGATATAATATTCCAATCTTTATTATATTCACTATTTCATTCTCAACTTGGCGGTAAAATAGTTCATGAAGAAAAAGTTGAATAACTATAAGAAATTTTATCAGTAAAACTTTTAAAGTCTTCTCATGTTTCATCTGCTCTATTCTTTATATATAATAAAGCGTCTTCTATTCAACTATTGGCTTGATAATATGCTTTTGATGCATTTTCTATTCATTTTACATCTCTAGAAAAAGGGACTATATACTCTAAAATAGTATAAGCCAATAAACTTATAATAATAACTAACCCCATAGCAAGAGGTAAACTAAATCATTTTTTATTATTTTTCATATTTTTTTGAATTATTCCCCCTCCTTAATAAGGAGGGGGCTAAGGGGGTGGTCTATTTACTATATATTTCAGATAAAGTAATTGTCATAGAAAAATCTATACTTTTTCATTCTCATTTTAATTTTTTTCTGGAAATCCAACTAGGTTTTAACTTCATTTTTAAATCAACATAAGGTGAAATATTTATAGATGAATCTATATTTTTCCATTCATAATTTATATCCTTATTTGGATAAGCAAAAATTTTAAATTCTTCTACATTTATAGTATTTGGAAATAAATCAACCCAGTAATTTTCCATATCTTGAGATCAAGCCACAATTTCATCTCATCAAGTAAAATTTGTGTCTATAATCCATGTGTCTATAATTCAATCATATTGGCTATTATCTATAGTAGACAAGTTATGATCCATTCAAATATCTTTTCAAATTAATTTTAAATATTGAACCGTTCAAAGGCACGAGTCTGCGGTAATCTCATTATTGACATCAAGAGAACAGTCTCCTGGTCAGTAAGGATCTTTGTCAACCTTCCATCTAAATAATGTTCTTGTTTTTTTGTCTCAACTTATCAAATATAGCTCTGTTAAATTTTCTGCTTTATTGAAAACATTTGGTCATTCTCATAGATATTCATCATCATCATCCCCTCTTATTTCAGAATCTCAATCCTCATCTCAAATAATTCATGAATCTCAATCATAATTAGAATTATAATCTACAAATTGAAAACTATATTCTCAATATCTTTGTTGTTCTCAGTTATAATTAATTCAACCATTAAAATTATCCACACATCAGTCTCAAGTCATTTTTTCTCAATCATTACTCCTACAGTAATAAAATCATTCTCAATAACTAAAACCTGTTTCTCATATTTCTTTATCTAGTGTTCAATTTCTTCAAAAATTACCAAATCATGAAACTATATCATAATGTCATGATGAATATGTAGTATTTCAAATAAGTTTTCTATTAAAATATTCTTCATAATCAATAGTACCTCATTTTTTTATCATTTCTGAAAGTTTTGCAACAAAATAAAGACTACTTTTTTGCATATCAGTATGTTGAATAAGTCTTGCTTTTCATATAGTAATAGCTGATAAAGCTTGAAATCATCAAATAATAACCATTGAAACTATAAGTATTCAAATCATTATTTCTACTAGAGTAAAAGCTTTTTTTATTGTTTTATTTTTAATCATAATAAGTTATTTTTTAAAAATAGAGTGTAGTAAATCTCAGAAAAAAGATGTTATTTTATAAAAAGAAGGTTTTTTCCAAAAGTACTTTGACCATTTTCTAAAAATAAAATCTAAAAAATCAAAAAATATATTTTTTTTAGTCTCTTTTTTTCAAAAAAAGAAAAATAGTTTAATACTTCTTAAAAAAGATAATAAAAAACTTAAAACAAATGCCAAAAGATCAAAAAAACTATTATTTATTGTATTTTTCTTTTTCATTTTTGAAATAAAACCTTTTAATTTTAAAATACTTATATAAAATATTATAAAGTATTTGCAAAAATATCAAATATTATTACTCTTTTTAAAATAAAATTTAAAATTAAAAACATGAATTCTAGAAATAATAATCCTAAAAATAGCTTAAAACAGAGAATAAACTATTTTTTTAAAAACACTAAATTTAAAAGCCTAAATTTAAGTTTTTCAAAACAAATGGTTTTACTTTGAACAATAATTTGTTTTATAAGTCTATTTTTACCATGGATAAAAGATGTAAAAAATGATATTACTTGGGACTCTTTTTATTCTCTTTCTTGAAATATAGGTTTTTTATTAATAATAATACTAATATTACCTATTTTTACTATCTTTTCAACAAGTTATAAAGAAAAATTAAAGCTATACTCTGATTTATCTCTTAAAAACCACTTTATAATAATAACTTCTTGATTCTTTATACTAAGTTTTAGTATTATAACATTAAGTTTTATTAATTGATTAAATACTTTTTTTGAAAATATAGTATATTGAAACTGAATTGTTCTTTGTATGACTTCATGAATTATCATTTTAATATGATGATTTATAATAAGAAAAGAGTTCTATAAGAATAATTCTGAAATAATTTTAAACAAACTAAATAAGGAAAGAGAAAACAATAAAGAAGAAAAAGATAATATGAAATTACCATTTTAGAAAAAAAACGTTTGACTTTTGAAATAAAATAATTATATATTATAAGTACTATTATTATATAAATAATAAAGAATGGCTACTAAAGTACTAACAAATAAAATGATAACTGAGTCTTTTGATGGCATCTTAGAAAATCTTTCAGAGAAAGAAAGAAGTGTTATCGAACAGAGAGTAGGTCTTTTCTGAGAAAAGCAAACCCTTCATAGTATAGGGAGTTCTTTTGAGCCTTCTATAACAAGAGAAAGAGTAAGGCAAATTGAAGAAACAGGTATTAGAAAAATAGGAAGAATGTGAAAAACTAGTAGTCTAGCAAAAGTGCAAGAACTATCACGTAAATATATTGCTCTTCACGGTTGAGTTATTTCAAAAGAGAAATTACTTAATATCTTAATAAAAGATTTAAACTTAGATAAAGATGTTAATCCTAACATCATAGATATACTTATACAAGCTGATTTTGATATAAACAAATCAAAACATAAATTATGATGTAAAGTTCATTTTCTTTCACCTGGTGTAGAAAAAGAAACTGTTAAACTAATTCACAACGAAGCTTTAAAAATTCTAAAAAAGAAAAAAGAAGTTATTACAAAAACAAGTCTTTATGAATCAATATCTTCAAATCTAAAAAAAGATGAAGATATCCCTCTAGTTTTAATAGATTCAGTACTTGATCTATTTGAAGATATAGTTTTTTGAGAAAAAAATCTAGTATGATTAACTAAATGGAAAATACTAAATCCAAAAACTATAAAAGACAATGCTATATATGTAATGAAAAAAGAAAAAGTTCCTATGCATTTTGTTGATCTTGCTAACAAGATAACAGAAACTTTAGGAAAAAGTGTAAAAGTAAGTACTATTCATAATGAATTAATTAGAAATCCTGAATTTGTACTTATAGGTAGATGAATATATGCATTAAAAGAGTGGGGATTTAAATCTTGAACTGTTCTAGATGTTATAGTAAAAATATTAGAAGACAATGGTTGACCTATGAATGTAAAACAAATTACAAAAGAAGTTTTAAAAACAAGAAATGTTCAAGAATCTACAGTATATATGAACTTACAAAGTAAAAGTATTATAGAAAGAGTTTGAAGAAGCTTTTATCAATTAAAAAAAGACTAGTTTAAAAACTAGTTTTTTTTATTTATTCTTTACAAATATATATATTCCCTATAATTAAAGTACTATATTATTATTAAAAGAATTAAAGTGAAAATATTTGTATACGATACAGAAACAACATGATTTATAAGTAAAAAAGAAACAGATCTAAACAAACAACCAAAAATAGTTCAATTTGCATGAATACTATGAGAATTAAAAAACTGAGAATTCAAAGAAATAGAAAGAGTTGATATACTAATAAACCCTAGAATACCTATTCCCTTTGGAGCTTCTCAAGTTCATCACCTATATGATATAGATGTAAAAGATGCCCCATTTATCGAAGAAAAAATAGATGAATTTTTGAAATATATAAATGAGTCTGATATAACTATATGACATAATATAGAATATGATGAAGATATGATAAAACTAGAGTTAAGAAGACTAGAACAAGAATATAAATATTCACCAAAACAAGTTGTCTGTACAATGAAAACTACTGTTGATTACTGTGCAATACAATGAAACTGAGCTAGATTTAAATATCCAAAATTATGAGAACTACATAAAAAACTTTTTTGAGAATATTTTGTTTGAGCTCATGATGCCATGGTCGATGTAGAAGCAACTTTAAGATGTTTTGTAGAACTAGTAAAACAAAATATAATAACAGTTGAGGAAAAACAAGAAGAAGTTATGAGTCTATTTTAATCCTAATAACCTAACTATGTCTAATTTTTGAGATTTAATAAATATTGAAGAATTTGAAAAAAGAGAAAACTTTTCTGAAGATAGATGAGAAGTATCTTTTTATTGTAAAGACTGTAAATCTATTGTTGAGACAGATAGACCAAATAGTAGCTGATATACTTTTATTTGTAAAAAATGTAATTGAGAGAATATCGCTATTTGAACACTAGAATGACTAAAAACAAATTACAGAATTAAATAATTTTTAAAAAAAGTTTTGACAAAGTATATATATTTTATATACTCATTTTATACACCTAAAAAATGTATACTATTTTAAAAAATAACTCTATTATTATGAACAAGCAAGAAGCTTTAAACAACGCACTATCAATGATAGAAAAACAATTTGGTAAATGATCTATAATGAAATTATGAGATGAAGATGCTAAAGTAAAAGTAGAAACTACATCATCTTGATCATTATCTTTAGACATGGCTCTATGAGGATGATATGCAAAATGAAGAATAGTTGAAATATATGGTCCAGAATCATCAGGTAAAACAACACTTACCCTACATGCTATTGCTGAATGTCAAAAAGCATGAGGTACAGCTGCATTTATTGATGCAGAACATGCACTAGACCCAGAATATGCTAAAAAAATCTGAGTAAATATTGATGAACTTTTAATATCTCAACCAGACTATGGTGAACAAGCATTAGAAATAACAGAAAAACTAGTTAATTCAGGAGCTGTTGATTTAATTATAGTTGACTCTGTTGCAGCTTTAACACCAAAAGCAGAAATAGAATGAGAAATGTGAGATTCACATATGTGATTACAAGCAAGACTTATGAGTCAAGCACTTAGAAAAATAACATGAGCAATAAACAAAACTGGTTGTAGCGTTATATTTATAAACCAAATCAGAATGAAAATCTGAGTTATGTTTGGTAGTCCAGAAACTACAACTTGAGGTAATGCTCTAAAGTTCTATGCTTCTCAAAGACTAGATATTAGAAGAAAGGCAAAAATAGAAAAATGAGTAGCTATGGAAAAAGAAGTATTATGAAATACTACTCTAGTAAAAGTAATAAAAAACAAAATAGCTCCTCCTTTTAAAGAGGCTATGTTTGATGTAATGTACAATGAAGGTATTTCAAAAGTATGAGAAATTCTTGATATATGATCTACTAGCTGAGTAGTTAAAAAATCATGAGCTTTCTATTCTTACTGAGAAACAAAACTATGACAAGGTAGAGAAAATGCTAAAACTTTCTTAAAAGAAAATCCTGAAATAGCAGCTGAAATTGAAGAAGTAATAAAAAATAGTTTGTAAAATAAAAAAGCAATAATTTTAAAATTATTGCTTTTTTGTTCCCTTTTACTTGCCTTTTAGTCATTTTTATATATATTTAAGAACAATTTTTAAAAATAAGTAATAAAAAAATGAAGATATCTTATAAAGTTTTACAAAAATATATAAAAGATTTGAAAATAGTCTCTGAAGTAGCTGAAGATTTAGTAATGCATACAGCTGAAGTAGAAGACATTATTTTAGAATGATCAAACTTAGAAAAAGTTTTTGTATGAGAAGTTGTAAGTTGTGAAAAACACCCTGACTCAGAAAAATTAAACTGTACAACAGTAAAAGTCCATGATGAAATTCACCCTATTGTCTGTGGTGCCCACAATGTAAAAGCTGGTATAAAAGTACCAGTTGCTGTTTGTTGAGCAGAATTAGCACCAGATTTTGTAATTAAAAAAACAAAAATCAGATGAGAAACATCAAAAGGTATGATCTGTAGTGAAGATGAATTAGGTCTAACTGATATAAGACAAGAAGGTATATTAGAGTTACCAAGTGAAGCTCCCCTAAACTTATGTATGAGAGACTACTTAGGTAAAAATGATGCTATACTAGAAATAGATAACAAAGCTATAAACCATAGACCTGATTTATTTTCTCATATTTGAATTATAAGAGAAATACATGCAATAAACTCTACAAACTTTGATTTTGAATATGAAAACAGAGATTTTTCAAATTTAAAAGATCTATGAATAAAAAATGAAATTCAAGATGAAGTAAAAAGATATATATGATTAAAAATAGAAAATGTATCAAACACAGAAACTCCTGACTATATAAAACAAGTTTTAAACTCAGCTGAAGTAACTTCAAAATGATTATTAATAGATATATCTAACTATTCCCTATATCTTTATGGTCAACCTACTCACTGTTTTGATGCTGACAAAATTGAAGGTAATATTGTTATTAGATATGCTAAAAATGGAGAAAAATTTGTAGCTCTAGATGATAAAGAATACGAATTAAGTGATAAAGATATAGTAATAGCTGATTCTAAAAAAGTATTAGCTTTAGGGTGAATTATTTGATGAAAAGACTCATCAGTAACAGATGAAACAAAAAATATAGTAGTAGAAGGTGCTCATTTTGAACAAGCTACTATTAGACAAACTTGAAAAAGATTATGAATCAGAACTGATTCTTTAAATGTATTTGAAAAAGATATTGTTTTAGAAATGCCTATTAGATGAGTAAGCTTAATAGCTTCAGAATTAGAAAAAAATCTAGACTGAATAAAAATTACAGCTTTTTCAGATTCTTATCCTAATAAGCAAGAAAACATTACTATAGATTTTGATTTAGATTATATAAACAATTTAATCTGAAAGAAATACACTAAAAAAGAAGCTTTAAATATACTAAAAAATCTTTGAATAACAGAAAAATCTTGAATTTTAAATATCCCTTTTTGGAGAAAAGATCTTTCATTTAAATCAGATATAGCTGAAGAAATAGCAAGAATAGACTGATATGATAATATAGAGGCAACTGTTCCTAGAATAAACCTGTGAGCTATAATGCAAACAAATATCTATAAACTAAAAAATGATTCTAGAAACTTCTTCTCAAATAAATGATGGTATGATATGTATACCTACTCTTTTGTAAATAAGGAGTTAATGGAAAAAACAATGTGAGATACTCAAAATTTAGTTCCTATGAAGAATGCTTTATCAGAAGAATTAACTCACCTAAGATGAAGTCTTATACCAAACTTATTGTTATCTCTAGAAAAAAATATAAGAGAATATAATGATATGAAACTTTTTGAACTAGAAAAAGTATTTACAAAAAAAGAAACAAATATAGATGAATACTATTCTCTTTCTTGAGTGAGAGTATCAAATAACTTTGTAGCATATTATGATATACAAAATACAATATCTGATTTATTTAAAACTATTTGAGTAAACAGGTATATGTTTAATACATGTGAAAATATTCCTAGTTTTGCACACCCAGGTAGAACAGCTTCTATTATCGTTAGATGACAAGAAGTGTGAACTATATGAGAAATACATCCTAAAGTGGCTAAAAACTTTGATATAGAGTCTAGAATTGCATATTTTGATATTAATACAGACAAATTAGAGTCAGTATTATATACCACAGTGAAAGCTAAAGAAGTATCAAGTTTCCAAGAAAACAATTTTGATTTAAGTTTTGTAATAAACAAAGACATAAAAGCTAAAGATATAAAAACAGCTATAGAAAAAACAAATCCTAACCTAATAACAAAAGTAGAATTAACTGATATATATGAAGACGATGAAAAACTAGAAAATCAAAGAAGTCTTACTTACAAAATCTTTATTCAATCTATGAAAGAAACTCTTGATGATAAAGTAAAAAATGAGCTAATTTCTGAAATAACTAAAAAAGTAGAAAAAAAATGATGAAGCCTGAGATAAGGTTTTGTCATTTTTTTGTAAAAAAACTTGACTAATATCCTATTTTTCATATAATCTCCGCACGAAGAGAAATGATTTAAATAACCCAATCCTCAAATATGGTTATTTGATCACAATTATTT
Source organism: uncultured Candidatus Peribacteria bacterium (assembly GCA_964344155.1). Classification (GTDB taxonomy): domain Bacteria; phylum Patescibacteriota; class Gracilibacteria; order BD1-5; family UBA6164; genus UBA6164. Next base: position 4,003 of record CAYFMG010000025.1, on the reverse strand, counting down.
TGATATTTAAGTACAATATTTTATGCCAATAATCGCGTCTGCAAAAAAGCAATTAAGACAAAATCATAAAAGAAAAGCTAGAAATGATCACTTTAGAGCTTTATACAGAGAAGCTAGAGTTGCATTTGAAGCAGCTATAAAAGCTAAAGATGCAAAAACTGCAAAAGAACTTCTAGTTAACAAAAAGGATAAAGATGGTAAAACTGTTTCTTCAGGATTACAATCAATTATTGATAAATTAGTAAAAAAGAATATAATACACAAAAATAACGGATCTAGAAAAAAAGCTAAATTTGTTAGAATGGTAAAAGAATTATCTTAAATCTCTAATTTTAAAAATTTGAAAGAAAAGAAAAAAGCATTAAATGAGCAAATAAGAGCAAGAAATGTTCAAGTAGTAACTGACGAGGGTGAAAACCTTGGTGAGATGTCTTTAAGTGAGGCAAAAAACATAGCTGCTGAACAATGATTAGATTTAATGGAGATTTCAAGACAAAGAGATTTTAGTATTGTTAAGATACTTGATTACTGAAAATTTTTATACAGACAAAAAAAGCAAGAGCAAAAACAAAAGCAAAAATGAAAAGCTCCTGATATGAAGACAATTAGAATTACTTTTAAGATTTGAGATCACGATCTACAAATTAGGAAAAAACAAGCTGAAAAATTTGCAGCATGATGACACCCTTTAAAAGTTAGTCTAATGTTAAGATGAAGAGAAAATCACTATGCTGATTTAGCTCTAGAAAAGATAGAATCTTTTGTTGCTAGCCTGTCTGAGATATATAAATTAGAAGGGCAAGTAAAAAGAAGCTGAAGTAACTTTTCAGCAATGTTAAAAACAATTAAATAATTTATAATTAATAATTTAAAGAATTATGACTTTAAAAACTAGAAGCTGAGTTAAAAAAAGAGTTAAAGTTACAGCAAAAGGTAAATTTAAACTTGCTAAAGCTTGGAAAAGACACTTATTAAGTGACAAAACAAAAAAAGCAAAAGGTAGAAACAAATATGGTTTAATCGTTTCTGCTGCTGAAACAAAAAAAATTAAACAACAATTACCTCACATGTAGTGAGAAACCAATTATTATATAACTAAATAAACTTAAAGATGGTTAGAGTTAAAAGAGGTCTTATGACTAGAAAAAGACACAAAAATCTACTAAAAGCAACTAAAGGTTATAGAATGCTTAATTCAAGAGTATTCTCAAGAGCTAAAAATGCTTGGATGAAAGCTAGTACAAATGCCTTCATTGGTAGAAAAAGAAAAAAGAGAGATTTTAGAAGACTTTGGACAGTAAGAATAAATATTGCTGCTAGAGAAAATGGATTAAGTTATTCTAAATTTATTAATGCTTTATACACTAAAAAAGTTAACTTAAACAGAAAAGTATTATCAAACTTAGCAATTTCAAATCCTTCTGTATTCTCAAACATTGTTAAATTCGTTAAATAAGAATTAGTTTTTAATAAACTAGTTCTTTTTTTATTTTTTAAAACAACAAAAAAACACAAGTTTATAAACTTGTGTTTTTTTATTATTCTGCTATTGCATAATATATATAATTTCATCCATTTTCATTTTTAGATCAACCTGCTCATGTTAATTGAAATCAGTTTGCTAAGAAATCTATAGCTTCACTTGATCATGCTAACTCTGCATTAGTTAAATTAGCCCATAAACGAGTTGTTGAAGCTCCTCAGCTATGTCTTATACTATCATGTATTTCCCAATCTCTAGGATCTCAACTAGCATCTGTTCTTTTAATTAATATATATCTAGGTTTAAATCATAGATCTATAGTAGGTCCATTACTACTTCCATTACCAGTATAACTACCTATCTTACTATACCCTGGTACAGAATGAAATACATAAGCTATAAAAGGGTCTCAAACTTGATTAACTTCTCAGGCAGCATTAATAGTAAATACTTTATCAGTTGGATTTGTATAAGCCCATGGATCTGTTACAGTAGCTGCTCAATTTTCATTTAAATGAATTCTATGACCAAAGTTTGATCCTAATGTAGTATATCATACTGTCCAATTATGATAAGAAAGATAACTTCAAGAACGTTGTTTAACTATAACCATCTCAGGTGCAGAATTTAGTCAGTGTCATACAGTTTGAGAAGCTGTAGCATTCCCTGTATACCCAACTATACTAAATCAAGCATCTACATTAGCACTTACCTGTGATGTTATAGTTCAGTCTGTATTTGTAACAGGAGCTCATCATGCCTTCCATACCCAAGCTACATATTTATTTCCTGAATCATTCCGTGCTCATCAATGAGTTCAATTTACCGAGAAAGAGTTTGAAGTAAAATTAAAGCTTTGCTCAGTTGATTCTCAGTTTGTATTAGTAGTATATAATGCCTTGCTATCTCACCTTACTTTATCAACTAAAACATTACCTGGAGTACTACTTCTATTTTTAAACCAGACTAAACCTGGTTCTATACCTGTATTTATAGTTTGAGTTGAAGCATTACCTGTATAAGTAACTACTCTAAAGTTATCACTAGAAGCCATGCTACAATCATTTCAATAATAACCTGGTGTACATGTATAATAACAAGCTGCACTACTGTCAGTATTTTGCCAAGCTTGTCCTGTTGTTGTTGGAGTTCATACATGGAAAACAGTATTTGAGTAATTTGGTTGTGTTGCACAATTTGATACTGTACCTTGGTATTGATAACGAATAATAACTATTCATGACCCACCATTACCTCAAGCTGGAGAAGATTGAGCTGATCTATCTCATGCTCATCCACCACCTCATCAAGTATTAGTAGCCCCATTTCCTGGAGTACATGTGTAATCTCCACATCAATTAGCTCAACCTCCTAAACCTCAAGTTCATCCTCAAGTATAATTCCCTGCCCCTATTGAAGTTCATCCTCATCCTCAACCTCCATAATAAGTAGCTGTACCTGATATAGATAATTGTATACCATCTCAACCATCTCAAGTTGCTCAAGATCCCCCTCAATTAGCTCAAGCTTTTCAAGCTCAACCTCAACCTGCACCATTATCTCAAGGAGTATTATTATAACCTCAAGAATTACCATATCAAATAAGCCCTCCTGAATTTCATTGAGTTGCAGATCATCCTGAACCAGAATTATATGTTCAACGAGAATCTCAACCTCATGATCAACCATTTGATGCTCATCATGATTTATAACCTCAACCTCATCATCCTCAAATAGCTACAGCATTTAATATACTAATTGAAGAATCTCATCAGTTAGATCAGTTTGATGTATCAGCTGTTGCTCATGCACCTCATGCTCATACTGTAATAGTATAAGAATTTGATCACATTGCTATAGAAGCTCAGTGAAGTAGTCCTCATGCACCTCATCATCCTCAGTCATTTGTTGTACCTCAACCTCATCATCCTCAAGCTACAACAAGAACCTCTGCATTTCAAGCAGAATTAACTGTAAATGTACCAGATGTAGTAAATGTATGTATTCTATAATCACCATCAGTTGTTACAGTTCATCATGTAGCATCCATAAATAATAAAACATCACAATTAACTCCTGAGTATGCTCAATCACATGTATAACTACAATCTGGGATTGTTGGCCATCCATTACTCCATGTTTGTGTTACATTGGCTATTGTTTCTGTTGAATTTGCTGGGTTGTTACCTGTTGTACATTGTACACTTCTTGTGTCACTTGTACATGTTCATCCTTCATCATGATAACTTGTGTTACATGATAAACTTGTAGTTTGTCAGATGTCTTCTAGTGTTCAGTTGTTACATCTATATGTATCTGTTATCATTGTTGTTGACTCTGTTGTAACTGTACCTGTAGATGTATGTGAACTTGTTTGTAAGTGTGATAGTTGTGGGATACTGTGTCCGTCTTGTGTTGTTGCTAAACATCATGTATAAGTAACTGCTGTTGTTGCTATACTTATGCTATCACTTGTTAAACTTTTCTTTGATCAGTAGATCACTGCTCTTGTTACACTCT
>CAYFMG010000024.1:0-14191 GCA_964344155.1 uncultured Candidatus Peribacteria bacterium | reverse complement strand
TAAAACTATCCTATTAATATATTAACTAGGATAGTTTTTCTTTTTTTATGGCAAGAGGTATTGGACTTAATTATCACTGAATTTATGGAGTATGAGTGATACATAAGTATACCTAAGCTCTAGTTAGAATTTTGTACTTTTTAAAATTCTTAATTTTTATTATATTTAGAAATATTTTATTTACAATAGGTATTTGTGATTTTGTTAAAAATATGATATAATTATAAAAAATAATTTTTAATTTTTTGATTATGACAATATTAGACATAGGATGAGGAGATAAATATGATACTGAAAAAAAAGTAATGATATTGAAAAACTGAACAGAAATAAAAGCTGAGTTAAAAGAGTTAGAATGAGGTGAAAGAAAATGAATGATAGAATATTTAGAAATATTGTACTGACCTGATTATGTAAAAGATGTAAAAAGGAATGATTTTGAGCAAGTAATTTTAGGTATATCAAAAAGGATAGCAGAATTAATTGCTAATAAGTATGGTAGAAAACTAAAAAGAACATTCTTTTGAAAAATTATGGATTGATTACTATGATTACATTATTGGAGTAGAAGAAGAGAAATGAAAGAAATACATGATATAGCTTCATATGAAGCTGAACTATATTTTTTAAACAATAAAGATGATAAAAGAGATAAAGTAATTTTAGAAGTTTTGGATTGAGATTGTAATAGAAGATTAAAAAATATATCTGATATAAACAAAATGACAATAGAAGAAAAAATGATTTTTAGTATAGAGTTAAAGGTTTGAGAGATATTGTTTGAAGAATATGATATATTAACAATTTATTAATTATTTTTTATGAAAAATAGAGTAGTTAAAATAATCTGCGATTTACTTAATTATATAGATATAGAACTATATAATGAGTTTAATTTACAATTTGAAATTGCTTATTACTTAAGAAATAAAGGGTATAAAGTAGATTTTGAAAGAAATGTATCTTTTTTCTGATTAAATAAACAATCTTTTATTAAAAAAGAGATAGATTTAGTTGTATATAATAAAAATGATAAGAAAATTGCTATAGAGTTAAAATTTCCAACTAATGGACAAGTACCTGAGCAAATGTTTAGTTTCATTAAAGATATTAAATTTTTAGAACAACTTAAGGATTCCTGAAAATTTGAAGATACTATATTTTTAGTAATAACTGGTAATAAAAATTTCTGGCAATGACAATCAAAAATAAATAAATTATATCAATCATTTAGAAAAACACGCTTGTTATCAGGAGAATATGAAAAACCTACCTGAAGAAAAGATTATACAATAAAATTAAATAATAATTATAAGATAGACTGGTATGATGTTTACTGAACTAATCTTAAATATACAATATTAGATAGTAAAGTAACCAATTAACACTAAAAATTAAAAAAATTGACAATTAGTAGTTATTTGAATAAAAATAAATATTATTTGTTAATTTTTTTTTATGAAAGAAGAAATTTTAGATTTTAAAAAAGAGGTAGTATCTATTTTTAAAGATACTACAAAATTTACTATTATATCTGTAGTAATTTTATTATCTTGAATAGTTTACCAATTAGTAATACTGTATAAAATTGATTGAATGTGACATTTGATGTTTTTTGATTATTCAAATGTTATTAATGATTTTTTGTTTATAGTAGGAGCTTTATTTATATTATATTTAATTATTTGAATTTTAGCATCTATTTTAATAGTTATCACATTATTATTCAGAAAAACAAAGTATAAAATACTTGATATAGTTGAATTTATACTTATTATTTTTTGAAGTGTTTGAATAGGAGTATCTTTTTTGTTTTTTTATAAATGACTATTTATTTCAGTAGTATTTTGTGTAATATATATTTATACCTATTTTATATTATATTATCTTTTAACAAAAGATCATAGAAAAAAAATCACAAGAAGATGATTTTATATTGTATTTTTACCATATGTATGATTATGATACATGTTAATGCTTTCTTTACAGCCATTATTTTATGCTTGTTATAATGAAACAAAAAAATGTGATACTATTTTATATAAAAACTGAGAATATGGATATAAAGAAAACTGAGAAATTATTAAATTAGATACTTATGACTATTTTAGAACAAGTATAAAAAAAGATTAGTATAAATATCTTAATTAAACATACTTCTCATAAAACTCATCAATTACTCAAAGCAAGAAACTATCTAAATAACTTCTTGCTTTTTTTATTAGTTCTTCTGGTACTCAATAGTATGCTTCTGCTATGGATCAAGTTATACTTGCTAAAGTATCACTATCTCATCAAATAGAAATAGCATTTCTAATAGCATCTTCAAAATCAGTACTTTCTAAAAAAGCAATAATAGCTTCAGGAACAGTTTCTTGGCAAGTCTCATTGTACTCATAAACTTTTCTTATATCACCTAATTTCCTAGATAAATTATATCAAAAAATTCTTTCAACCTTGGTTTTTATAGTTTTTTTATTAGCTCATCTCTTTATCATATATATAATAGCAGCAACAGCATTAGCTCACATTATTCATCTTGGATTATTGTGAGTACATTCTGCACTTTTTGTAGATAAGTTAGTTATTTTAAAGGGAGAGTTTGTTATGTATCATATTGGAGCTACTCTCATAGCAGAACCATTTCAGTAGCTATTATATGGTGGATTAATTTTATCTTCTTTTATATTTTTATTACACCATTCTGAAAAGTTTCATCAGTATTCTTTTCAAGGATATTTTTGATAAAAATAGGTATAAGCATCTGCAAAATTTATATCATTAATTATTGCATACATAGTAGCAACTAATAAAACTGTATCATCAGTAAAAAATACTCAGTTTCCGAATAAAGGGAAGTTCTTAGTTTTTATATTGTCCCACTCATATATAGAGCCGACTATATCTCAAATTATTCCTCAGTACATAATTATTTATTATTTAATTCTTTCAAATCACTATATTTTTCTAATAATTGATTTTTATAATTTTTAAAGTGTCAGTAAAAGTATTTATTAATATTAAATAACACTATTTCAGTATCGTAACTATTATTTTGTAAATCATAATCTAAAATATCTATAAATGTAATTTTATTATCTATTTCTATATGTCTTACTATTTTTTTTATCTCTCACCAGCAACATAATCAACTACAGGTATTTATTTTATTTGTTGTAATTTGATTTGATAACCATTTTAAAAAATCTTCTCAGTTACTAAATCATATTTTTGATAATTTATTTTTATATGTATCAGATCTAGATTTTTGCAGAGTAGATATAATTTGATTTATATTTAACATTTTTGTAATTTTTTAGTTAATATCTTGTAATTTTATTAATATTCATTCTCAGTAAATCATAATATTTCTTAATTCTTCAAAAATATCTTTTTCTATGTGTGTTGCTCAATGACTATCAGCATTTCTAAATTTTTCTCTTACTAGAGCTATAGTGTTAGGTAAATCTTTAAGAAAGTCATTTCATATAGAATTAAAGTTTTTTTCTTGTATTAATTTATGGTTTATATTATTAACTCATAATTCAAATTCAAAACTAGAAAAATTATTAGTTATGTATTTTATTAAGCTTTTATTAAAAGTCAGTAGCATCTGCATTGTTCATAGGTCTAAAATTTCTGTATCATAATTAAAATAATCTATTGTTTTAGCTTTTTGTGTATTTCTTTGATTATTTTTTTCTTCTTCAATTATTTTATAAGATATATCTTCATCTTCTCTTATTCTATCAAAAATTTTGGTTCTAAGTTCTAGTTCAAAAGCCTTAATTAATTCTCATCAAGAAAAATTGTATTTATTGTTGTTTTTGTTATCAAAATAATTTTTCTCAGCAGTAATTAAAAATATTTTTGAGTTTTCTTCTAAGTAGTTCCAATTAGTTCAGAAGATATTTTTTAATTCTTTATCATCAAAAAATTCTAATTGCTTTATTTCATTATCTTTTAATAAACTATCTTCAAAAGAAGCTTCTATTCTAGAGGTAAATTTATTTATTTTTCACTTTTCTAAGTATTTAAAAAGCGTTCTATAGTCTTTTGGTGAACAGAAAGTAAAATAATACTTTTGATTAATGTTTTCTTTTTCTAGTATTTTATTTAAATCAGAGAAGTGTTTTTTTGCTTGAACATATTTTGCTTTATTTTGAATATAACTTCTTGAATACTCTTTTTCTGTTTCATTTCCTTTTATTTCAACTACTATAATTTGTTTTCAAGATTTTATAAAAAAATCAGGATTAAAAGCTTTAAATGTATTATGTTCTCATTTTCTCCAACTGTATTTAAAATCATAAAATCATCTGTCTTTTGATTTAAAAAATCAATCAATTTTATCACTATATTTTATATTAATTAAGTAGTCTATAAATTGTTTTTCAGGTGTACTTGAAGCTATATTTATATTTAAAGGAGTTTTATTATGAAAAGCATTATTTATATTAATAAAATGTTTTTTTCATACATTGTCATCTAATATTTCTAAAGCTTCTATATCTTGTTCAGTAGAATACTTGTAACTATTTTCATCATAAAAGATATAAGCTTTATCTTTTTTAACTGTAGATATAGACAATCATGATTTACCTAATCATTTTTTTTCACTATATATATCTAATTTTATAATACCTTTAGGTTCTTTACTATACCTTACTACTTTATTTCAAAACCTTTTAAGTATTCAGTATCATTGTAATATTTTTGTACAATGAGTTAAGCTGATTTTTTGATTATCTAACTCAAATTTATCTAAAGACCTTTGAATTGTATTTTTTATACTATCATAATTTAAATCTTCTATTTTTTCTAATTCACATTCATCAACTCATTCTGCTTCTAATTCTATACACCAAGCTTTGATTTTATTAAGTATTTCATTAGTTAATTCATCAATTGTTTTAGTTTCTTTTTCTATAATTATAGTTTGATCTGTTTCATTTTCACTTCCAATAGTAGCATATTTTATATTAACTTCTTCTTTATTGTCTTCAGAATACAAATTAAATTCTTTTTTAATATTTGGAACCTTATAGTCAGTTTTTATACTTTCTTCTATTTGTTCTTCATTATAAATTAAGTTATATATAGGGAAGTTATAATCTTTTTTTTCTTCTATAGGATATGAAAAAATTTTTTCTTCTTTTTCTAATATTTCATCAACTAAGTGTGTTATATTATCATTAAACTTTTTATGATTAAGTACTGTTAAAATTAAGTTTTCTCATTTGTATTCTTCAGGTATTCTTAATCATCTTCATATAACTTGAGATATTAGTAACTTAGATTTAAAAGCTCTTTCCTCAGATGGAATTACCTGAAAGACATTTGGAACATCCCATCATTCTGTTAACATTGCTACACTACAAATCCATTCAACTGGATTATTTCTATCTCATACAGTTTTTAAAATTTCTAAATTATTGATATGTTTTTTATCAGATGTAACAATTAAAACTTTATTTTCTAGTTCTTCTATACTTAATCATTCTTTTTTATGTAAAAAGTTTATTAATTCTTTCTTGTCTTTTTCACAGTGTTTTATATCTTTTGATATAAGAATAGATATTGGTTTTACTTTATTATAAGTTGTTATATTATTATTATGATTTTCCAAGATCAATTGCATCCTTCAAGAACTATCCAGGTTTATATCAGTATCTTTTATATAATTTACTTTTTTTATAAATTTATTTTCCATTCACTCTATTATAGAATATCTATATATTATATCAGTAAAATACTCATTTTCTATATATGGAGTTCAAGTAAATCATACTATATATTTAAAATTAAATTCTTTATCACTTAGAAACTCATGCCATTTTTTTACATTAGCATTTGCTTTTGAATATATATGATGAGCTTCATCATTTAGTATAAGTGTTCTTTCTCAAAGTCATAATACACTGTCTTTAATTGCAGAACTAGTATTTTTGTATGTTGAATGAATATTTTCAATACAAATATGTCAGTTTTCTATAGTTTTTGTTGCTTGGATTATAGTTGGGTTTTTATAAAAACTATCTTTAGGTAGTAAATCTTTTAGATTTTTATCACTAGATAAGGCTTTAAATTTAGTTGTTAATCAGTCTTCTATTGTTATTGAAGGTGCTAATACTAATACTTTATCTATTTTTCACTCACATAACATTATTTGAGCTATTCAATATATTACATATGATTTTCAAGTTCCAGTTGCTAAATCTATATTACAACTTAGTTTATTTCTTAAATGTAGTTTATCTTCAAAATTATTATAGTTGTCATGTTTTTCTTGTAAGATATTATTATTTTTAAAATTTTCTTCTGCTAAATCTATTAAGTTACTATATCTTCATCATAATAAATAAATACAAGCTTGTTTTATGGCTTCTTTTTGATACTCTCTTGTTCAACATAATTTATCTATAAATGCTTCATATTTATAGATATTAAAATTATTTGGATTATAAGAAGGGGATACTTTTAATACTAAATCTTCTTCTTTGATTTTAATAGGCATAATTAGTTATTTATTTAGTAAAATTTTTTATTGTTATTATTTCTTTTTTTTCATTTCAGAAAATATCTATGTAAATTATCATACAGTCTTGTTCAAGTTTATTTTTGTCCAATTCTATAGTATAATCATTTTTCTTTATTTGATCTGCAAATATTACTTCTTCAAAATTAATATATTCTCAATTATATTCATAATCTATTATTACTGTTGAGAGTGTTTCTAGGTTTTTATAATCTAATTTCTTATTTGATATTACATTTGATATAAATTTTTCTATTTTTATTTCAGTTTTATTTCAGTTCAAATTATAATTTACTTTTACTTTAGGTATTTTTATAAAATCAAATCATACAGCTTCTACTGTATTATTTACATCATCTTCACTTGTAGGTTGTTTTATTTTTTCAAATTCTTTTGTATATAGTTCTTTTATTATTGAATAGGGAACTCTTAATAAAAAGTATTCTCTATTGTTTATTTTAACAACATCTTCTAGTATTCAGTCTATTTTTGTAGCAGGTGCAATTATATATATTCTTTTTCATATTTTGTTTCAGATTTTCTCATCTATATTTTCTAAGTATCATTTATCTAATACTATTCATTGTCTTCAGTGATTATAATCAAATACTTGCACGTGATTAAGATTTAAATATCAATCAAATTTTATCCCATCTATTTTATGTTCTTCTTGTTTGCATTGAAATAATGAAAGAGTAAACCATACAAAAGTATTCCAATCTAAATTTTTTAATATTTTAAAATCATATAATCAAGCATTATATACAGCAAATGGTTTTGGTTTTAAATCTTTTCATTTATTTCAAATATCCTTTTTGAGGTTCATTAATCTATTTTGAATTGTATATATAGATAATTTTCAACCATCTATACCAATCCATTTTCTTCATAACTTTTCTGCTACAGCTACAGTAGTTCAACTTCAAGCAAAAGCATCTAAAACTATATCTCACTCATTAGAACTAGCTTTTATAATTCTTTCTAGTAATTTTTCAGGTTTTTGTGTAGGATAAAATACTCTTTCTTTAGCTACAGAATTAACAGAATTTATAGTTTCCCATACATCATGGCATATTCTTCACTCATCTAAATAATATATATATTTTTTTCAATTAACTTCTTTTAAACGATATTTTCTTCAATTTTCATCAATATTATCAAAATGATCAGTTGAATCTTCTCTATATGGTTCTTTTTGAGTATTAAATAAGTAGTTTTTGTTTTTAGAATATAAATAAATACTATCATGCTTTCTAGAAAATCTATTTTTTTCAGTACCTCAAGTATTATAATGCCATATTAATTCATTAATAAAATTATGTTCTCAAAACACTTCATCCATTATAATTTTTATATAATGTCATTTTTTAGTATCTAAATGAACATATATACTTCCATCTTCTGCTAGTAATTCTTTCATTAAAACTAATCTTTTTCTAATAAATTCTATAAACTCAGCTCCTGCTATCTTATCAGTATAGGCTTTTTCTCATTTTCAGCTTGTAAAATCACTTTTAGTAGCAAATGGTGGATCTATGTATATTAGCTTAATACCTCAGTTGTCTTTTATTTGTTTCTGAAGTAATGTATCAGTTAGTAGTGTTTTGAGTACTTGTAGATTATCTCAGAAAATAAGTTTATTGTACCATCAACTAAATTGTTCTTTTGTAGTTTTATCTCTTTTTAATTCTCTATGACTGATAATTTTATCTGAATTAAATGTCTTTATTTTCTGTAAAGGGGAAGCATATGTGTTTGCTATTACATCCTCTTCTCTTTCTTTACAACTATACTTTAGCTCATATTCTTTTTTATCTATTTCTTTTCAAAATATAGTTTCTTTATATTTACTAGGAACAGTATCTCAGTTTTTTAAACATTCACAAATGATTTTTATATCATTATCTGTAATTTTTTTCATAATTAAAAAGCACTTAGTTAATAAACTAGGTGCCGAAGTTTTTGTATGAAGCTTTTATCTATGGCGAAACAAAAAGGAGAGAATATTGTACCCTAATATTTCGCCAAAAATATAAACTTCATACTTTTTAGTCAAAAATCACAAAAAAGGAGAAGAGGATAGATATTCTCTCCTTGTTATCTGCGATTGATAACATCTAAAAAATTTTAGTATAAAATTTATATTTTCGGCTACTAGACTATATGCAGAAATGTCTTTTTTGCAAATTTTTAGAATTTATGATAAAATTTTAGTAGTTTAGCAACCTAAAATATATAAAATATGGATTTTGGCGAAAGGGAAAATAAAATTGCATTACAAAAATTAATTAGAAAAATTAAATCTAATTCTTTTGATCCATTTTTGTTAGAATATGAAATCTTAGAATGAAAATATACTGAAAATACAAAAAATAACCTAAGTGTTACAGAAAAATATTATGATAAAAAAAGAGGTTATAAATTCTATTTTTTTGATAAAAATATACATTTTAATATTGAAATGTTAGAGTTTTTAAAATTAGAAAAAGTAATATTAGATACTAATTTATTTTATCCAAGTATAGATTTTTGTGAAAGTGTTGAAAAATATAAAGATTTCAATCTTTTATCTAGTTATGGTAATTTTTTAATCTTAGATATGGTATTATTAGAAAATCTACTTTGAAATAATAATGCTAATAATAATGTAGAAAAAGAAAATACTAAAGTAACTACTTGATTAAAAATAAAATGATATACTATTGTTAATTGTAATTGAGAGATTGTTTATACTTTAAATAAAATTGAAAAAATAATTTTAAAAAATATTCTTATAAAAACTGATGATTGATGAATTTCTAGAGAAAACTTAATTAAACTCACTAAACAAACAAAAAATGCATTTAATCAATATTTAAAAACTATGAGAAAATCAATAAGAGAAAAATGATTGAAAGATAAAATAATTATAAAATATGATTTTAATGAAAAAACATATAAAGCTTTTTTATCATAGATGATAGTAGTAAAATGGTAGAAAGTATGGTAGAAAATAAAAAAATATTTTTCTGTATTTTAAGGTAAAAACCTAAGTTTAAATAGTAGATAGAAGTAATGTACTTCTATCTTTTTTTATTTTAAAATTATTATGTTGCTACAAGCTTGATTTATTTAAGCTTAATGCATTAAGTGAAAAATGTTAATATGAAATTAACAGAACAACAATTAAAAGAGTTTAAAACTCTATACAAAAAGCATTTTAATATAGAACTAACAGATCAAGATGCTTTAGAATTATGATTAATTTTAGTTAATCATATAAAAATAATTTTAGATAATAATTTTTAAAAAAATGGAAATTAATGAATTACTACATGAGTTGATTAGCTCATGAAAATATAAATCTAAAGGTGGAATTAATCCTTTTATCAATTTTAGAAACTTAGTGTATGAAATAGCTACTTGAATGACAAAAAAAGAACTAATTCAAAATAGAAGAATTTTGAAATGAGAAGCAATAATTTCTTATCTTTACCATGATGAAATAGCTAAAATCCCAAAGATTGAGAAAAAGATTGTTTGATTACTTTATGAGTGAAAAAGATATAATGAAATTAAACATATACTTACTAATCAGTGAAATAATGAAAAACAAAAGCATCAAAAAAATACAGAAGAAGAAATTAGTATTGATGAGATACCATTCTAAAGACATTATAGTTGATACTATAATGTCTAATAACCAAACAAAGTTTATTTATTTTTCTAAAAAAGACAACAGTTTTAGTATTAAAAGTAAAGTAGATATAGATGAAGAAACATATTTTCCTATTAGTACTACTTCATCTTTTATTAGTAACTGATCATTGCTTTTACCTACTATGTTAACTGATTACTGAACAGAACAGGATTTATTAAAAAGTATAAATAGTTTTATAAAAAAATATGTAGATATACCTCAGAATTTTAGAATAATATGTACTTATTATATTTTACTAACATATGTGTATGATAATTTTTCTGAATTACCATACTTAAGAGTTATTTGAGATTATGGTTCTTGAAAATCTAGATTACTAAAAACTATAGGAAGTATTTGTTTTATCCCTATGATTACAAATTGAGGATCAAGTATATCAGCTATATTTAGGATGATAGATAAGTTTAACTGAACATTAGTAATAGATGAAGCAGATATTTCTCACAGTGATACATCTAATGAAATGATAAAAATATATAATAACTGATATCAGAAATGATACTCTATAATGAGAGCTGACTGAGAAGGTTTTGAACCAAAATGTTATAATGTATTTTGACCAAAAATTATTTGATGAAGAATGGAATTTAAAGATAAAGCAACAGAGAGCAGATGCTTATCTCATATTATGAAAAAGTCTAAGAGGACAGACATTCCAATATGTTTAGATGAAAATTTCTACAAAGAAGCACAAGAGCTGAGAAATAAGCTATACAGATATAGATATGATAATTTTTTTAATATAACAGTATCTAAAGATGCTATTGATTGAATAGAGCCTAGATTAAATCAAATTGTAAATCCTTTACTATCTTTAATAAAAATTAATTCTGTTAAAGAAGAAGTATTAAAAAATATTAAAAATAAACAGGAGGAGATACTTGAAGATAGAAAAAATAGTGTACTATGAGTTATTTTAGAAATAATATATAAAAAATTTAAAAAAGATAATGATGTGTATATAAAATACATATTAGATCAACTATCTATAATAGAGTGAAGAAATAATTTTACAGCTAGAAAACTTGGTAGCTTATTGAAACAAAATTGATTAAAAACATATAGAAAAAATAACTGAACTGTTGTTAGGTTAGAAAATAATGAAATAGAGCTAAATAGATTATACGCTGAGTATAATATTAAATAAAAGCTCACTTACTTCACTATGTACACTATTACTTTGTTTAAAATAATAATAAAGTGAATGTAGTGTACATGGTGAATTTTATAATAGTAAGATATAAACTTATGTCTAAAAAAAGGAAAACTAAAACAAAGGAATTAATTAAACCTTTAAGTAAGCAGGAAGTTAAAGAAAGAATATCAAGATGTAATTACTATGAAACACATCCTGATAGCATATATGCTAATTTATGAAAAATTCTAGCAAAACCTATAGAAAAATGGAGCGAGGAAGAAAGTAAGTATTTATGAACAAATGCTAAATCTATAGATAATTTTGATAAAAGTCATATCTGATTAGCAGAAACACAATTTGATGGTTTATTAAGAACTACAGTTGTAGAGCTTACAAATAATTTAATAAAAGAATATAACTGTAATACTACATTAGAAAAAAGTTTATGTGAAATAGTAGCTAATAGTTATGGTAAAATACTACAGTTGTCTCAGAAGGTTACAGTTAATATTAATACTGAATACATAAGCAAAGAAAGAACTGATTGGCTTAACTCATTATCAAAAGAGCTAGATAGATCTAATAGAAACTATCTTTTTGCATTAAATAACCTTATTGAATTAAAAAGACCAAAAGTGAATGTAAATGTAAAAACAAAAAATACTTATTTCTGACAGAATCAGCAGTTTAATAGTAATATAAAAGAAAATGAAAACATTAAAGGTTAATTATTTAGGAAAAAAATACTTAGAACAATGTAATAAAATTAGTATTAAAAGTATTATGAAAATAGTTGAAGAAAAACTAAAAAATGAATTATTAGAGCTTGAACTAGAATGAATAGAAATTATAAAAACTAAAGCTAATTATTGATGATTTAGGATTTGGTTTAAGTGCCCAAGATGCTCTAGTAGATGTTTTAATTTATATAATGTTAATTGAGAGTTAATTTGTAGAAAATGTTCCTGATTAAAATATAAAAAGCAGGTATATAAAGGTATGCTTGAAGAAAAAATAATAAAAAAATAGCTTTATTTATTTAAAAATATAGTTATAATACTTTTGCAACTTAAAATAATCTAATAAAAACCAACTTTTAGGACTAAATAGGGTAGTTCTGAACTAATTTTTTGTATCCTCAAAGTAGGTATGATTATTTTAGGTTGCATCAGGACTATCCTTTTAGTTTGTAAAAAATAAGAATGAAAAAAGAAAAGTATTTTTTATATGCAAGAAAATCTTCAGAAAGTGATGAAAAACAAGTACAATCAATAGATGATCAAATAAATGTAATGAAAAGAAAAGCAGAAAACTTATGAATAGAGATAGTAGAAGTTTTCCAAGAAAGTATGAGTGCTAAAGCTCCTTGAAGAATAAAATTTAGCGAAATGATAGGTAAGATAAATTCTTGAAAAGTTGAAGGCGTAATATCTTGGAAGCTTGATAGATTATCTAGGAATCCAATTGATAGTGGCACTATACAATATATGCTACAAATACAAAAACTTAAAAAAGTAATTACAATTGATAGAGAATACTACCCAGTAGATGCAGGTTTACTTATGAGTGTAGAAAATGGTATGAGTAATCAGTTTTTATTAGATTTAAGTAAAAATGTTAAAAGAGGTATTCAATCTAAAGTTGATAAATGATGATTTCCTTGAGTTGCACCTCTATGATATATAAATGAATTAAAAAATCATACAATAATACCAGATGAAGAAAAATTTTACCTTGTTCAAAAAATATGGAAGATGATGCTATCTTGAAATTATACAGTCAGTGAAATAAGAGATATTGCGAATAATAAGTGGTTTTTAAGAACAGTAAAATGAAATAAAATTTCTAAGAGCTCTATGTATAGTATATTAAATAATGTATTTTATACTTGAGATTTTATGTTTAAGTGAGAGTTGAAAAAGTGAATACATAAGCCAATGATTACATATGAGGAATATAATAGAGTACAAGAATTGCTAGGAACTTCTTGAAAAGCAAAATTAGTAAAACATAATTTTTCATATACTTGAATTATTAAATGTTGAGAATGTGGTAGTATGGTTACAGCAGGAGATAAAACTAAATACATTAAGTCTACTAATTCAATAAAAAAGTATTCTTATTATTGGTGTACAAAAAAAGTAAAAACTATTACCCAAAACTGTTCTCAAAAGTCAATTAGACAGGAAGATTTAGAAAAACAAATAATAACTATAATATGAAATATAGAAATAATTCCTGATTTTAAGGTTTGGGCTATTAATATTATTAAAAATGATTTTAAGCAGGAAAAACAAGAAAGGGAAGTATTATTTAATACTTTATATCAAAAAGAAAAACAAACTAGAAACAAAATAGATAAATTGACTGATATGTTACTAGATAATAAGATAACTGATACTGTATTTGATAAAAAGAAAAAATCTTTTGAGTTAGAAATAAAACAAATACAAGAAAGTATTACAAATATAGATCAGAATAGAAAGAAAAAGATAGATGAAATAGAAAAAGTATTTGATTTTGCTTGTAAAGCAAAGTATACATTTGAAAACTGAGATTATAAAATTAAGAAAATAATAGTTAAAAATTTAGGTTTGCACTTTAAATTAATTGACTGAAAACTAGATGTAGACCTATTTCCTTGGTTTAAGGTTATACAAAATAACCAGGAAGCCCTAAAAAGACAGAAATGACAGTTTGCACCACAAAAAAATAGCATCAGTAAGGTAAAAACTGACACTATTAGTTCTAGTATTCCAATATGGCAAGGACTGTAGGAATTGCACCTACGCCTCTCGGGGTCGGAATCCGAGCA
>CAYFMG010000023.1:0-15024 GCA_964344155.1 uncultured Candidatus Peribacteria bacterium | reverse complement strand
TATCTAGTTTTTTCCTAGATATCTTTTTTGTCTTCTTCTTTTTTACTTTTTTTATCTTCTTCTTATTCTCTTTTATAATATTTGTCTTTTTTTCTGTTACTTGTTTGTTTGCATATATTGTGGGACTTCCTAATATCCCAAGTGTATATACTACAAGCAAAACCAGAGACAACATTTCCCTAGAAAACTTTTTCATAATTCAAAAAGTTAAAAAATAAAATTGTGCTTTCGCATCTATCACTATACTGATGGGGCATTAAAAAAGCATTAAAATCAGAGACTTTTTTTGACTTTTTTTCTTCCTATTGTCTTTATTGGCTATTTTAAGGGAAACAAAAAAACACTATTTTTTTATAAAATAGTGTTTTTTGTTAATATAATAAGATTATTTTTATGCTACTAAACTGTAATTTTCTTCATTTGCTGCTCTCATAGTTTCTCATGAAACATAAGAACGTCTTGACGAGCTCATGATATTATCTATTTTTCAGATAATCCCATCTATAGCAGCTACTACTTCTTCATTAGAATTATTAACTTCTCTCATTCATTCAAAATAAGATCTTGACTCTGGTAGTCTATCTTCATCTAAAAGATGAACAGGAGTTCCTTTTATTGTTTCTGGGTTATAATTATCTCTTAAATGTAAAGTCATTTTTTTATTTTTATTTTTATAAAACTTTTATTTGATCTCAGTATTTTTGATAAAAAGATTTTATATCTTCAAATAGATCTCAAACTAGAATTCTCCTTTCTAGGTTTATTTCTTTATTTATTTGTTCCAATCTAAAAGCTAGAGTTGGAAAATTTCTCAATAAATTTTGTTTTTTATCAGGTGGTAATAATCAAAAAATTTGATTTATCTCATACCTGTCTTTTTCAGAAATTCTGTATTCTTCAAAAAGATCCTGTAACTTAGTATTCATATTTATTAAGTATTAAATATATATTATCATATTTTATTATACTTAGCAAAATTTTTTATCAACTTTTTTTTATTTTTTATTTTTTTAAGTTCAAAGTACTGATAAAATTTCCTCAATCGAAGTTTCTCATAATACAACTTTTAATAATCAGTCTTCTTTTATTGGTACCATTCAATCTCAAATAGCTTGAATTTCTAGTTGTAATCTAGATGAGTTTTTAAGCATTAATTCTTCCAACTTATCTGTCATTTCAAGAACTTCATATAATCATATTCTTCAATTGTATCATGTATGATTACAGTTTTTACAACCATCTTCACAAACTTTGTATAAAGACATATTTTCTTTATCTTTTATATATTTTCATACTTTTCAAACAATGTAGTCTTTTATCTTATCTGATGGCTTATAAGCAATTTTACAATCACTACATAATCTTCTTGCTAATCTTTGAGATATAATCATTCTAAGACTAGAACTTATAAGTAATGGATCAACTCACAGGTTAACAAGTCTTTGTATAGTGTGTGTTGCTGAGTTGGTATGTATGGTAGAAAAAACTATATGTCATGTAATTGATGCTTCTACCGCTAATTTTGCTGTTTCTTCATCTCTTATTTCTCATACCATCATTATATCAGGATCTTGTCTAAGTAGACTTCTTAATCATTTAGCAAAACTAAAACCTATAGCTGGATTTATCTGAGTATGGTTTACTCATGGAATTCTATATTCAACAGGATCCTCCAAAGTTGCTATATTTTCCTGAGTAGGATCAAATTGACTCAAAAGTGAGAATAATGTTGTTGATTTTCATGAACCTGTTGGTCATACAGCAAGTATCATTCAATAATTATCTTTTAAGTGTTTTTTTATTTTCACCATATTATAAGGCATAATACCTAAATCTTTTAATTGAGGTGGTTTCTCATCTTTTTTTAATAATCTGATTACACATTTTTCTCAGTATATAGTTGGTATAACAGATACTCTCATATCTATAGATTTTCATCAAAATAATCTGTATGCTATTTTTCAGTCTTGAGGTAATCTATGTTCATCTATTCTTAAATATGACATTATTTTTATTCTAGCTACAACAGAATCCCTCAAAGATAAATCTAAGTTTTTGTAATCTACAAAATTACCATCTACTCTAAATCTTACATTCATATCTTTTTCTCTTGGTTCTATGTGTATATCTGATGCTTTAGATTTTAGCGCATGTAAAAATATATCATTTACAATAGCTATTATAGTACTATCTTCTTTTTTCTCTCAATATGAAACTATATTTAAGTCTGAATCTATATGATTTTTATTTATTCCTGAACTTGAAGTCGCAAATAAATCTTCTACTTTCATATTTTTTTTATTAGTAGAAGCTTTTCTTGCCTTAGCAGATCATTTATTCAGAATTGACATATATTTAATATATTTTTATTAAATCTATATTATTTTAGCATATTTTTCCTAAATAAACAAAAAAACTAGCTTAAAAACTAGTTTTTTCTTATAAATCTTTTTTTTCTATCATAGCTATTGCTATTTTTATATCAAAATATGAGACTTCTTTATTTCACTCTTCTTCCAATTTTTCTTTTATAGGTTTAAGCGCTTCTATTTTTCAATCAAAGTCTTTGTTTAATATTTCTTTTACAGGTTTTAATCTAGAAAAACTACTAAAACCTAAAATGTCTGTTATTTTCAAAATTCACATTTCATAAAGTTTTACTATATGAGACTCTATTGTTTGAAGTCATAATTCTCTTTTTTCAGAAATTTCTTTTAAATCCATTCATTGTTTCAAAAGTTTTAATGTTTCTTTATAAGTTTCTCATTTTTCTTTTTTTGGTTTAGAATCCTTTTTATTACTTTTCTTAGCATCTAGTTTTGTTCAGATTTTCATTCTTATATAGTGCTGTAATTCTTTATTATCATCTTTTAAAAAACTATCTCTTACTATAGCTATTCTTCATGCTTCAGTAATTCATAAAAGAGGAAACTTTCAATCTGTTTTGTGTAAATAATCAAGAGATATTAAAGCCTCTATAACAGCCTGTACTAAACTTGAGTCCAAATCTTCTAATGCTCAAAAATCATCTCTTTTATGCATATTCCGCTCAACTAATTTAGCATCACGACTTCACCGTAGAAATTTTGTCATCATTGCTACTCATATTTTACAGTCTATCTTTTTAACAACATCTAAAACAAGCGCAAATACAGAAGTATTTACATAATCTTCTATTTCCATATTATCTAGATTTTTCTTTTCTAAACAATAATCACAAGTTCAACAGTTATCTCACAGAGTAGCTAGATCCTCTTCATCTCAAAAATAATTTAGTATAAATCTTTTTCTACAGCTTGGATAAAAAAGTAATTTTTTAATTTGTTCTAATTTATAATAAGCTTCTGTTTTTAATAATTCTTGATGCTTCCAATCTATAAGTATAGCTCCATGGTTTCTTTTTTCCTGAACCAAAGTAAGTCCTCTTCATCTAAAATCACTACTATCTATAGTATCTGATACTCCTCTTCTAAGTATTCAATATTTTTCAAGTACTTTTAGAGCACTTCAGACTTTCATATCACTATCTATTTTTGATTCTTTTGCTATTTGATTATATGTTTTTAATATTGATCTTCACTTACCTTCTCATAAATCATCTTCTTTGTATAAAAAATCATACAACTGTAAAATCTCTTCTTTTGTTGGATAAGTATTTTCTATAAAAAATTCTTGTATTTTTGTATCAGGAAAACTTGCTATAACTACTCAAAAACTATTTTTTCAGTCTCTTCAAGCTCTTCATACTTCTTGATAATAGTTTTCTATACTTCATGGAAGATTATAATGAATAACAAATCTAATATCTTTTTTATCTATCCCCATACCAAAGGCATTGGTTGCAACTATTACTTTATAATCATCATTCATAAAAGCATTTTGCTCTACTTCTCTAGTCTCAGGAGTCATTGCTCATGTGTACATTCAAGCTTTTACTCAATTTTCTATTAATTCATCATATACTTCATTTACAGCTTTTCTTGAAGCACAGTAAATAATTCATGATCATGGTGTTTTCTCAAGTATTTCAGCTACTTTTTCCATTTTTTCCTCTTTTTTTGATATTTCACGAACAATTATACTTATATTTTTTCTATCAAATCAAGCTGTAAATGAATTGTAATCAGATAAACCTAATCTCTCTACAATATCAGCTCTAACTTTTTTAGTAGCTGTTGCTGTAAGAGCCATTATTGGAAACTTCTCTTCTAATTTTAAGTCATCTAAAAATTTCCTAATCTTCATATAACTAGGTCTGAAATCATGTCACCACTGACTTATACAGTGAGCTTCATCTATAGCTACAAGTGATATTTTAATCCTAGATATTACTCTCAAAAATTCATCACTATTAAGTCTTTCAGGAGCTATATATAAAAATTTTATGTCTGTATTTGGATTTGATAATTCATTTAATATTATTTGTATATCATATCTATCTATTGTTGAATTTATAAGCTCTGTTTTTATTCATAATTCATTTAATTTATCAACTTGATCTTTCATCAAAGATATAAGTGGAGATATAACAAGACATACTCACTGTCTATACAATCATGGTACTTGATATGTAAGTGATTTTCATCCTCATGTTGGCATAAAAACAAGTGTATCATTTCAATCTACAACACTTGTTATTATTTCTTCCTGCCCATCTCTAAAAGACTCAAGCTTAAACTCTTTTTTTAATATTTGCTGTAATTTTTCTTTCATTTATTTTGTATAAATTATATAACTACCAACTACTATAATAATATTTTTTTCTTTTGCAATACTTTTATATACTTTTAATATACATTAAAAATAAAGAACTATAATTTATAAATTATAGTTCTTATTAATTAATAACCCCACTCATAACCAATTCATTTCATATATATATAGCACAAATCTGTCATGAAGCTATTGCTCTTTGAGATTCTTTAAATTTCACTACATATCATTTATTATCTTTAAAAATTTCACAATCCTGATCTACTTGCCTATATCTAATCTTACATTTAGCTTTTATAGGAAAATCAAAATCTTTTTTTCATATAAAATTAAAATTATCAATAAATAATTTATCATCATATAAATTCAAATCATTAGAATTTCATACTATAATCTCATTGTTTTCAATATCTTTTTTAACAACAAATATTGGCTCAGCTTGCCCTCATATATCAAGTCATTTTCTTTGTCATATAGTATAATAATAGACTCACTTATGCTCTCATAATACATTTCATGAAGCATCTTTTACTAGTCATGGTTTTGGTTTAATTTTCTTTTCTAAAAATTTACTCATATCTACTTTTCAAACAAAACATATTCATTGACTATCTTTTCTTAAAGCATTTGGTAATCATACTTCCTTAGCTATTTTTCTTACTTCTTGTTTTTCTAAATTTCAAATTGGAAATAGTGATTTACTAAGCTGATCTTGATTTAATCAAGCTAGAAAATATGATTGGTCCTTATTACTATCAAGTCATTTTTTTAAATGAAATACTCAACTATCATCTTTTTCGATATTAGCATAATGCCCTGTTGCAATTAAATCAAAACCATGTTCCAAAGCTTCATCCAAAAATACCCTAAACTTAACTTCACTATTACACATTATATCAGGATTTGGTGTTATTCCCTTTTGATATCACTCATACATATAATCAAGAACTTTGTCTGCATAAGTCTCTCTATAATCAAAAGTATAAAAAGGGATATCCAAAAAAGAGGCTACTTCTTTTGCAACCTTTATATCATCCATCGTAGGACAATTTTCTCACTCTGGAGCCAAATAATTAATCATGAATCAAGCAGTTACATCATATCACTGCTTTTTTAAAAGGTAAGCTGAAACAGCAGAATCAACTCAACCAGATAATCAAACTAAAACTCTTTTCATATTTTTATTTTTTATGTTCTTCTTCTGAAATCATATATCTTTCCTTTCTCTCTTCTATTGTTCTTTGTTTTTCTTCTTTAAGTATATGTAATGCTTTGTATAGCTCAGGTACAAAGTGAAATAACCTAGGTTCATCTCTTTGTTGCTCAACTACCAAATTACCATATCACAATAAATTTGGGACTAATCATCTACAATAAGTATCAAGTTTTGTAATCTTATTTATATCTATAAACTCTATATCATCCTTGAAAAAAAGTGAAGATTGTATAACTATAAGTTGTCAATTATGTATAATAAGTAGGTTATTGTAATATTTTATATATGATAGTACCAATTTTATAAAAGCATAATTTATAAGTAAAAATACTGTTGGATAAAATAAAAAATGAACCAAATCATGTCATACTGTATTTACAAGCTTTAAAGAAAAATAAAAAAGCACAATAGCTACAAATGAATATAGCGCAAATTGCAAATACCTAAAAACCAGAATAATCCAATGTCTTCTGATTATTATGTAATCATATTTCGAAAAATAAGTCATTGTACGTAAAAGTTAAAATTAAAAAACTAGATATAAAAAACATAAAGACAAGAATAACAATAAGTCGTTTCCTGATAATAGTATATCACCTTCATAGTGATTTCAATCAAGTGTTATTCATATGTTCATAACTCAAATGTTTTGTTCTCTCCATTATGAAATGATAAAGTCACACAAGAAAGAGTAAATATATCATTATTAGTATATAAGCCATTTTTTTTTATTAGTTTTAATCCCCTCTATTATAAGAAAAAACTTAATAAAATCAACTATTTAAAAAATTTAAAAAAAATCTTTTAAAAACTAAGTTTTGGAGTATAATGAAAAAATATAATTATTAAAAATAAAAAAATGAAAATTTGATTAGATTTAAGATTTATTAATGACAATCTATATTCCAGTTTTGTTATTGAATTAACAAAAGAATTAATTAAGAAAAAAGCTAATGATTCCTTTGTTGTTTATACTAATAAAAACTTGGAATGATTTGATTTTCAAAATACAAAAATAAAAGTAGTAGATATTGCTAATAAAAGTTTTAGAGAACAAACAAAGTTATTGCCTATTTTTAAAAATGATAAAAATGATTTAATGTTATTCTTTAATCATTTTAAACCTCTTTTTTATGTATGAAATTATATTACTATAATCCCATCTTTAAAGGAAATATACTATAGTAATTTTATAAACTATGTAGATAAATATAGCTACTTATATTTACTTGAAAAAAACTTAAAAAGATCTAATAAAATCATATGTTTTGATAAAAATACAAAAGAAGAATTAATTGAAAAATATAATATAGCTGAAAAAAATATAGGTTCTATAAAATGATTTTTTCCAAATAAAGAAAAACTACAAACACTTGAAAATCTAAAGATAGATATAAAAACTAAATATAATATAAGAAATGATTTTATATTATACTCATGATGAGAATGAGTTGAAAAAAATTATGATAAACTAGTTCATGCGTACAAAAAATTAAAAGATGAGAAAAATGATATAGATTTGGTATTCCTTTGAGAATCTATTTCCAGAAATATAGCTTTAAGAAACTTAATTATACATCTTGGTTTACAAAATTCTATACATTTTATATGAGTAATAAAACCTGCTGAAAAAATTCTTTTTTATAAAAATTCTATATGAACTATATTCCCTAGTCTATATGAACCATTCCCTTTTAAATTAACTGAACCTATATGTTTTAATTCTCCAATACTCGCTAGTGATTTAGAAAATATAAAAAATATTTTTTCTGGCTTGATAGATTATATGTCTCCTATTTCATCTAATAACATATATGAAAATCTAAAAACTTTTATAAAGAAAAACAACAAAAAAACAGAAGTAAACTATAAAGATATATTTAATGAATATTCAAAAGAAAATAGTTTAAAACAACTTTTAGAAATAATTTAAGATTATGAGTGCATTAACACCTAGAAATATAGAAATATTAAAAATAATTGTTGAAGAATACCTTCAAACTTGAGAAGTATTAGGTAGTAAATTATTACTACAAAAGTATGACTTATGAGTTAGTCCTGCTACAGTAAGGCTTGATATGGCAAAACTAGAAAATCTAGAACTTGTATATCAACCTTATAATTCAGCCTGAAGACTACCTACATCCAAAGGATTAAGAGCTTTTGTAAACTACTTAATGCAGTCTTCTCCTGATTATTTTTTACAAGAATCAAATATCGATACTCTATCTGAAAAAATTGAAAAGCTAACAGATTTTACATATAAAATATCTTCTACACTAGCACTTAAAACATGAGAAATATCATTTTTTGTCATACCAGACAGACACATTTTAGAATATTCTTGAACTTGAGTATTTTTAGAAGAGAATCATAAAAGACTTTGAGATTCTATTTTTTCTATAATAAAAATGCTTGAGGACAAGTTTGCTTTTTCTAAATTTGTAAAATCTTTTCCAATAAATAACTGAATAAATTTATTTATCTGAGAAGAAAATATTCTTCCTTTTTTAAAAGACTATACAATAATTCTAAAACAAGTTAATATAGATTGAAATATCTGATATGTATGACTTATATGAAGTTTAAAAATGAATTATAGTTTTAATATCAGTGCTGTAAAATGAATAATATAAAAAAATAAAAAAACAACTTAAAATTTAAGTTGTTTTTTATTATAAATATTTACCACAAATTTCCCCTAATTGTTCTGCTTGTTGAACACCTACCATAGTTTCTACAGGTTCTCCATCTTTGAATACTATAAGAGTTGGTATAGACATAACTCTAAATTGTCATGCTATTTCAGGAGCTTCATCAACATTTACCTTAGCTACTGTCATTTTTCATTCCATAGTTTTTGAGAATTCATCTAGTATAGGTAACATCATTTGACATGGCCCACACCATTCAGCCCAGAAATCTACTAAAGTAACTCAAGTTTTGATTGTTTCGTTAAAATTATCTTTATTTAATGCAACTGTCATTTTCTATCTTTTAATTAATTAATAAAGTGCTAAGGGATTATATAAATTTTTTTAAAAAATCAAAATATTTTTTAACTAAAAATATCCTTAAATTTTTTCAATGCCAATTCCTGCTCTATAAAAAAAGGAGAAGTAGCCACTGTTATAACATTTGCTTTTTCTGCAGCATCCAAAATAACCCTCTTTTTTAAATCATAATCTATAAAATCTAAATCTGGTTGAAAAAAATCAAGATCTAAATTTAAGACCACCCCCTTTCACTCCGTTTCATTCCCCCTCCTTGGTAAGGAGGGGGTTAGGGGGTGGTTTATGTAATCTATTAAATTACTTTCATTTCTAATTTGTATAATATCCCCTATAAGTCACTGTTTTTGCGCTGGTATTATATAATCCCCTACATTTAATACTTCATTTGTAAAATTAAACACTTTTTCTAAATCTCACACATCATCATTTTCAATATATTTATTATTATCTCTTGTATCAGCATGCTCATCTATATGTATCAAAGTTGTATTATCTTTTATTACTCACTTGGATTTAGCTAGATACCAAAAATAAAATGCATGATTATGATTATCAAAAAGATATATCGTTTTTCCCTTCCAATCTATTTCATAAAAGTTTTCTAATCAATAGTTGGTTGACATTTTATCATCAAATCAAAAATCCTCAAATGCTATCTTGTTTTTATCTTCTTGTATTTTTATATCATCAAAATCTTGTATTTTTGTAATACTAGGAATATACAACTGTTTATTTTTTCTATTATTAAAAGAAAAAGCATTATTTCATATAGGCTTTGTTAAATAAAATGGTTTTTTATACATTTTTACTTTTTTTTATTAAATTTTTTATTATTATATATAAAACTTAAATTAATAAAAATATTATGCTAAAAAAAGAAAAAGACTTTTTTGCTCATACTCTATATAATATGTATCCTGATGCAAAAACAGAGCTAGAATACAACAATGATTTCCAGCTACTTATAGCTATACTTATGTCAGCTCAGACTACTGATAAACAGGTAAATAAGGTTAACGAAGTATTTTTCAAAAAACTAATTACTCCTGAAGATTGAGTAAAAATGTGAGTAGATGAAATAAAAAAGCACATAAATACTATTTCATTTTTTAACAATAAAGCTAAAAACATATATAAAACTTGTGAAATACTTTCAAAAAAGCCTCTTGAAAGTTTTGATAATCTAAAAACATTAACAACTCTTGCTTGAGTATGAATAAAAACAGCAAAAGTATTTCTTGCTGTTACTAAAGATGCTCCATACTTAGCTGTAGACACTCATGTACATAGAGTCCTAAATAGAGTCTGACTTGTAAAAACAAAAACACCTGAAGAAACTGATAAAGTAGCTGAAAAACTATTTACAAAACAAAACTTAGCAGATCTTCATCATTCTTTAATACTTTTTTGAAGATATCATTGTATGGCTACCAGAAAACCTAAATGTAGAGAGTGTCCTTTAATAGAAAAATGTAGCTATAAGAAAAAAAATATTTAGTTTAAACTAAATATTTTTTCTAAAAAGCAAAAGGATCATCTTCTTCAAATACAATTTCTTTAGCAAAAAAAGCTTTTATCGTATCTCCAAAATTATCTTTATTTGAAGGATCTTTGAAATAATCCTCTATTATTTTGGCTTTGTCTAATGAAAATCAATCAAAGATTGCTCATATTCATTTTCATAGAATAAAACCTAGATTTTCATTTCTAAAAGATTTTATAAGCTTTTCAATCATAGGATTAGCTTCTTTACTTTCTCCAGACTCTCCATTTGACATATCTAAATTATTTTGAATATATCAAGCCTCAGCTTTACTTAATACAGAACTTATAAAACTAAATAACTCTTCTCAGTAGTTTTGAATCTCGTTAAGTATTGGATCATTTTGTTCAAACTCCTTAGTATTTTGAGCTAAATGAGCTAGTTTTTTTCAGTTTTCTACTAAATATATAAATTTATCTTTATTTTCTCATACATATTCTTGTACTTCATCAGTTAAAAATAATCAAAAACTTTCTAAACTTTTTAAATCATTATTTTTTACTTTTTCTTGAAAAGATTTTGTATCCATTATAGAAAATATATCTAATCATAAGTTAAGTAGAAGTTTTTGTTTATCCTCTGTATTATTAATAATATCTCATATATTATCTTTATTTTTTATAAGTACTTGTTTTAATTCATCCTTATCTATAACACTTAGAAAATCAAGTAAGTTTTCAGAGAAGCTTTGTCATAATACATTTATATCCTCTAAAAAAGACATATTAAACTTTTCTATTAAGGTATTTATTAAAGATATATTATCTTTTTCTTTTGCCTCTTCTAAAGTTGTATAAATCATATCTATTCCAGTCTCTATATTTTCTTCAGTTAATAATTTTTCTGCTTCTAATCACTTTTTTTCAGAAGATCAATTTTGATTAAGATCAAATTTATCTATTATTTTTTCTAAAAATATTGATTTATCTTTTATTTTTGAGTATAGATCAACTCCTAAGTCTCTGAAATCATCTAATCATAGATCTCATGAAGTTAATTTTGAGTAATTTTCAGTTAAAAATTGTTTTAAGTCTTCTGGATTTAGGTGTTCTTTAAGTATATTGAGCATTTCAGGATAATTATTTTCTGTAACATCTAAGTTTACTCAAGTATTTTCTTGTATGACTCATATAAAAAATCTGATATTTTCAGTGTTTTTTAAAAAGCTAGAATATAGAAAATCTACTCATAAATCTATAGTTTTTTCTTTAGCTTCTAACAAATAATCTGATATAAATTTTCATCACTCACTTTCTATTAAAGTTTTTATTTCTTCTGCTATATTTTCAGAATTACTTAAATCTGATCATATATTATCAACTATATCCTCAATTATAGATAAAAACTTTTCATTATTTAATATATTTTGACTAAAATCTAGTATTACTTGTTCCTCTTTTTTTCAATCTATTTTTATTCACAATTCCTTTAGTGAAGCTATAAATTTTTTTGGGTTACTTTGCAACATATCAACAACAACTGTTTTTGTTACATCTATTATTTCTCTTTTTGT
Organism: uncultured Candidatus Peribacteria bacterium; assembly: GCA_964344155.1. Taxonomy (GTDB): domain Bacteria; phylum Patescibacteriota; class Gracilibacteria; order BD1-5; family UBA6164; genus UBA6164. Next base: position 3,025 of record CAYFMG010000023.1, on the reverse strand, counting down.
TAAAGTATTATTTTCTTTATCAGTTATTTTTTCTTTTACCAAAGATTTTAATTCTTCTTGTATTTCTAAAGTTAAGTTTGATATAAAGTCTTTAGTAGAACTATCTTTTTTTTCTGTTTCTTTAGTTTGTTCTTTTTTATCTCAGTTATCAGAAACATACTGTTCCCTTATACTTTTTATTGTCTTTTCTATATCTATATTTATTATTTCTCTAATTCTTTCTATTAATTTTCAAGATGATAATTCTAAATTTTCTTTTATTATTCAAGAATCAACTAGATATTTTATAACATCATCCATAGTTTCAATATTTCCTTTAAAATATTCTTTAACTATGTTATATATTTTATCTTTATTATCCCAAAGAAGTTCTGCTAACTCTGAAGAATCTTTTATTTCAATATTTTGTCCTTCTTTTTTTTCTCCTCCTCAAATAACTTTGTTTATAAAATCAGTAACTTTATCTCATCATATTTTCATTCACAAGTCACTAATATCAGCAGCTAAACTGTTTAAATAAGAATTAACCTCATCTTCTTTTAAAGTCTCACTTGTAAATAATTTTACTCAATCTAGTATTTTTTTAGTTAGTTCAAATCTATCTGTATTAGTTAAATTTGGAGACTGTAATAATATATAAGCTTCTTTTAAAAATGTATTATTTTGTATAATTCACATTTTTTCTGTTGAATCTATAAAAATATCTACATTTTCTTCAGTTACAATATTGCTTGTTAAGTCTCATATATTATTTAATATAACTAATCTTGAATTAAATAATTCATTTTTATCATATTCTTTAGCTCAACTAATATCATTAGCTACTGTGAGTAAACTTTCTTTTGAATTATTAAAAAATGATTGTAATTGTTCTAAAAGATGTCCTTTATCCAATGTATTTGCTATATTAGGTAGTGTTTCTAACAATAGACTACTTAAATCTGGGTTACTATCCAAAAACTCTTTTATTTCTGGTATATTTTTAAATTCTTCTACAAAGGTATTAATATCTTCTTGAGTTGATGTTTTAGCTATATCTATCAGAGTTCAAATAGAGCTAGATAAAATCATAAAATTATTTTCTAGATTTTTATTTGTTATTTCTTTAGAGTCATTATTTTCTGGAGATAGAGAAATATCTACAAGGTATTGAATAAGTTGTAGGGCTTTTTGTTTTGGTTCTAAAAAATTTGTTTTAATAATATCTATTTTTCAATTATACATATTATTTTTATCTATACTTCATTCTAATCAATCAAGTATATTTACAACATCATCATAAATACTTTCAACACTCAGGTTTATTCCTTCATTTCCTTTGATTTTATCTAAGTAGTTTTTTAAAACTCCATTTACTAGATTATCAAAGAGTTCTTTTGTATTGCTCATATTTTCTAAAGATGACATTATATCATTTTTATTAATTTCATCTAAATCATTTGATATTTTTGATAATAGTTCTTGTGTTTGTTCTGTTACCTTACATTTTTCAGCACTACATTTTTCCATAAGATCTTGAAGATCTTTTAAGTGTTTTTCTTTTAATTCTTTATCACTATAATTATTTATTTTTTCATAAGCCAGATCAAACTCATCCTGAAATAGCAGTCAATCTTTATTTTGATCAACTGTTTCTTGTGTTACTTCCTGAAATTGAGCTGTTTCTGGTGACATAAGAGCTTATATTTAAAATATTTCTATTATTTTATCATAAAAATATTTTAAATACAAAAAAAGGGCGAACATAAAAAAACCTCTCATCTGAATCTTCTACCCTAAAGGGCACTCCGTCTATTGTCAGGAGAAAAGGGCTACTTTTACTTATATTTGCAGCCTCTTTCCCCTGTTAAGGGGAGAGAATTCAAGAGAGAGGTACAGTTATACTACCTAGCATTAGCATATTTAAACGGTTTTTCTGCAAAGGCTATGTAGATAACTTTTACTCAACTAGAGTTATTTCAAACAAGATTATTTCTAAACTTAAACCCGTTTGAAAGAAAATCCATTTCAGAAATATCTCATTCAGCATTAGATTTATTTCATAATAAATATTTAGAAACTATATTATCTGTATCTCTAGATGCATCTCTTATAACCCAATCTGTTCAACTTGTTAAAGGTTTCCACATTACATATTTAGGCTTAAACCCAGTATAAACAAATGGCCCATCAGCACTTCCGTTACCTATATAACTTCATACTTTACTGTAACCTGGTACAGAGTGGAAGGCGTAAGATATAAAATCTGTTGTTCACCTATTTCATTGTCATCCATATACTCAAAATTGAGTATTTGTTGGAGCATTAGGTCAAAACCTTAAGCCTGCAGGTGCATCAGTATTAAATAATAATGCATCATCGTAATCTGTAAGATCTTTATGCCATATAATCCAGTGTCTAGCTTCTGTTCTTGGTTTTAATATAACCATCTCTGGTGTTTTATTTAAACCATGTCAAACTGTTTTATGACTACTTGTACCATCACCTTTATGTCCAATTATACTAAAACCTGCAGCAGGATTAGCACTTACTTGAGATGTTATAGATCAATCATTATTTGTAACTGCAGTTCATCCTGCTTTCCAGTTCCATGCTACATAAGTTTGTCAACTATAATTTGCATCTCATGTATTTGTTCAATCATCTCATGCAAGGTTAAATCAATTAGAAGTCCAGCCTGTTAATTTATTAGACGCTAATCATTCTACGTTTGTTAAGTTGGAAAATAATTGTTTATTTCAACCACGAACAGAATCTGAAAGAATATGCGTTCAATTAACATTTCTAACCTTAATCCAAGTAAAATCTGGTCTAAACCCTAATCCACTTATACTTTGAGTACCTCAATTCCCTGTATAAGTCACAACATCAAAGTGTTTACTTGGGTCTGTTATACTTGGTGTTGGTAGATTAGCTGTTGATAGTGCCTTGAATCCTGTTGGTGGTGCATAAGCAAATTCTCAACCAGCGTCTGAATAATATTGTCATTCTGTTTTATTTCCAGCAAAAGATGAATCTTGTCCAA
>CAYFMG010000022.1:0-16314 GCA_964344155.1 uncultured Candidatus Peribacteria bacterium | reverse complement strand
GACCAAAGTCTCATTGTGTCCATACTGTTGATCCACTATATGTGATTGATGTTGTACCATCTGGATCTGGGTATTTTGCTGCTTCTATTTGAAACAGTTCTAATCATGTCTTCATTCTACTCATATCTGAGATTCTTACTGAGTCTCTTGATGTCTTTGTGTAGTTTTGCATACTTATAAATGCAATAGTTCCCAAGATAATCAGGATACTTATCACAACTATTAATTCCACTAAGGTAAAACCTTTGTTATGTAATTTTTTCATAATTTTTTAATTATGTAATAAATTTAGACCACCCCCTTCTTTAGTTACTCTGGTTTTCTCCCCCTCCTTAGTAAGGAGGGGGTTGGGGGGAGGTAATACTACTTTAATATATTGTTTTTATTACTATTTGCAAGTATTTTTAACTAAAAGTATACTTTACTATTTAACATTCTATAGTGTTCTCTAACGATAGCTTTTTCTCTAAGTTTTTTCTTAGATGGTTTTTGTACAGCATATCTTTCACTTCTAATTTTAGATGTAATTCTTGATTGGAAAAACATTTTTTTGTATCTTAAAATAAGTTTTTCATTAGTTTCTCATTCATTTCTAATAGCGTATATCATAGTTTCTATCTCCCTAAGTGGAAATTAAAGTATAAATTAATAGGAATTACTCCCTATTTAAAGTGAAAGGATTATATTTATAAACTTTTATTTGTCAAAATTAAATTAATTTATATATTAATTAGTAATAAATATTTAAATACAATTTAAAATAATGAATACACAAAGAATAAAAAAACTAGAAAGAGTATCTAGAGAATTAGTTACAAATTATATATTTGAATGATTAGAAGATTCTGAAAAAACTTTTTGAATAATAACTGTTACTTGAGTAAAAATAAGTAGTGATTTATCATACTTAGACATATATGTAAGCTCACTAAAAAACCAAGAAATATTAACAAAAACTCTAGCAAAACACAACAATGAAGTACAAGCTAGATTTAACAAAGCTATGGATATAAGAAAACTACCTAGAATAAGATATAGATATGATGATAGTTGAGAAAAATGACAAAATGTATGTAATATAATTAACAAAGTAATTTAAAATAAATGAATATACATAAAAAAATTAAATACATTAAACGACTAATATCTAGAAAACTAAGTTTTTTTTACAGACCAAAGAGAAATACTATAAAAAGTAAAAAATCTTTAAATATAATAAACACTCCCCGTTTTGTAAAGAAAAGAAAAAGTTTCACTATAAAAAACAAACAACTAGAAAAACTAAAAATATTTTGAAATAATATAAGTCACTATTATATACTGATATGTACAATACTACTATCAATAAGTATATATATAGTTTTTTGACCAGTTTTTAAAATAAAAAATATCGAAATAATTAAACAAGATGATATTACAAATATGATCATATCATATAAATCTGTTGAAAATTACAGATGACAATCTATATTTAATGCTGAGAAAAAAAATATAGAAAAACTTATGAAAAACTACCAACACAATATTAATAATATACAAACAAATATAATACTACCAAACACTCTAAGAATCGTTGTAAACTCATATAAATGACTATTTAATACAACTATAAATAATAAGAAATTTATAATAACAACAAACTGAACACTAATACCTTCCTCATATTCAAAAGAATTGGATGAACTTGTAATAAAAGATATTTTTAATAAAAATAAATTTCTAGATTATAAAAAAAATATAGATGAAAAATACTTGTCTATTATCTTTAATATAAAAGAAGCTATAACTAAAAATATAGTAGATCTAAAAATAAAAGAATTAAAATATTACTCTACTGAAAGAGAATTACATATAACAACATGAAAAAATACAATAATAATATTTAACTTAAACTGAAATATAAAAGAACAAATAGAAAAAATAGTTATATTTCACAAAGAACAATTAGATATAAATAATGGAACAATTGTATATATAGATCTAAGAATAAAAGGTAAAATATTTTACTGTTTAACTGAAGAAGAATTTCAATGTAAACAAAACCTTAAAGATATATATAAATAAAAAGAAACAAATATTAGTTATTTGTTTCTTTTTTTATTTTTTTTCTAAGTCAAACAATAAGCCCCCCTTCTGAAGTATCTTTGAAATATACCCTATCAACAGTCTTTACTGCTATCATAAATAATCCCCTTCATCTAATAGAATCATGATTACCATATCAACGCTTTAATCTATGAGCTCTAAGAGTCTCCATTTCTAAAGCTGTTTTATGTTTTTTTCAATTTCACCTATCCTCAACTTCTATAATAATCTCTAAATTATCTTTAGTATTAATAGACTTAATTCTAATCTTATTATCATCTCCCTCTTTAGTTCAATACTCAACCGCATTATTAAATAACTCATCTATAACAAGTATAAATTTAGATACATCTCTTTTATCAAATCATAAAAGTGTAAATATTAACTCAACAAAAATTCTAATAGTCTGAGCATTAGAAAAACAAGAACATCAAATAAACTCTATATCTATATTTTTATCCTCCATTTGTTCAGATATAAAGCCACTTTTATCAAAAGTCTTATCCAGATTATCTATATTTAAACTAAACATATAAAATAATATTATAATTCTTTTTTAAAATTATATCATTTATTAATTTAAAAATCAAAAAAAAACACTTAAAAATTTAAGTGTTTTTTTTAAGCTTGTGATAACAAGAATTATCTAACAGCTTCTTTTAAAGTTTTACCAGCTCTGAAAACAGGAGAATTCATAGCTTCTATTCTAATAGATTCACCAGTTCTTGGGTTAACACCATTTCTAGCAGCTCTAGAAGATACTTTAAATGCACCGAAACCAGTAATATTAACTTCACCACCTGATTTTAATTCTCAAGTAACAACGTCTATCATAGACGATAATGCTTTAGAAACAGCATCTTGGCTTAATCCTGCATCAGCAGCAACAGCTCTAATAAAATCTTGTTTTTTCATAATAAAAATTATTTATAAATATAAAAACAAATACATACTAGCAGTTTTTTTAGAATATGCAAATTTTTTTTTACTTTTTTACTTTAAATAAGGGGTTTTATTAAAAAATATTCCAAAAAATTGTATTTTTAAAGGTATTAAAAAATGGCTTATTTAAGCCATTTTTTAATTACTATATATAGAGTATTTTAACATGTTTAAAAATTCTGTATTATTTAGGTCTATTTTCAAGTTTTGCTTGTAGTTTCACACCTCAGCTGAACTAAAAATAGTTGTTTTTGGACTAGTAAAAAACTCACTATCATTGACTGATTTTATATTGTAATTTATAGCCTGAAAATTACCTGTATTTAACAAAACTAAATAATTTGATTCATTATTAACTAAAAAACTATCTATTTCTTCCCTATCATAAGAAAAACCATTATTTGTTAAAGTCTTTTTAAATCAATTTGTAGTTACTCATGTACCAGAAATTCAACTATTTTTTGATATAATATTCCAATTTAAATCAGAATCATTTCAAAAAACAACACTGAAATCTATATCAAGAACTTTGTGTTCTCAAGTATCATCTAAATAAAAAAGTGGTATAATATCATACGATAAAGGCTCTAGTTCTCAATTATACTCTCATACCTTTGATCATATATCATATGATAATAGTACATCTTTATTTCTATTAAAATATCCTCCATCCAAAGGATTTCTTGATAAGACTAATGAGCGATCATTTATATCATGATTTATTTTATCATAATAAGCGTATCACTCTTTTTTTATTTTCAACAAAGCTAACTCTCCCCCACTTTCAGCTCAAGCATAAGCTTTTATATAATCTCACATAGCATTATTTCATTTTAATTCCTTTAAGACAAGACTAAATACTCCTACTGTTAATATAAGTAAGAATCAAATAATAAGTAAAATTATTATAATAGAGTATCAAGAATGTTTATTTATATTTTTCATATTTCTTTTATTAAAAAGGTCTCTCTGTTATAGTTGTTTGAAAAGTTATATTGCTTGATTTTATCAAATCTAAACGAACTCACTTATTCGTAGATGGATGCAGTACTATATTCATCGTTACTTTTGGAATATAATCTTTTGATAAATAAAAATTTAACTCTTTTACTGATACATAACTATTTGTTAAAGGTTTATCTATTGCCTTTACTATAAAACAATGATCATCAAGATTGCTACACTCTGAGTTCTCAACCCTAACAAAATCTCAATTTACAGGGTTTTTCTTTGCTAAATAATAATGATTTCAAGATTTTGTACACAATTTATCTCCATATTTATACAAATTTGATCATAAAGAAAAATCACAATCATCTATACTCCCAAAAGATACTCCTGATATTCAATTAGCTATTATATCTTCAGATATAGTATTTGATACATTTTTTAGGTTTTCTTGCATTATTCTATTAATATCTGATTTCAAAGTTATATTTGAACTTGATATATAAGTAGCTGTAACAGAAATTAAAATAATAGAAAAAATAGTAATAGAAACTAAAATTTCTACCAAAGTAAAAGCCTGGATTATTTTTATATGTTTTTTCATTATATATTAATTATTCTATAATCTTTTCCAATCTGTTAAAATAGTTTTTACTTCAAATTCATGATCTCAACCAATATTCCATAAAACCTTAGATCTAATCAAAATAGCATCATCTATATCTTCCCTGGTTCAAGAATCATTATAACTTACTTTTTCTATACTTATGTATTTAGAAAACTTTGTTTTTTTGTTATTCTGATTTGTACAGTCATGTGTATATCTATTTTTTTCATCCATACATAGCTCTCATAATCATACAAGTGGAGCTACTTTTATAGGAAAACTTGCAGTATTACTATAATCATTTTCTATTATATATTTTGTAGAATATTCAAAAATATTTGTATAATCTGTTGTAGAAGGATCTATTTTATTATATTTTTGTAATTTATGATAATTACTATCTCTTATGTTTCTAACAAGTTCTAATTGCTCACGAGCTAAATTAGAAGCTATAATATAATTTTTATTATACTCATTAAGGTTTAGAGTTGAAGAAATAGTAGCATATATTCATACCATTCACAAGGAAAATATAAATACTCACATAAGTATTTCTACAACAGAAAATGCTTTTTTATTTATTAATTTCATTTTTTAGTAGTCAATTATATTTGTTGAAGTAAAATAAGATAAAGTCTTTTTTAGTGTAGTAGATGTAGATCACTTATAAGACATATTTATATATATATTATCACTTATTACTTCAGTTTTATTTCAAGATTCCCAAGTATAGTACTTAACATTTCAGCTAATAGCATCAAAAACAAAAAGCATATTTTCTTTTCCACTTATATCATCTAGTTGTATTCCATTTTTTAAAATATGTGTTTTTAAAAGCTCAGTATCTCATCACTCTATATTAAGCAAGTTCAAAAAAGAAACATCATAAGGATAAGAAAAAACCTTTATTTTTGTTTTTTCCTCTAAAGAGCTATCAAAGTAAACTCACACAGATATATTTTTTCAATTTCATACAGCTCAAGATACAGCCATATTTCTAGATTCATACAAAAGTTGTGATACTTCCCTGGAAGACATTTTTAACTTAGCTTTACTTTGATAATAATTATAAGGAGCATAAGACATCATAGTTAAAACAACCATTATTACAATAGCTATCATAACCTCTATTAATGTAAATGCCTTTTTTGTTACCATAATTTTTTTAAAAAATACTTTTATTATTTAGTAGTAGAATATTAAAAAAAATAAAAATTTCAATTATTTTTTACTTTTTTATATATATTAATATATATAATATACTCAAAATATACTTTTTTAACAAAAAAGATTTGCATTTTTTTTTATATATGTATACTAGAAAGCGAAATTTAGTACTTACCACACTAATATTTCATTTATATTTTACCATTTTAACTAAACAATATTATGGATTTAAACAAAGCGCAAATTATAGGTAGAATTACTCAAGATTTAGAGTTAAAACAAACTCCTAATGGTCAAAATGTGGTTAGTTTCTCTGTTGCAACAAATAGAAATTGGACTGATTCTAGTGGAATGAGACAAGAACAAGTAGAGTTTCACAACGTGGTTCTATGGTGAAAATTAGCTGAGATTGCATGAGAATATTTAAAAAAGTGAAGTAAGGTTTTTCTTGAATGAAGAATTCAAACAAGAAGCTGGGAAGCTCAAGATTGAAGCAAAAGATATAAAACTGAAATAGTATGAGAAAATATGATAATGCTTGATTCTAGAGCAGAATGAGATTTTTCTTCTCAAACTAGTTCTACTCCAAACTCTAGTCCAGCTGTTCAGAAAACATCACCAAAAGCTGAAGAAGAAATATCAATCGAAGATATTCCTTTCTAGTATTAACTATATATAATATTTGACTTAATGTAATTTTTACCTATTATTACATTAAGTCTTATTTTTTATAAAAAAATTTATGCAAATATTAAAACAATGAGCTTGAGAGTCACTTCTTATTCAAAAAAATAATATTACTAAAAATATTATTGATTGAATAAAAGATTGAACCATAAAACTCTTAGATAGACCGCCAAATAAATTTATAATAAACGGTTTAGAGTTAAGTTATAGTATACAAAGAGATATAAATGCATTAATTAGAATATGTGAAGATAACTCTGAAAGCAAAGAAAATTTTATAAAACAAGTAGAACAAAAAATAACTACTTTACTAAAAAAAAGCAGCATTTCTTTACTTTCAACTTTTAATACAAAACTATTATTACTATTAGATGAATTTAATTCATGAAATACTGAAAAATACGAATTAATAGAAAGAATTTTTAGTTTAAATACTACAATGTTTTTATTTTTAAAGGAAAATGATGAAAACTGAATTATTGATTTAAGAGATTTTAATGAAACTTTTTCTGAAATAAATGAAGAACTAAAGTTATTTATAGCCAAGGAATCTGATACTAAACAATTAAGCTCTTCCCTACTAAAACTCCAAACAAAAATAGGTTTTTCAGAAAAAGAAAACGATAATAATAGTGTAGAAGCAAAAAAAGATGATAATTATTTAAATGAAACTTTAGATTTAGCTAGTTCTATAAATCTAATTCTTGAACAACTAGAAAAAGATACAAAAGAAACTTTAGAGTTTAGAGAAGATGTTATTGATCAAATAATTGAAAGATTTACTTTTATTGAAGATTGGTGAAGAAAAAATAAACAAGAAGCTTTAGCAAAACTTAATAGCTATTTTTTAGAACTATTTACTACCATAAAAGAGTTAAAATCTATACTGTACTGGTCTGATTTAATAAAACTTAATTCATATAATATAGAAGTTTTGAAATCTCTAAAAAACAAATGAAAAATACCATTTTTACATGAATCAAAAACTAGAGATACACTAATTGAAATAAACAATTTAACACATGCATTAAAACAATGGGATATTATTTGATCTGATACTGCTACTCACTGGTACTGAAAAGATATTGATGAAATGATGGAAAACTTAAAAAATCCAGCCTCTCCAAAAGCTGTCCCATAAGTCGGTAAGCTAAAGCTCACCGTTAACAAACAGTTGATTAACAGAGGGCTTTAGTCCTTTGAAAAGAACAAAAATAAAACCAGATTTAATCTGGTTTTATTTTTTTAATACACTTCATAATCTCAATTATTTAAATCCTCTAATGCTTTTTCTTGAGAAAATAAAATATCTTTATAATATTTCTCTAAAATAATATTTTCTCAACAATTTTTATCTTTTTTCAAACACAAAATAAGTGGTACTATTTTATTTTTTTCAACTAATAATATAACTCATCTAAAATCTACTAAATTAAGATTTAATTTTACTTTATAAAATGGATTTTTTAATAAAATATTGTTATTTTTATTTAACTGTTTTAAAAAATCATTAATGGTAAAATACTTAGAAAGTTTATTTAAATACTTTTTATTAAAAGTTTTTGTTATAATAATTTTCATTATATATTTTTTAATAAACTACAAATAGAGTTATATGTTTCTCATCCTTTTTCCATTAACATATTATTTTCTTTTTCAGAAAAAGCTTCATATTCTATAGTATTTTTTCTAGCTAACTGTCTTTTTAATTCAAATAATATCCCACTATCAATCAAAGCATTAGCTAATTCTCATCATAAAATAAGACCTATATTTTTATTATTATTTAAAACTATAGCCTCATCATATATTTCAAATATCTTACTCCCTTTTCTAGCTATCTCAGTTGTTGTTGTAAAATTCATATCTGTATAATTATTGTATAATATTTGTATAATTATATTAATTTTATAGTTTTTTGTCAAATTAAAAAATAAAACCAGATTAAATCTGGTTTTATTTTTTTAATACACTTCATAATCTCAATTTTCAATATCCTCAAATATCTTTTTTTGAATACTAACTACCCTATCCTCATACTTACTCCAAATAATATTTTCTCAACAATTTTTATCTTTCTTAGGACAAAGTATAATTGGTATAATATAACTATTATCTTTTATAAGTATTACTCCTCTAAATTCAACTAATCAAATTTTTATTTTTATCTTAAAATGTGGATATTTTAAACAAATATTATTTTGTTTATTTTTTAATTTATTTACAAACTCTTCTAAAGAAAAATACTTATATAGTTTAGATAAATACTTTTTATTAAATGTTTTTGATATAATTATTTTCATAATTGTTTATCTAAAGTAGTAAAAATATTTGAAACTATATTTCCTGATTTACACATTAAAGATTCATTTTCTTCTTCAGAAAATGGTTCATATTCTACTTCCAAATAATTTCTTTTAAAATTAACTTCTCTAGACTTAACAACTTCTGTCATCATCATACTCAAAAGATTAGTTCTATTTGTTCAGAACTCATGAGCCAAATCAGTAAAAGAGTCTATTAACTCTTTATCAGCTGATATTGATATATTTTTTTTCATAATATTTTAGATATAAATTATAATATTATACATATATATTATAATATTTTAGATATAAAATCAAGTTTCTTTTATTTTTTTATCCCCACTTCTCTCTCTCCCAAGCTTTCAAATCCTCCAACTCAAATAAACTTATCTTTGTATCTATCTCTTGTCATCTAAGATTTATGTATACTTTTATAAATCAAGGTTTTAGAGTTTGCATGTAAACTTTTAGATCAACTAAATCTTGCTTAACTGCATTTTCTGGAATTTTTATGATGTATTTTTCATCCATTACTTGTTCTTTATCTAGAGCCTTATTTTCTTCTATTTTTTCTTCGAGTTTTTTTTCAAAATTTTCAGAAATTACTGAACATTCTTCTTGTTCCCCTCCCTGATTTGAGGGAGGGGTTAGGGGTGGGTTATTTTCATTTTTCTCATCAGCTTCGTTTAAACTCTTATTTACATATCTCTTTGAATTATCAAATAATCATAAATCTCTTGCTTGTTCACGAACCATTGAAATAGTAGCTACTTTTATATCACGAGCCTGTATTGATTTTCTATTATATTCAAAATTGATTCCTAGTGCCCCATTTACTATTACTATCTTATCAACATCTAACTTATCTTTAAACTTATCAACATCTTTTGGAAATATAACTACCTCAAAATCATAATCAAATCATTCACATTTTAAAAACATCATTTGTTTCCCTGTTTTTGTAATTATTTTTCTCAAATCAACTACAACTCAAACAGCTTGTGTTATCTCTTCTTTTCTTTCTTTTTTTGGTTTCTTTTCTTTTTTCTTATTATCATCTCCCTTTTCTCCCTCTCCTGCAGGAGAGGGTTGGGGTGAGGTTTCATATTTTTCTGGATTTTCTTTTTTATCTAATTCAAGTAATTCACTCATTTCCATTTTTAACTTCTTGGTATTATTACTTCTTCTTAAACAATACCTTTTCAATCAATCAAGAGCATGTCATGATACAGCAAAACCTATCATTTCTTTTTCTCATCTTAATAGTTCCTCATAACTAAATTCTCCTGTTTCTTTTAATTCTAGTTTATCTTCAAATTCATCACTATTATCAAAAAGACCTATCTGACTAGTTTCTTTTTTCTTTTCATCTTTACGACAAAATCTTATCATATCCTCTATAGACTCAAACATTTGTTTTCTTACTCATAAATCATCCATAGCTCATGACATAATCAAAGCTTCTAGTGATTTTTTATTTATTACCTCTTTTCAACATACTTCAATAAACTGTTCTAGTGAATCAAACCTACCTCCAGCTTCTTCCCTGGCTTCAATAATTCTATCAATAGGTCAATCTCATATTCACTTAATTGCCTTTAATCAAAATCTTATATTTTCATCATCTATATATGTAAAGTGTTTTAGTGAAGCGTTTACACTTGCTGGTAATACTGATATACCTTTTGTTTCACACTCACCTACCTCAAGTACTACCCTATCCATACTTTCTTCATCTGATACCATAAGAGAAGTTAGAAATTCTGTAGGATAATATGCTTTTAGATAAGCTGTCTGATATGCAATAAAAGCATAACAAGCAGCATGAGATTTATTAAATGAATAATTGGCAGCTGGCATTATCATTTCTGTATATATGTAGTCTGTTGTTTCTGGTTTATATTGTCTATAATTTTTTCATTTTTCTATAAATTCTTTTTTCAATGCCTCTACTACATCAAGCTTTTTCTTTCAAACTCATCTTCTAAGAAGATCTGCTTCTCAAAGTGAAAATCATGCCATATACTGAACTATAAACATCAGTTGTTCTTGGTAAACAGCAATTCAATATGATACATCAAGTATTTTTGCTAGATCTTCATCTAGTTTTTTTCATTCCTCTTGTATTTCTTCATCTGGGTATCCTGCATCTTGTAGTTTTGCTATCAATTCATCTGTTAGGTATTTTAATTCTTTTCTACCATATTTTACATCAATATATGTTGGGATATAAGCAAGTGGTCATGGTCTATATAGTGATACCATTGCTATCAGGTCCTCAAAACTATCTGGAGCTAGATCTTTTAAATACTTTCTCATACCATCAGATTCAAACTGGAATACTCATGTAGTATCTCAGGCAGCAAATATATCAAATACTTTCTGATCATTTAAATCTACTCATAGTATATCTACTTCATCCCCTTTGTTTGCTTTTATAATTTTTTGTGCTCTTTTAATAACAGTTAAGTTTCTAAGTCATAAGAAGTCCATCTTTAAAAGACCTAAATCCTCTAGAGGGTAGGCTGAATATTGAGTAACAACTGCTTCTGGATCTTTTGGTGGATGTTGAAGAGCTGTAAACTGAGTCATTGATTCTGGCGCAATGATAACTGCACAAGCATGTACTCATAATTGTCTAACATTTCACTCTATTTTAAGTGCATTATCTATTATTTCTTTATATTTTGGATTATTGTTATATGCATCATTAAACTCTACTGATTCTTCTAGTGCCTTAGCTAGTTTTGTACCAGGTTTTTCTGGAATTAATTTTGCTAAATCATTCATTTCAGCAAATGGTATTCCATAAACTCTTCATACATCTTTTACAGCAGCTCTTGCTGCAAAAGTACCAAAAGTACAAATATTTACTACCTTGTCTGATCAATATTTTTCACTACAGTATTTTATTACTCTATCTCTTTCTGTATCGGCAAAATCTGTATCGATATCTGGCATCGATACTCTGGCTGGATTCAAAAATCTTTCAAAAAGCAAGCTATATGGAAGGGGGTCTATATCAGTTATTCATGATAAAAATGCCATTAAAGATCAAGCTGCTGATCACCTACCTGGTCATACTGGGATATCATTGTCTCTTGCCCAGTTTATATAATCTGCTACTATCAAAAAGTATGCATCAAATCACATTTCATGTACTACTACTAGTTCATACTCTAGTCTTTCTATTTTATCCTGAATATCTTGAGAGAAATCTTTTAAAATTTCCTTTTTTTCATCTGAATAATAAGTTAAAGATAGTTCTTTTAATTCTTCTGGTGTTGTTTCTGTTAGTTTTTTATCAAGACTTGGTCTATCTAATTTTTGTACAAGTTTAAATATTATTTCTCTTGGAATTGTTTCTTTGTATCTCCAATTAAGTCATGCAAAAGATAGATATCTAAGATACCATTCATCTGATGTTAATTTTTTTATATGATCTTCTGGTTTTTTACCTCTCTCTTGAATTTTCTCCCCTTCTCAGGGGAAAGAGGCTACATAGTATTCTTCTTTTTCTAGCTCAAGAGCTTCTTTGAATATTTTTTGATGTTCATCAGGCAATTCAAATGTTGGAATCAGTATTCCCCCTGTTTCTATTTCTATATTTACCATTGAGGCTATTTTTTCAGTATTTTTTATAGCTTCTGGTAAAAATCAAAACATAGTTTGCATATCTTGAGTATCCAAAAATGAATAGTCCCCATTTACTAGTGTTGGTCTATCTGGATTTTCTAGCTCATGTCATGTTCATAGAGCTTTGATTACATCTTGAGTTTTTTTATCTTCCCTATCTATGTAAAAGCAGTTATTTGCAGCTACTACAGGTATACTATAATTTTTGTTTATTTCTATTAGTTTATCTGTAACTAGTTTTTGTTTTGGTATATCCTCATGATATAATAATTCCAAATAATAGTTTTCTTCTCAAAATAATTCTTGATACTCTTTTATTCTAGCCACTATTTCTTCATCAGTTTTTCAAGATAGTATATAATAAGGTATTTCTCCTGATATTGGTCAAGATAGACATACTATATCATCTGTATTATCTTTTAAATCTTCAAACTCTATATTTGCAAGTCATGAAGTATTTTCTAGGTTTGCTTGAGAAGTTAAAGCTATGATATTTCTATACCCTTTTAGACTTTTTGCTAAAAGTACTAGTTTGTGATTTATATTTGGATCAAGTGATGATTTTACATATATTTCGGTACCTAGTATTGGTGTAATTCAAGCTCACTTTGCTTCTTTATAAAACTCATGACATCCATGAAGGTTTGCTGTATCAGTCAAGGCTACAGCAGTCATTCCCAATTCTTTAGCTTTTGCCACATAATCTTTTGGTTTCGGTAATCATTCAAGTATTGAATAGTGTGAATGATTATGCAAATGTATAAACATATATTTTCTCTTTTTTATCTAAACTAATTTTATTTATTATATATACTAAAGTAGTTTTTGCAAATAGATATATTAATTTTAATTTATATCATAAATACGCAATTTTCAATTTGATTTATAAAAAAAAATTATTATTATATTTTTGTATTTATATATTTAAAATAAAAAAAGAATGAAAAAAATAGTAGTTTTAGCGTTAGTTGTTTTACTTAGCTCTTGTACAACTAGTAAAGATAAAGAAAATAGTCAAATAGATAATACAAATAATGAACCTGTTATTATCCAAGATGGTATAAAAGAAACTGAAGAACCTACAGAAGATGATATAGATTTAGACATCTGAGAAGAAATAGACAATATAATAAAATCAGAAATAGAAGAAACTTCTACTTGAACTACTGGAACAGGTACTGGAGCTGATACTGATGAAGAAGCATTAGAAACAGAAGTAAATGATTTACTTGATGAATTTATTGATTCACTAGATAGTTATGAAAAATAATATCATAGATAACATTATATGAAAAATAAACAAAGGAGATAAAAAACCTCCTTTTTTGTTTTTGTCTAAAAATTCTGAAATATGAAACTCTGAAGTTAAAAACTTAGCATCAGAGCTATTAAAAGAGTTTGATATTCCCCTAAGTTATCTATATACATTAGAAGACAATTGAGAAAAGATAAAGATAAAAGATATAAAAGAATTTATTGAGTTTTCTAATTCTAAACCTCCTTATAAGTTTCAAATTTTTTTAATAGAAAATATATCTAGATTTACAATTTCTGCTTGAAATAGTTTATTAAAATTTTTTGAAGAACCTGATGAAACAAATATAATATT
This sequence comes from uncultured Candidatus Peribacteria bacterium, assembly GCA_964344155.1. GTDB lineage: Bacteria > Patescibacteriota > Gracilibacteria > BD1-5 > UBA6164 > UBA6164. The sequence continues at coordinate 2,327 of CAYFMG010000022.1, read as the reverse complement.
TTTAACAAGTACTTCAGAAAGCTGAATACTTGATACAATACTTTCAAGAGTACATACTATTAACCTTTGAGGGCAAGAAAAAAATAAGAAAAACGATTTTTTATACAGTTTAATCAAAAACTATCACTTAAATAAAAATACTGAAATTATCTCATATTTTGTTAGAAATAAATTAGAAAAACAAGAATACATTGATTTTTTAAATAATCTGATAATATATGCAAAAGAAAATATGATTTTGATAGAATATTTGGACGAAATAGAAGAAGATATTAACCTAATAAAACAAAATAATCTACTAGCAAAATATACAGTAGATAAGTGGATCTTAAAAATATAAATATGAAAAAAGCATTCACATTAATAGAACTTATCGTTTGAATAAGCATATCAATGATACTTATGGTATCTGTTGGTATATTTGTTGGTGGATGAATGCAAAATATATTAAATAGTAAAAAAACAATAGATAATACTAATGATTTTATTAGTTTTTCAAATAGTCTTCACTCTGACTTCAGACTTTTAAATAAAACTAATTTTTCTCCAACAAATACAACTTCATGAATAATTTTTAAAAAAGACTTAAGTTATTCTAAGTGATGATTTAGTTATATATGAACTCAAGAATTAGATCAAATATATTGTTCTACAGATGCTGAAAATAGCACTACAAATCATATTTATATAAAAAACTTTATTCCTTTTGAAGAAAATTCTGAAGATATATTTTCTGATTATGAAAGTATATTAACAGCTACTGTTTGATCTTATACTAGTTATCAAAAAAATCATGTAGTAAAAGATAGTTCTTGAAATATTGTTGTATGAAAATGAGTTTTCTGAGATTTTTTTAGTGATAATTTAAATGGAGATGAGATATATTTAAACTCCCCTACTTGATTAGCCCTAGATTGAAATATTTTATTTATTTCAGATACATTAAACAATAGAGTATTGTATTACAATACTATTACCAAAAAAATTAACTTATTACTTGATGAGTCTGATTGATTAAATGAGCCTACATGATTACTATATAGTAATACTGATAAAGCTTTATACATATCAAATAGTTGAAACTGAGAAATATTAAAATACTCTAGTAAAAAAACAAATTTGAATCCAAATCTAGTAATTGATAATATAAGCAATAACAATATAAACAAGATAAAAATAAGTTTTTTTAATCAAGACCAAAGTCCAAAACCTATAGTCTGACCAACAGATAAATCAAAGATTCTTTTTTCAAATGTATCTAAAAATGCTGATTTTTTAAATATAGATAATAATTCACTTGAATACCATTTTGTAAACTACAATTCTTCTTATAGTGAGCCTAGCTGTACTTCAACTGAAGAGATTCTTGTTTGATGAAACCCTGTCAGGTGTATATGATCTTGAACATGACAAACTTCAACTTACCAGTCTAAAAGTTTTATTAATACAGATATAACAATAAAAAATATTCTTCCTTCTTTTTCTTCTAATCAAAATTATTATGTTAATTTAAAGTTATTTAACAACTCAACTGAAAGGTTTTCTGATTTTTTTTCTTACTTTAGTCAGAGTGATGATGATGTATTAACTAGTTGAGATAATACTTTGGAAGTTATTCATTCATGACTTAATTATCCAACCTGAATTTGGTGAAGTTGAACTAATGATTTCAATATTTTCTGAGATTTTAATTATTCTGATCTAGTTTTCCACGAAACTGATTCTCTACTCAAAGTCCCTATAGAATCACTAGAAATAACAAATACTCCTAATGATTTAATTAGTTTTATACTTAAGTACTATTCAAACTACAATTGTTATAATCTAGACCTAAAAAATTCAAAGACTTTTTTATTAAAAAAGAATTTAAAATAAAAAAATAAAACACAATTATTGTGTTTTATTTTTTTATTACCTAGCTGTAGCATATTTAAATGGTGCTTCAGCAAAGGCTATGTAAACATAAGTTTGATTTGCAGAGGCATCACCATTAGTTCAATCATCTCAACCTCTAATTTTAAATCAATTAGAAAGAAAATCTATATCTGTAGAATCATATCAAACCCATTCTGCATTAGGTATATTTGGAGTTATAAAATTTCTTACTGGATTTGAAGGGTCTCTAGCAGAGTCTTTTACTACCCAGTGTTGACCAGATACACTTATAGCTTTAACCATAAGATATTTTGGTTTAAATCCTGTATATATAAATGGTCAATTATTAGTATTATTACCTACATAACTTCATACTTTACTATATCCTGGTACTGAATGGAAATTATATGCTATATAATTTTGTCATGACTCATTTGTAGCCCGTCCTCATC
>CAYFMG010000021.1:0-16381 GCA_964344155.1 uncultured Candidatus Peribacteria bacterium | reverse complement strand
TTGATGTCTTTGTCTAGTTTTGCATACTTATAAATGCGATAGTTCCTAAGATAATCAGGATACTTATCACAACTATTAATTCCACTAAGGTAAAACCTTTGTTATGTAATTTTTTCATGGTATTTTATGTTATATTTTAATACTTAATTAATATAATTGTATTTATTAAAATATCAAATTTTATTTTCTTTTTCTTTACAAAGTAAATAAAAAAAATAATATAGTAAAATATATTTATAACTAACACACAAATATGGAAAATATAGACTATGATGTAATAATAATATGAGCATGATCTGCATGATACCCTGCTTGAATGTATGCCAGTAGATATAAACTAAAAAACCTGATAATATGAGCTCAACCTGGTTGAGCATTAGCTACTTCTCACAAAGTAGAAAACTATCCTTGAACAATCTCAGCACCATGAAAAGAAATAATGGACAATTTCAAAGATCATGCTGAATCTACAGGATCAGAAATACTAAATGAATTAGTAACTGAAGTAAATAAACATAAAAAACACTTCCATGTAAAAACATCTAGTTGAAAAGAATTTAAATCAAAATATGTAATAGTAGCAACATGAAATAATCATAGACACCTATGAGCAAAATGAGAAAAAGAATTTATGGGAAGATGAGTAAGTTACTGTGCTACTTGTGACTGAATGTTTTTTAAATCAAGAGATATAATAATGGTTTGAGGATGAAATACAGCTGTAACAGAAGCTTTGTATCTCTCTGATATCTGTAATAAAGTATATCTAGTACACAGAAGAGATAGTTTTAGGGCTGAAGACTCTTGGGTTGAAAAAATGAAAGAAAAAGACAATATAGAACTTGTACTAAATGAAGAAGTAGAAGAAATAACTTGAGATGTAATGTGAATGACCTGAGTAACATTAAAATCAGGAAAAACTCTAAAAGCTGATTGAATCTTTGTTGCAGTCTGAACAATACCAAATACAAATGTAGTTGACTCCCTAAACCCAGATAAAGATAATGAATGATGTTTAATAGTAGATACTAGACAAGAAACTTCTGTAAAATGACTTTATGCCGCTTGAGATGTAACAACTAATTCAAATAAATTTAAACAAACTATAATGTCTGCCGCTGAATGATGTTTAGCTGCAAATAGTATACATGAAGACAATATGAAATAAAAAAGTTTTGACTTTAATAAATTAGCACATATAATACTTGTGTGCTAATTTATTTTTTTATTATTATTTTTATGAATACGAATAATCCTATTAATAATACAGATGCAAATACTAACCCATTGGAAAAATATGGTATAGATTTAGTAGAATTAGCTAAAAAATGAAAAATTGATCCTGTTATAGGTAGAGAGGAAGAAATAAGAAGAACCTTACAAATACTATCAAGAAGAAGCAAAAACAATCCTGTACTAGTTTGAGAACCTTGAGTTGGTAAAACAGCTATCATAGAATGAATAGCTTTAAAAATAGTTAACAAAGAAGTCCCTGAGAACCTAATAAACAAAAAAATTGTAACTCTAGATATGTGAGCATTAATTGCTTGAGCTATGTATAGATGAGAGTTTGAAGAAAGATTAAAAGCTGTAATAAAACAAGTAGAAAAATCATCTTGAGAAATTATATTATTTATAGATGAAATACATACTATTGTTTGAGCCTGAGCTATGGAGTGACAAGCAGATGCCTGAAACTTATTAAAACCATCCCTAGCCAGGTGAGCTCTTAAACTTATATGAGCAACAACTATTAATGAATACAGAAAATATATAGAAAAAGACTCTGCTTTAGAAAGAAGATTTGCAAAAGTAAGTGTTGATGAACCTAGCACAACTGAAACTCTTGCTATTTTAAGATGAATCAAAGATAAATATGAAGCTCACCATGGTTTAAAGATAACAGATAAAGCAATAGAATCAGCTGTAGAATTAGCTACAAAATTTATTCCTGATAGACAACTTCCAGATAAAGCAATAGATTTAATAGATGAAGCCCTATCCTCTGTTAAAATGAAATCTATATCTAAACCTATGGAGTTAGAAGTACTTGAAAAAGAATTAAGAACATTAGAAATAGAACTAGAAGCTAAAAAAACTGAAAAAGCAGAAAAAGAAAAAATAGAAAAAATAGAACAAAAAATTAAAGAGAAAAAACAAGAAGTTGATATTATAAATTCTGCTTGGAAAAAAGAAAAAGAAATAATAGACGAATCTAAAAAAATAAGAGATGATATAGAAAACTTAAAGATTGAAGCTAACAGATTTGAAAGAGAGTGAAACTTGTGAGAGGTAGCTAGAATAAGATATGGAGAAATCCCAAAAAAAGAAAAAGATCTTGAAAATATATGAAATAAGTTAAATTCCTTACATAAAGACTGACAAAGCTTTTTAAGAGATAAGGTAAGTGAAGAAGATATTGCTGAAATAATATCTAAATGGACAGGTATACCAGCAACAAAATTACTTGAAACAGAAAAAGAAAAATTACTTAATTTAGAAAAAGAATTAAAAAAACAAGTTATCTGACAAGATAATGCTATAAAAGCTGTATCAAATGCTATAAGAAGAGCTAGAGTATGATTAAATGAAGTTGATAAACCTTTATGAAGTTTTCTATTCCTAGGTCCTACATGAGTAGGTAAAACAGAAATGTCTAAAGCATTAACAAATATAATGTTTAACGATAAAAATGCCTTTATAAGAATAGATATGAGTGAGTATATGGAAAAACATGCTGTATCTAGACTTATTTGATCACCTCCTGGTTATATATGACATGAAGAATGATGACAATTAACAGAAGCTGTTAGAAGAAAACCTTATAGTGTAATACTTTTTGATGAAGTAGAAAAAGCTCACAGAGATGTTTTTAATACTCTACTTCAAGTACTTGATGATGGTAGACTTACTGATAGTAAATGAAGAACTGTAGATTTCAAAAATACTATAATAATTATGACATCAAATATAATTGAGGATAACTTAAAAGACTTTTTTAGACCTGAATTTTTAAATAGAATAGATGATATAATAAAATTTAATGATTTGGATAATAATGTAATAATCTGAATTATTGATATACTACTTAAAAATGTAGAAAAACTACTAAAAACTAAATGAATAAAAGCAGAGTTTTCTGACAAATTAAAAAACTACATAGCAAAAACTTGATATGACAAAGATTTTGGTGCTAGACCTTTAAAAAGAGCTATCACAAATATTATAAATAATCCCCTATCTATAAAACTACTCTCTTCTGAAATAAATCCTTGAGATAATATTACACTAGATGTAGATGATAAGTGAGATTTGGTTATATTGACATAACTCACCCCTAACCCCTCTCTTACTTAAGAGAGGGGAAAATTGCAACCCCTTTCTCTTAAGTAAGAGAAAGGATTCAGGATTGAGTTATGAAAAAATTAGCTTTTTTATATTTTATAAATATAATACAAGCAATAAAAAATAATAAATAGATTATGTTTAAAATAGAAACTTGAGAAAATAATCCGATTTTGAGAAAAGTTGCTAATAAGGTTACAGATAGAAATTATAACGAAGCTGTAAAACTTTGAAAGAAAATGATTAAGTACATAAAAGATCCTGAAAATGGTTGAGTATGATTAGCTGCTCCTCAAATATGAGAATCTATAAGCCTTGTTGTTGTAAGTCTATTAAAAGACTGGGATGATGAAAGCTTTAAAACTATTATGCTTATAAATGCTGAAATTCTAGAATACTGAACTGAAAAAGATATAGAAGAAGAATGATGTTTATCTCTCCCTGGTATTAAAGGAAAGGTAGAAAGACCTTCTATGATAAAACTAAGCTACATGGATGAAAAAAAGAATAAAAAAACTCTTATTTTAGAATGACTTCAAGCAAGAATAGTACAACATGAACTTGATCATATAAATGGTAAATTGTTTGTAGATTATATAAAATAAAAAAAAGAACTCTTTAAAAAGTTCTTTTTTTTATTGATATTTACTGTAATCTTGCATTTGTAATTCAGTATTTATTTTTCTTACTACATCAAGAATAACTGAAACAATAATTATTAGTCAGGCACCTGATATAATAAAATCAACTGATTGTCACATAAATTTTGACATTATGTATGGAAGTACAGCAATTAATGCTAGGAATCAACCTCCAAATAAATTTAAGTGTTCAGATATCTTAGTTAAGTATTCTGAAGTTTCAGCTCCAGGTCTAATACCAGGAATATATCAACCTCTTTTTTGAATACTTTCAGCAACATTATCTGTATTAAATGTAATAGATACATAAAAGAATGCAAAACCTAATACAAGTAAGAAATATACTGCTATAAATAACCAAGATGGATTAGTCATACTAAAGTATTCTAATAAGAATGTACCAACTGCTGATGATGTTTCTGTACTTCATGACCCTACTAGTATTTGACCAATAATAGCTGGGAATGTAACTAAAGAAACTGCAAAGATAATTGGGATCATTCAAGCTTGATTAACTCTAATAGGAAAATATGATTTTTCCTCTCTACCAGTTCTAGTGTAAATTATCGGAATTCTTCTATTTCATTCTGTAAACTTAATAATAATATAGATTATTATTAAGGTAGCAATTATAAGTCCTACAAATAGTGGATAATCCGCAGCATTTATGTGACCTATAATAACTCATGGTACCGCAGCTAAAACTCAAGCTGTAATTATTATAGAAATACCATTTCAAATACCTTTTTCAGTCATAACTTCACCTAACCACATCAGAAAGATTGTACCTGATGTTACGATAGTCATCGCTGTTAATACTGTTTTTGTATCTGATAAATCAATAATTGTACCTGAAGCTAAAGTATTAAGTAATACTATCATTCAATAAGATTGAACAAAAGCTAAAGGTAGAGTTAACCATCTAGTGTACTTTGTAATCTTTTTTTGTCATGCTTCTCACTCTTTTTGCAAGTCTCAAATTTTTGGAACAATTACTCAAAGTAATTGAATAATGATCATTGCATTAATGTAAGGAGCTAGTCACATCAATATGATAGAAAAATTAGATAACCCTCATCACATCAGTGCACTAAAAAAAGATAATCATTTGTTTGCTTCCATAATAGCTGATAATTTTGAAGTATCAACTCAATAAACAGGAATAACAGACATAACTTTATATACTAAAACTAAAGCAAGAGTAGCTATAATTTTAGTTCTAATACTCTTATTTTGGTATATAGATTTTATACTACTAAACATATAATAAATATTTACAAATTAAATAAATTCATCTCAACTTGATAACCACAAAGTAAGATTGTGTATAATATACATAAAAAAAAGAAAAATCCAAACTTAAAAGCAAGGATTATTCAAATTATTTAGTTTCAAGTTTTCCTCAAGCTTTTTCGATAGCCTCTTTAGCAGAAGCTGAAGCTTTATCTACGCTAACTTCTACTTTATAAGTTAACTCACCTTTACCTAATAATTTAATAGGTAAAGATTTTCTTCTAACGACTTTATTTTCAAGTAAAACTTCTTTATTAATAGTAGTTACCCCTTTTTCAGCTAATATAGCTAAATCAGAAAGGTTAATTACATTATATTCAGTTGTAAATTTTGCATTAGAAAAACCTTTTAATTTAGGCATTCTTCTAAATAAAGGAGTTTGTCCTCATTCAAACCAAGCAGCTACTCAACCACCAGATCTTGAATTTTGACCTTTACATCCTCTACCACAGTAAGTTCATTTACCTGAACCATTACCTCTACCTAATCTTTTAGAAGTTTTTCTAGATCATGCGTTAGGTTTTATATTTATTAAAGATAACATAAAATATTATTTATTATTTTTTAAAAGATGATAATGCTTTAATTGTAGCTCTTGCATTATTAATAAGGTTAGATGAACCATATCTTTTAGCAAGTATATTTTTATATCAAGCAACAGTTAATACTTTTCTGGCAGCACCACCAGCAATAATTCATGTACCTTCTGAAGCTGGATGAACCATAATCTTTGCAGCTTTATATTTTGCTTCAAGATTATAAGGAACACTACCATTTTCTATTCTAACATTTGTTAGATTTTTCTTAGCATTAGCGACAGCCTTAGCTATTGCATCTACTACTTCCCATGATTTTCAAGTTCATAAACCAACTCTTCATTTTCCATCTCAGATAACCATCACAGCTCTAAATCTAAGTTGTCTACCTCATGAAGTAACTCTCGTTACTCTATCAATAGCAAGAAGTTCTTCTTTAAACTCTTTTCTTGGTTCATTGAACTTTCATTTTCTATTATTCTTTCCAGAAAAAGCCATATTTATAGTAATTAATTAATTAAAATTTAAGTCCTCATGCTCTTAGAGCTTCAGCTAAAGCTTTTACTCTACCATGATAAGCAAATCAACCTCTATCAAAAACAATTTCATTTATTTTTAATTCTAATACTTTTTTTGCTAGCTCAGTTCCTACTTGTGTAGCCATCTGTGTTTTAGTTCCAGATTTTTTTAATTTTAAATCTGAAAAAGATGTAAGAGTTTTTCCTTCAGTATCATCTATAAGTTGAGCATAAATATTAGTATTACTTCTAAATACTGCTAAACGAGGTTTAGTTGTAGTTCAACTTATTTTAGATCTGATTCTATTTTTTCTTCTTAATCTTTTTAATGTTTTTTGTAACATTTTTTATATATTAAAAGTTAAATTTTTTATTTTGCACCAGTTTTACCAGCTTTTCTCTTAATATGTTCTCCAACATATTTAATACCTTTACCTTTATATGGTTCAGGTTTTTTCTTAGCTCTAACTTTAGATGCAAATTCTCAAACTAATTGTTTATCAGTACCTGTAATATGTAATATATTTTTAGCTTTATCATCTAAAGCTACTTTTACACCAGCAGGTGTTTGCATTTCAACTTTGTGAGAATAACCAATACTTAGTACTAGTTTATCACCAGCAACTTCAAATTTATAACCAACACCGTTGATTTCTAAACTCTTTTTAAAACCTTCAGATACACCTATAACTAAGTTATTAATTATAGATCTAGTTGTACCCCATAAAGCTTTAGCTGAATCATTAACTGGTTTAACTATAATAGAATTTTCTTCTTTAACTACTTCAACTTTGTCTGAGTAATCAAAAGAAAGTTCTCCAAGTGGTCATTTAACTTTTATATTATTACCAGCTATAGTTGCTTCAACTTTATCTGATAATTCAACAGGTAACTTACCAATTCTTGACATTTTTCTTGTAGTTATTAAATATAAATCGGAACAATGGTCTTAAAAACCATTTCTCGTTTATAATAAAGTGGATTAGTATACTTCGCAAAGTAATTCCCCACCAACATTTAAACTTCTAGCTTCATATCATGTAATAACTCCTTTTGGAGTTGAAACGATATAAATACCTTGTCCGTTTCTAGATTTTCTTATGTCTTTAGCCTGAACATAAATTCTTTGTCCTGGCTTACTTATTCTAACAAGGTTTGGAACATATTTAGTTGTTCTTACATTGTTTAGAGTAAGTTTTATAGACTTTTTATTACCTCATTCATCAACGATTTCAAAATCAGTAATATATTTATTTTTCTTAAGAATTTTTGCGATATCAGCTTTTAATTTAGAATAAGGAGCTTTAACTTCTATTATTCTAGCTGTATATGCATTTCTAATTCTTGTTAATAAATCTCCGATTGGATCTATTATCATAACAATAAAATTAATAAACTAAATTTATTTAAACTATTTTTCTTACCAACTAGATTTTCTAACACCTGGTAATTCTCAAGCATTAGCTTTTTCTCTAAAGCAAATTCTACAAATATCGAATTTACCTAGATATCATCTAGTTCTACCACATATACTACAACAGTTGAAAACTTTTGTAGCCTCTTTAGGTTTTCTTCAATCTGTAATAGCTTGTAAAAAGATTTTTTTCAATCTATTTGCTTTGGCAATCTTTGACTTTCTAGCCATCTTATATTTTTTTATAAAGTAAACTTTTTTTAAAAAGGATATCTTTTTCTAATTATTTAGAAAAAGGAAATCACATCTCTGTTAATAGTTCCTTTCCTGCTTCTTTACTTTTAGCAGTTGTTTTTACAGTAATTTGTAATCAATGATTTTTAACAATATCATTTTGTGGAACTTCTAAAAATATAGAATGTTCTTTAACTCAGAAATTATAATTTCCTTGGTTATCAAAACCTTTTTTATTAATTCATCTAAAATCTCTTACCCTAGGTAATACAACATGAATTAATTTTTCTAAGAAATTATACATAGCATCTCCTCTTAAAGTAACAGTTAATCATACTGGCATTCAAGCTCTTAATTTAAAGTTAGAAACTGCTTTTTTAGCATATCTAACAGTACAAGCTTGACCTGCAATTAAAGTCAAATGTTCTTGTAGAGAAGAAAAATCTTTATTACCTGATCTAATATATGTTCAGATTCACATGTTTAGAACAACTTTTTCTAATTTTGGAACATCCATTACATTAGATAATTCTAATTTTTCTTTTAAAGCAGGAACAATTTCTTTAGTATATTTTTCCTTAAGCATTTTTATTATTTATAATATAAGTAAATTATTTAATAATAAATTTTTTAGCTTCTCACCCGTTTTCTTTTAGGGCTTTTTTAGAGAATCTAAATTTCTTTATTTTTCCTTTCTCTTCAATTTTTACAAATCAAACTCTTGTTGGTTTACTTGTAAATGGACAAACAAGCATTACACTTGAAGCATCAATAGCTTTTTCCATTTTTACAATTTGACCTGGATTTGTTCATTGTTTTTTAATGTGTCTAGTAACAACATTTACTCATTTAACAATTATTTTGTTAGTATCAGTAAATACTTTTAAAACTTCAGCCTCTTGACCTCTATCTTTTTCTTTACCAGACATTACTATAACTTTATCTCAAGTTCTAATTTTCATAATTTTTTATTTTATAATTATAAAACTTCTGGAGCTAAACTCACGATTTTTTGAAAACCTTTAGCTCTTAATTCTCTAGCAACTGGTCCAAAGATACGAGTTCATTTTGGATTATTTCCTTCATCAATGATAACACAAGCGTTATCATCAAATCTTAAATATGAACCATCTTTTCTTCTAACTTCTTTTGAAGTTCTAACAATTACAGCTTTTACTACTTTTTTCTTTTTAACAGCACCATCTGGAGCAGCTTTTTTAACAGTACAAACTATAACGTCTCAAATAGAAGCATATCTTCTGTGTGAACCTCAAAGTACTTTAATACATAATACCTCTTTAGCTCAAGAGTTATCAGTTACTACTAATCTTGATTCCGTTTGTATCATAGAATACTTTTCTTAAAAGTTAAAATTAACTATATTTTTTCAACTAATTCCCATCTTTTTAATTTAGATGTAGGTCTAGTTTCTTTTATAACAACTTGTTCACCTTCTGAACAAGAATTGTTCTCATCATGTGCATAGAATTTTTTAGTAACTCTATATCTTTTCTTATATTTAGAATCACTTTTATATGTATGTACAGATACAACAATTGTTTTATCCATTGCTACACTTGTAACAATACCTTTTTTAGTTCTCATAAACTTTGTTTAATTAAAAATAATTAACCTATATTAAATCATTTAGAAGAAGCTACAGTTTTAACTTGAGCTATATATCTTCTAACTGCTTTAATTAAATGTGTTTGTTTTAACTCACCTAACTCTTTTTTCATCTTAAGAGTAAATAACTCTTTTGATGTTCTAGATAACTCATTTCTTAAATCTTTTTCATTTAATCAATTAAGTTTCTCTAAAGTTTGTAGTTTTAAATCTTTTATTTCTTTCATTTTAAAATGATTAATCAACTATTATTTTAGTTTTTACAGGTAATTTGTAAGAAGCAAGTCTAAAAGCTTCCCTAGCAACTTCTGGTGCGACTCATGTTATTTCAAATAACACTCTACCAGGTTTTACAGGGGCTCTATACATTTCTACAGATCATTTACCTCAACCCATTGGAACTTCTAATGGTTTAGCTGTATAAGCTTTATCAGGAAAAATTCTTATCCAAATTTTACCTCATCTTTTTATAAATCTAACCATAGCTCTTCTTGCAGATTCGATTTGTCTTGAAGTGATAAATCATCTAGTAGTAGCTTTTATGGCATAATCACCAAATGCTATTGTAGATCATCTAACAGCTTTTCATTTCAATCTTCCTCTGAAGGTCTTTCTATATTTAGTTTTCTTTGGTTGTAACATTTTTTTGCACAATTAGTATATAAAAAAATCTGAAATGTCAAATTTTATTTTTTATAAATGTCTCATTTATAGATCCAAACTTTTAATCAAATTGTACCATACACTGTTTCAGCTCTAGTAGCAATATAGTCTATATCAGATCTAATTGTTTGTGTTGGTATATTACCTTGTTTGAAAGTTTCCTTTCTGGCAATTTCCGCTCAATTAAGCCTTCAACCAACTTTTACTTTGATTCATTTAGCACCTTTTTCCATACTCTTAGAAATAGCTTGTTTAATAGCTCTTTTATAAGGCATTCTTTTTTCAATTTGGTTAGCTATATTGAATCATACAACTTTTGCGTTTAAGTCAGGATTTTTAATATCTCTAACTTCTAAATTAACTTTTGTTGCTAATTTTCTATTTAATAAAGTTTCTAATCTTTCCTTATTTTCACCTGTTTTTCATAAAACAAGTACAGATTTAGCTGTGTAAACAACTATTTCTAGTGAGTTTTGGTTTCTAGCAACCAAGATATCTCACATAGGAATTCATGTCAATTCTTTACTTAAAATTTGTCTAGCTTTAACATCTAGGTTTAAAGAATCTTTATAAGATTTTTTATCTTCATACCAAGTTGATTTCCATGTTTTTATATATGGAATTCTAAAAGCTATAGGACTTACTTTATGTCACATAAATTAAAATGTTAATAAAATTATTTTACTTGTAACTCTAATGCAATATTAGAAGTTCTTTTTAGAATAGGATGCATTCTACCTCTTGATACAGGATTTCATCTTTTATAAACAATACCTTTGTTTATTATTAAGGAACTTATATATAAAGTGTCTGCTTTTTGGTTATCATTGTTTTCAGCATTTGCAACCGCAGATTTTAATACTTTATATAGTAGGTTAGCTCATTTTTTAGGAGCGAATTTTAAGAAACTTAATGCTTCTTTAGCATTTTGCCCTCTAACAACTTCAGCTACTACCCTTAATTTTTTCGGAGAAATTCTTATATTTTTTCCGTATGCTTTCATAATAATTTGTAATAGTTATACCCTTTCTCGGGCAATATAAATAAATTATTTATTATTTTTTGTTTCAAGCATGACCTCTAAAATTTCTAGTCATTGAGAATTCTCATAACTTGTGTCATACCATGTCTTCTGTAATAAAAACTGGAGTGTGAGCTTTTCCGTTATGTACTCCAAATGTGTGTCAAACAAATTCAGGAATAACAGTACAAGTTCTTGACCATGTTTTAATTACACCTTTTTTTCATGACTCATTCATTGCGTTAACTTTTTTTAAAAGTCTTTCGTCAATATAAGGTCATTTTTTTAAACTTCTTGTCATAAGTTCTTATATAAAAAGTTAAATTATATCATTAGTTTACCTTTTCTTGTTTTTAGGATCCATCTAGAAGTAGTTTTCTTTCTATTTCTAGTTTTGTATCCTAATGCAGGCATTCACCATGGAGTTTTAGGAGCTTTCATACCGATTGGAGAGTGTCCTTCTCAACCACCATGTGGATGATCAACTGGGTTCATAGATTTACCTAGAACTGTTGGTCTTTTTCACATCCATCTAGATCTACCCGCTTTACCGATTACAACTTGGTTGTGATCAGTATTAGAAACTTGACCTAAAGTAGCATAACATTTTTTGTGAACTAATCTTATTTCACCTGAAGGTAATTTAACTTGCGTATATTCACCTTCTTGAGAAAATATAGTACCAAATGCACCTGCTGATCTAATAGTAGAAGCACCTTGCCCAACTATTAATTCTAAGTTATAAACTTGTAAACCTGTTGGTATATTTCAAACTTCCATTCTGTTACCAGATTCTAAAGGAGTTTTTTCATCAGTAATAACTTTATCTCAAAGTTTCATATCTTTGTGAGCTAACACATATCTTCTTTCACCATCTTTGTAACATACAAGAGCGATATATGCTGATCTATATGGATCATACTCTATAGATTCTACTTTAGCTTCAATTCATTTTTTATCTACACCAAAGAAATCTACTAACCTATATCTTTGTGAGTGACCTCCTCATTGATGTCTTACTGTAATTCTTCAAGTATTATTTCTACCTGAATGTTTTTTTAATTTTACTGTAAGTGGTTTATAAGGAGATTTAGTAGTGATTTCATCAAAACTACTAACAGTCATTCACCTTCTACCTGGAGTGGTAGGCTTAAATTTTTTAATTCCCACTGTCAAAATTTTTTAAAAACTAAATTATTTTATAATAGAAAAGTCTATTTTTGCTTTTGCATCTTTTAAAGTTACATAAGCTTTTTTTGTAGATCTTTTTCTTAGTTGCATCCCTCTTTTTCTTCCATACTTGAATTTTTCTCTAGTATGTAATACATTAACAGAAGCAACCTCTACCTTATATAATTCATTAATTGATTTTTTAATATCAATTTTTGTTGCACTAGAATCAACTTCAAATACATAAGTATTGTTAGTCATTTCTAAAACAGAAGTTTTTTCAGTAGTAATTGGTTTTTTCAATATTCTAAAAATTCTCATATTTTAATATTTATTTTAGAGTAAATTATTTAGCTAAGTTATCTAAGTTTTTTAAAGATTCTTCTAGTAAAACTAATGTTTTATATTTAAGTAGATCTTTTATATTTAGATAATCTGCAAGTATAGTCTTAACATATGGTAAGTTTGATGCAGATTTTTCGATAACTTCATTTTTTGCTGGTATAGCAAGTAATGCTTTTTCTTTATAAGGTAAAACATTAAATACTTCTTGCATATTTTTTGTTTTAACTTCTTTAAAGTCAATTTTATCTACAACAATTAAATCACCTGCTGTTAGTTTTGAAGATAACATTGTAAATAATGCTTTTCTTCTTTCTTTTCTATTCATAGACTGAGTAAAGTTCACTGTGTTTCTAGGACCAAATGCAACTCAACCTTTTTTTCTGATTGGAGATCTATTTGAACCCATTCTAGCTCTACCTGTACCTTTTTGTCTATAAATTTTTCTTGTTGAACCTCTTCTTTCTCATCTAGTTTTAGTATGAGCAACTACCATTCTATTATTAGCTAGCTCATATACTAAAGCTCTATGAATAAGTCCTTCGTTTCCTTCTAATCAAAAGATTG
Organism: uncultured Candidatus Peribacteria bacterium; assembly: GCA_964344155.1. Classification (GTDB taxonomy): domain Bacteria; phylum Patescibacteriota; class Gracilibacteria; order BD1-5; family UBA6164; genus UBA6164. The sequence continues at coordinate 3,011 of CAYFMG010000021.1, read as the reverse complement.
AATCATTTAACTCTACGTTTCATAATGATTTACCACCTTGATTAAATAAAATAGTCTTCATTAGAGTAATATTTAATAACTAAAAAATAATATTTACGAATGAATTTCTTCACCCAGGTACCCCTCATCTAACACCGATTACACTAATTTCTTTATTAACAAGTTCAACTGGAACTTTTTTAATAGTAAATTTAGTGTTACCATGATGACCGTGCATCTTTTTACCTTTATGAGTTCTTGTTGGTTTTCTATTACCGATAGAACCAAGTGCTCTATGGAATTTTGAACCATGCCCAGCAGGTCAACCGTGAAAGTTATGTTTTTTCATTGCTCATGTGAATCATTTTCATTTTGAAATTCATTCAACACTTACTTTAACATCACCTTCTAACATATCTAATGTAAGAGTATCTCCTACATTGTATTTTTCTGTTTCTTCTTCAGAAACTGGGAACTCTACTATTCTAGAAAAATTACTTTTATTCAAAGTAGCTTTTCCTTCTGCAAGTTTTGAGTCCTCAACTTTGTCCTTTAAAACTCCTATAATGATAGCTTTATAACCATCTTTTTCTAGGGTTTTAAATCATACTACTTTTAGAGTAGGAACTTTTAACAGAGTAACAGGAATGAATTTATCATTCTTTATCACTCTAGTCATTTCCAACTTTGTAGCTATAATTCAAGCCATATAAAAATACGTTTACAAAATTAAAGTTAGAGGTTAAACTTCTCTTCATTCAAAGGGAGTTTAACTTAACCTCTTCTAAAAAACTTTTCGTGATATTTCTTAAAAAGCTACGTGATTATATAAAAAACTTTTAATTTGTCAAAAAAAAATATAAAAAAGTTATTTTTTCTGATTTATTCCAACAAAAAAACACAAAAATTAAATTTTTTGTGTTTTTATTTTTTATAAAACTCTATATTATTTACATATCTTTCTTTTAGTTTCTTTTTTTCTTGATAATATATAAATACTTTAAAACTATTAATTTTAATAATTACATATTTTTTAGTGTTTATGATATTTCAAAATATAGTATCTACTTTAATTTTTTCTTCTATTTTATTAATTATATCTTCATACAGTTTATCTCATATTTTTATATAGTTAGCTATTATTTCTTTTTCAAAGTATATTCCTGATCATTTTATAAGTTTAATATAACTAAACTTATAAGTTTTAATAAAATATTTTAATTTATTAATAGCTTTCTTACTATATTGTACATTATACATAACTTACTTCTTTATTTTCTACTTCTTTTAACTCGATTTCTAAATCTTTAGCTGTTTCTCTAATATAGGAGTACATTATTTTATCTGTTTCCTCTCTAGTATAATATTGTTCTTCCATATAAATTGTTTTATAAAATTAAATCTCACACTCATTATATTCACAAAGCCTTTAATTGCAAATATATTATATACTTTTAATATACATTAAAAAATCTACAAAAAACAAAAAAACACAAAAATAAAATTTTCTGTGTTTTTTTATTATTATCTAATTGAAATACTAACTCTTCTTCAAGTGTCATTAAAATTATATTCATTCCGTGATCATACATTATATCATCTTAATCAGTCACTACAAACAGACATATGAATATATCATCATCATCATGTAATTATATTAATTCATGACTTAGTAGCTACTGATCAACAATAACTATATGCATATGAGTCTTTTTTTAATACCATAAAAAAGTTTGATCATCTGGTAGTTCATACTCAATAAGTTTTAACTCAAATATTTAGATTATTAGTTGTTTTAGAAAACGGTAATTGTATATTATTATTTACTTCATCATCTAAATTTACTGCTAAATAATCACTTTTAGCAAAACTATACCTAAAATCTAAATCACTTGGATTAACATGATCATAAAATCTTATACTAGGATTAGATGAAACAGAACTAGAGTTTAGTAATTTTTTCATATCATACGTATAGTTAGATTCATTTAACCAATAATCATATTGTCACATACCATAAGTATTTGATACATTCCAAGCTGATGGAGTTGTACTTCTAGCTATAACAGTCCACCCTCCTCAATCTGTTGTCATATCACAGTATACATCAAATCCTGTTCCATTGTTCTCTGGGTCTATCTTGTATGTACCATCAATATCTCTTCATGCTTGCTTATGAGCTAAACATGATGGTTGTGGAGATAGGTATGTAAAATTAGATGATTTAATCCAAATTTGTCATTTATTGTTCATTGTTCAAATAGAACCACTTCAATTCCATCATGATCAACAATGTCTTAAAAAAGTAGGATGACTAGTAGAATTAAAATGAGCAAATCAGTAAGATACATTTGGCGTAGAATAATATCTATGATTTCAATCATTATATCTTAAACATTGAGATAGATTATTACTATAACCATTTGCAAAATTAATATCATCTGCACACTCTATTCCTCAATTATATGAAACACCGTTAAAGTTAAAATAGTTATTAAAATCAGTTATTCATTTATGAAACATATTAGCTTCTGATCAACTTATTCTATCTTGACACCAGAATTTTACTATAGAATTATTACCTAAGTTTAGTTTATTTATTCATAAAAAATGTGATTGTGTAATAGAAGGAAATGTTTCATTTTTGGTATAAGAATATAGATTAGTTTTTACTCAATCATCTGAAAATATACTATTTATGACTAATGTCCATCCACCTCAATCAGTAGTTTGATCACAGTATACCTTAAAAGCAGCATTTGAATCTGGTTTTATCCAATATACTCAATTTCATACATCTCAAGCATAATTATGATTATCTGCTGGATTTTTATATTCCAAACAACTAACAGCATATGTTCAATCTGCATATTTTCTACCTGATGTATCATCTCATACTACATTTACTTCACTACATGTTGATCATGTATATCAAGCATTACAAATCCAATTACAGTTACTTGCTGTAGTTCAGTATGGAATTGTTTCATTTACTACTGTATATGTAGCATTTGATGGTGCTCATTGTTCTA
>CAYFMG010000020.1:0-18137 GCA_964344155.1 uncultured Candidatus Peribacteria bacterium | reverse complement strand
TTAGCAACAACACAAGACTGACACGCAATACCACAATTATCACACTTACAAACAACAACACAAACAAAGACATGAGCAACAGTAATCTCAAACTGAGATGAGATGATATCAGATACATATAGATGTAATAACGGAACACTAGAAGATATATGAAGTACAACATCTATAGTATGTGATCCAACATATCATGAAAACAACTCAACATGTGATTTAGATGTAATATCATGTACAACAACATGATGAACATGAACACAAACATGGGATTGAACAGCTTATGGAACATGTGTGGAAACATCATGTGATGGATGATATCACATGGAAAACTCAACATGTACGAGTGATACAAGAACAGTTAACTGTGATTCAAGCTCAACACCATCATGAGCAACAGCAGTCATAGTCCAAGAAACACAAACATGGTCAAGCGGTCGGCCTGCAATACCAGCCTGTGACTGGATATGTCCAGCTTGAACACTAATCAGCTGAAACACATGTGCCACACCAAAAACAATCACAAACTCACTAAGATTTAATGATGATGACTCAGCTTACCTAAGTAAAACACCTAGCTCAGCTGGTAACAGAAAAACTTGGACATGGAGTGGTTGGGTTAAGAGAGGTAATTTAGGTTATCAAAGTTTATTTTCAGCAGGGGATTGGGTATCTGATCGTATATGGTTAAATATGGCTTGAGATACACTTAATTTTAGATGTAGTATTTGATCAGTTGATTATGATATTAATACAACTCAGTTATTCCGTGATACTTCTGCTTGGTATCATATAGTGGTAGCTATTAATACAACACAAAGTTCTCCTAATGATAGATATAAATTATATGTAAATGGTAAGAATATTACTGATTTTTCATCATTTACAGCAATGCCTCAAAATACAAATACTCAAGTAAATAATATTTATAAACATAATATTTCAGGTAATTCTTGGTGAAGTACTCCGTATTTTGATGGTTATCTATCAGATGTTTATCTTGTAGACTGACAAGCGTTAACACCAGATGCTTTTGGTTGATTTGACGCTGAGACTGGGGAGTGGAGAGCTAAGGAGTATACTGGTACTTATGGTACGAACGGGTTTAAGTTAGAGTTTGGTAACAGTGGAAGTCTAGGGACTGATACATCAGGGAATAGTAATGCATGGACAGTAAATAACATAGATGCAACTGACCAAATGCTTGATACACCGAGTAACAACTTTGCTGTACTTAGTTCTATAGATAAGAGTAATACAACAGCGTCGATATTAACAAACTGAGGTTTAAGACAAGCTAATACTTCATCAGCACATGGTTCAAATATAGCAACAATAAGATCTGAAGAAAATATGAAAATTTACTTTGAATATACAGCAGAACTTGATGCATGACCATACACTGTTCACTACTTCGATTTTAGGTACGATGAAGATAATAGACTTTCTCTTTATTTTAACAATTACCATAATGGTACAGTATGAACTAGATCTAATTGAGTTAGAACAGATATAATGTCATCACCTTATGTTTATGATCAAGATATTATACAAGTTGCTTATGACTGAACTACTTGAAAAGTATGGTACTGAATAAACAATACTTGGTATGATTGATCTGGAGGAACTACATGAAATCCTTCTACATGAGCTAATCCTTTAGCAGTGTTAGATAAAACACTATCTTATGCTGTTAATGCTATGAATTATATGAGATCTTGAACTTTTAACTTTGGTCAAGGGTGAAGATCAGGTCTTACATACTATTCAGATGCAGGGGGTAAATTCAAATATGCACCACCAACAGGATTCAAGGCCCTATCAACAGCTAACCTACCAACACCAACAATCAAAGACCCAAGCAAACACTTTGATGTGGTAACTTATACAGGTAATGGTACAGATTGAAACACAATTACATGATTAGGTTTTAAACCAGATTTTGTTTGGATAAAATGAAGAAGTGTTGCTCAAAATAATAGTTTATATGATACCGTTAGAGGTGTTGAAAAAAGATTATGTTCAAATGCAACAGATGATGAATATACTGGTCCAATTTTCTTAAGATCATTTAATAATAATGGTTTTACATTATGAACTGAAAATGAAATAAATCAGGCTTCTCAAACATATGTAGCATGGAATTGGAAGGCAGGATGAACTGCAGTTTCGAATACAGATTGATCTATAACTTCACAAGTAAGTGCAAATCCAGCTGCAGGGTTTAGTATAGTTGGGTATACGGGGAATTGATCGTATTCTACTATATGACATGGTTTAAATAAAAATCCTGAAATGGTTATTATAAAAAATAGAACTGATTCTTCAGATTGGATAGTATGACAAGATTATTTACATAATGATCCTTGGGATGACCGTCATTTAAAACTTAATACAACAGGTTCTTTTAATGGAACTTTGAGTACTTGGGGTACACCTTCAAAACCACCAACATGAACTATAATTAATTTAGGTACTGATAATACTGTAAATGGTAATGGAGATAATATTATAGCATACGCATTCCACTCAGTACCAGGGTATAGTAAAGTATGAAGCTACACAGGTAATGGAAGTGTTGATGGACCATTTGTTTATACTGGGTTTAAGCCAGCTTATATTATGGTAAAAAAATCTGATAGTGTTGATGAATGGGTGATAATTGATGTAAAAAGAACAGGTACTTATACACCAAGAGTTTTAGCAAATCGTAGTAATGCAGAAACTGATGATGTTAGTGTATTGTTTGATTTTAATTCTAATTGATTTAAAATTAGAGATACTCAAAATATGACAAATGCATCATGATGAAAATACATCTATATAGCATTTGCTGATGCACCATTTAAGTATGCTACAGCGAGGTAGGAAAAAAAAGAAATTCGAGAGAATTTCTTTTTTTGAATTATAATGAATATTAAATAATAACCCATCCCCTCGTACCTCGGTACTTCCCTTGGAAAGGGAAGAAACTTATATTGTTGAATAAAATGAATTATGAAAACACTAGATATAATAAAAGAAGAAATAACTAATGTAATAAAAATAATAAAAGCAAATTTGTAATTTTTCTTCCATTTTCAAGGGAAGTCCCCGAAGGGGGAAGGGTTATTAAAAAGTAAATACTTTTTAAAATTAGGGAGGAGGGCTGCAGATGATATGGTTTTAAAAATTTGCTTTTTAGAAAAAATATAATATAATACTAGTAACTCATGTAATGGTGAGGAAAATAAAAAAAGAGAAGCGGACGGCTTCTCTTTTTTTTATGCCTTCTTTTTAGCCTTATTTTTTCTAAGGCTGAAAGTAAAAATATATCCCTTCTTTGTTTTGAAGGAAAAATATACTCTCATGGTAATGGTATTTAGGAAATAAAATATACTTCCTAAAGGAAAAACTTCCAAAAGGAAGCTTTTTTAGTATATGTAAATAAAAAATAAATCAAATAAAAGTATATAGAAAGAATATATTAATATAAATTAATAAAGAAGGGAGTAACTGTAGGGGCGAACCTTGTGTTAGCCCTTTTATTTTGCAAAAAAACAGATTGTGAATATAATAGGGGAAATAATAAATAATTTTAAGAAATATGACAACAATAACAATAGATAACCCAAAAGTTGAAAAAAGTTATACTGCATATGAAATAAAAATGAAATTTGTTGAATTTTTAGAAAAAGACTTAAAACAAGAAGGTATAAACTTATATGAAATTTCAATTGATAATTTATCGGAAAAATCAAAAAATAGATTAGAAAATATAGATAAATTAAATTTTGTTAATTATTAGTATATGATAAAAGAAATAATTATAGCAGATGACTTATTAGATTATCTAGAAAAAAGAAAATTGGATAAACAATATAAAAAAGCTAAAAAATATATATTAAATTGATTGTATAATAAAGTTAGACTAAAATTAAGAGAACCCAAGAAAAAAGGAATATATTATTTTAGAATAAATGATCAGTATAGATGTTTATGTATAATCGATTGAAATATATTAAAGATATTTGATATAGATAATCATCAAAAATAAAAATTTAAGTATGCTACAGCGAGGTAAAAATACCCCACCTCTGAATCTCCTCCCTAAAATTAGGGAGGAGGGCTGCAGATGATATGGTTTTAAAAATTTGCTTTTTAGAAAAAATATAATATAATACTAGTAACTCATGTTAGCGCAATGAGGAAAAATAGAAAAAAGAGAGGTCCTTAGCCTCTCTTTTTTCTTGCTTTCTTTTTAGTATAACTTTTGGTAATACTAAAAGCAAAAATATATCCCTTCAATTTGAAGGATAGATATATTCTCATGTTAGCGCAAATTAGGAAGTAAAATACACTCCCTAATGGAAAAACTTCCAAAAGGAAGCTTTTTTAGTATATGTAAATAGAAAATAAATCAAATAAAAGTATATAAAAAGAATATATTAATATAAATTAAAAAAGATCACCCCCTTTCGCTACCGCTCATTCCCCCTCCTTAGTAAGGAGGGAGCTAGGGGGTGGTCTAAAAATTTTTTCACTAATCTTTTGACTAATTTGCAAAAATTTATATAATGTAATTGACAAGTGTTGCAAGATAATATATTGTAACATTTTTTTATTACTTTAAAATTGATAGTATGATACAATTTTTTAAAGATTCTGTTAGAGAATTAAAACACGTTGTTTGGCCTACTAGAGAGGAAACTAAAACTTATTTTAATGTAGTTTTAGTAGTGTTAATCCTATTTGGATTATACCTATTTATAGCAAATACAGTATTTTCTGAAACAATGCTATATCTAAAACAATACCTTTAATCTTATCATATAAAAATATAAAAAATGTTAAATACACCTGAATGGTATGTAATTCAAGTTGTTTCTTGAACAGAAGAAAATGTTAAATCATCTCTATTTCAAAGAAGAGAAAGCTTTGGACTAGAAGATTATATTATAGATGTATTTGTTCCTACTCATGATGTAGTATCAGTAAAATCATGATGAGAAAAAGTAACAAAAAAGAAAAATATACTACCATGATATATCTTAGTACAAATGAATGTTACAAATGAAAGTTGGTATATAGTTAGAAACACACCAAATGTAACATGATTCCTATGAGCATGAAATATACCAGTACCAGTATCATGAGAAGAACTAGAAAAATTAAAATGAAAAATAAGTGAACACTCTGAAACATTTGAAACAAAATACAAAGTTTGAGATATGGCTTCAGTTATAAAATGAGCATTTGAATGAAATGAATGAATAATAACAGAAGTAAATGATAAAAAAGGAATGGTTAAGATGAATATTAATTTGATGTGAAGAGATACGCCTATTGAATTAGAATTTGCTGATATAAAAGTTTAATCTTTTAAAAAAATAAAATTATTATGAAAAAGTTAATAATAATTACAATATTTCTTATATCTATTTTTATTGTAAATTTAACATTTTACTTTTTATCTGAAGATTATAGGTTTTTTCTAAAAAAAATAAAAAATAAAGACGAAGTAGTATACCTAGAAGAAAAAAAATATGATGATACACTAGAACAAGAGATACTAGAAGAAGCAGAAGTAGCTTATACAGATAAAGAAAATGAAGAAATATTTGAAATAGAAGAAGAATTATGAGTAGCTGAATTAAAAAAAGAAGTTAGTTTGTGAAAAAATTATACAAATATATTAGATCTTTTTTCAATATATAATTTAAATAAATTAGAAATGAACTCTAATTTATTTGACCTAACAGATGAATATCCAGATAATTATTTTGAGTATTATAGTAAAGATTTAGTGCTTTATCTTTTTCCAACAAAAACATATAGAGAAGTGTATGATATATTTACAGTACTTAGTGCTGAACTACCATACAAAATAAATGAAGTTAACAACTTCGGAGAAAACTCATTTTATATAAATTTGGAAAAAACAATAGAAGATAAGTTTATAAGACTTGTTGTATCACATAATTGAGTAGTGTTTTGATTAAAAATCAAAAAAACAGAATATGCTCTAGTAAAAGATAAGCTAAACTCTCTATCTATAGAGGAAAATAGCCCTTTGAAAGAAGAATCTATAACACCTTCTAGTACTTGAACATGAACACAAATAGAAGAAGTACAACAACAAGAGATAAATTAAAAATTATTTAATAACTATTAAAAAAAATGTCTAACAATACAATTTATTTAACTAAGGATTGATTGGTTAAATTACAACAAGAATTAGAAAACCTTAAAAATGTTAAGAGAGTTGAAATTGCAGCTAAGTTAAAAGAAGCTATATCTTTTTGAGATCTTTCGGAAAACTCTGAATATGAAGACGCTAGAAATGAACAAGCTCAAGTTGAATTGAGAATCTCAGATTTGGAAGATCAATTAAAAAGAGTTGAAATAATAAAAGAAACATGATCAAGTAAAGATAGAGTTAATATGTGATCAATAGTTGAAATTCAAAACCTAGAAACAAAAGAAAAAGAAACATTTAAAATAGTAGGTTCTACAGAATCAGATATCCTGGCTGAAACACCAATGATATCAAATGATTGTCCAGTATGAAAAGCTCTTTTATGAAAGAAAAAAGCAGAAAAAGTAAAAGTGGAAACAGACGCTTGAGTATTTGAATACAAAATAACTAAAGTACAATAATCTATTTTTCTTAAATTAAAAAAATATGGATATAAATATTTACTATGATCATTTAATTTTGGTCCCATCTGTTGCTTTTGTTGTAACAGTATTTCTTAAATGATTATCTATAAAAATAAAAACAGGGAAACTTGATATAGCTGCAGCATTATGAAGTGGGGGAATGCCATCAGTTCATTCTTCAGTAGTTGTATCTCTAGCTACAGCTGTAGCAATTAAACACTGAGTACATTCAGATTTATTTGCTATATCAATGGCATTTACAGTTATTATCATATATGATGCTATAAATGTAAGATTTGAAGCATGACAACATGCAATAGCTATAAATGAATCAATATGAGAGAAAAAATTTAAAGAATCTTTATGACATCTTCCAAGTGAAGCTTTTGCATGAAGTATACTTTGAATAATAGTTGCCTTAATTCTATTTTATATTTAAAAAGAAAGACCGGTCTCCTAAGGAGACCGGTCTTTCTTTTTTTATTCCACAGTAACACTTTTTGCTAAATTTTGAGGTTTATCTATATCTCTATTTAGTTGTTTTGCTACTTCTACAGAAAATATCCATAATGGAATAAGAGGTAGGAATGGAGTTAATATAGGATGAGATTTAGGTATTTCTATTACATCATCATATATTTCTTTATTAGAATCTCAGGCTGTTATAACTCATAATACAACTCAGTTTCTAGCTTTTATTTCAACTACATTTGAAATAGTTTTTTCTCTCATAACTCATTTAGGATTTATAACTATAACAGGGAAGTTTGGTGAAACAAGAGCAAGAGGGCCATGTTTTAATTCTCAAGTTGAATAAGCTTCAGCATGAACATAACTCAATTCTTTTATTTTTAAAGAGCATTCACAAGCTGTACCATAAACTATATTTCTACCTAGATAAAAAAAGTTTGAATATCTAGAATATTTTACAGCTAGCTCTTTGTAATAATTTTGTTTTTCAAATAATCATTCAAGTTTTTTATCAAGTTCTCAAATTTTTTCTATTATTTCTTTCATGTCAGATACTTGTAAATCTCTTTTTAATCACATAGAAAGAGACATCAAAAGTAAAACTCATAATTGAGCTATTATATTTTTTGTTGAGGCTACTCATATTTCTATACCAGAGTGAGTATATAGTCACATATCACACATTCTAGCTATGGTACTACCAACTACATTTACTATTCAGAAACTCAAACATCATTTTTCTTTTACCATTCTAACAGATTCTCTAACATCAGCTGTTTCTCAAGATTGAGACATAAATACATATAGAGTTTTTTTGTTTGCTAAGAATTTCTCATACAAAAACTCACTACTTACTCTTACTTCTGTTTTTATTCATGCTAATTCTTCAAACCAACTTTTTCCTACCATTCAAGCAAAATAACTAGATCAAGAAGCTATTATTTCTATATTTTCTATATCATGTTTATTTAGCTCATCTAAAGTTTCATTGTTTATTGTTTTTGTTTCAAAATTTATTCTTCATTTCAAAGCATTTCTTATAACACTTGGTATTTCATGTATTTCTTTTTCTGTAAAAGTTTCAAATTTACCTTTTTCTGCTAATCACATTTCAGGAGTTATTTCTTCAGTTGTTTTACTTACTTCTTCTCATAGAGAATATACATTAAATTTTCAGTTTTTTATTATTACTGTTTCTCTATCTTCTAGAGTAGTGAATTCTGAAGCAATTTTTCATAGAGCATTTATATCACTAGATAGAAATACTCAATTTTTTCCTAATCATACAATCATAGGACTTCCAAGTTTTACTCAAACTAGTACTTCAGGGTTTTCTTTATCTATAACAGCTATAGAATATGCTCAAATTATTTGTTTTGTAACATTTTCCATAGTACTAACAATATCTCCATCAAAAAGATCTTCTATAAGTTTTGCTATTACTTCTGTATCAGTATCTCAGTAAAATTTGTATTTTTCTTCTAGTTTTTCTTTTAGGCTTTTATAGTTTTCTATAATTCAATTATGAACTACAAAAAATCTAGTATTTTCAGAGTAATGAGGGTGAGTATTTTCTATTGTTACTTTTCAGTGAGTAGCCCATCTTGTATGAGCTATACCATTAGTATAATCTAGGTTTTTTGATTCATTTTTTTCCACCTTTGATGCTAGATTTGAAACTTTTCATATAGATTTTTCTAAAAAAGTCATTCAAGATTTAGAGACTCAAAAAACTCAAGCACTATCATATCATCTGTACTCGAGCCTTCTTAATCACTCTATTAAATAATCTATTGTATTTTCAGATCAATTATAAGCAAAAATTCAACACATATTTTTTAAACTCTTATTTTAGTAATTTTTTCTTTATATTTCATACAGTTTGTTGTAATACATTTTCATGTAATTCATGCAAAAAGAGGGAATAAAGCCATTAACCATATTAAAGAATCTACATCTAGAGAAGGACCTTCAACTATATTAGCTGATATATAAAATAATATAACAGCAAAAAAGACTTGTAAGTATCTCATATGTTTCTTTTTAAGTAAACACACATTGCTAGCTCACATAAAAATAGGAATTATTCATAGAGATATAAATCAATATTTAATGTATTCTAAACTAGATTCAGAAACAGTAGTAAAAAAGATTTCAGAATCAATAGCATCTCATTGAATTATTAAGTTGTAATATAGTGCAGTAGAGTATATAACACCAAAAGCAATTCTACCGTATTTAATAGTATTATCACTAGGTCTTTTCTGCATAAATTTAATAAATCATAACATATTTTTAAATTGTTTTAAGTAATATAAGTACATAGCATTTTATAGAAACTAAAAAAAAAGCAAAATTAATTTTGACTTTTTTAAAATTTTCATATAATACACAAGCTTAAAAGTTAAGCATAGATATGTCTTGGGATGTCGCCAAGCGGTAAGGCAACGGACTTTGACTCCGTCATTCGGGGGTTCGAATCCCTCCATCCCAGCCATTTAAAAGAAAAGAAAAATAAAAAATTAGGGTTTTTATTTTTAAGTAGAATATATTTAGATTTGCAGAGATAAATATATAAATTAAATTTACTTATTAAATATTTATAGTATGTTAGCTGTAATTGAATTAGGGTGAAATCAATTTACTGTGAAAGCAGGTGATATAATTGATGTTAAAAAACAAGACAAAGATGTTGATTCAACTTTTACTATGGAAGCTTTACTTACTTCAGATGAAGAAGGAAAAGAAACAAAAGTTGGAACTCCTTTAGTAGCTGGTTCTAAAGTTGAATTAAAAGTATTAGAACAATTTAAAGGTGATAAAGTTAGAGTATTTAAGAAAAAATCTAAAAAAAGATATACAAGAAATGTTGGTTTCAGAGCTGCTCTAACAAAATTAGAAGTATTATCTGTTGCGTAAATAAAAATTTTGAAAATCTTATTTCTTTATTATAATAGAGGAATAAGATTTTTTTTATTATTTAATAAACAAATATTTTGGCTAAAAAAGAAAAAACAAGAGTTAATATAAAAGCTCGTTTTAAAAGGCATCTTAGGATAATTAAGGAAAATATTTGAGATAATAAAGTAAAGGTAGTTAAACAAAAGGAGAAAAAAACTAATTCTCATCACTATAATATAGTGTTGTTTTTTATTTTACTTGTTATTCCGATATATCCATCTTTAGCATCTTTTATGTATAATACATCTAGATATGAATTTTATAGATGAGATATTGATGAATCATCGATTATTGAATCTTATTTTGGTTGAGATGATGAAACAGATGCTGAAATAAATGCTCCTATATTAGAAACAACAGATTCTTTTATTTCTGTTAATACTATATTGGATGATGAAAGAGATCTAGAATGAACAAATGAAATTGTTGAGTATGAAGTAAAACCATGAGAATCTTTTTATTCTATATCTTATAAATTCAAAGTTTCAACAAACTCTATATACTGGGCTAATAATTTTTCAAAAAATCATACACTTCAACCATGAGAAGTTATAAAAGTACCACCAGTAACAGGACTTATTCACCAAGTAGTTAAAGGGGATAGTGTATCTAGTATAGCAAAGAAATATGATATAGAAGAAACAAAAATAAATGAACAAAATAGGATTGTTGAATGAGATGAGTTAGTTATATGAGAGGTTTTAGTTATACCTTGAGCTATCAAAAAAGCTCCACCTAAACCAAAACCTGTTTATAAGAAAAAAACTTACACAAAAAAGAAATCAAATACTTGAGGATATAGTTTTGCTAAATATGCAAGTAGTCAATATGTAAATAAAACAGGTAGTTATAAACTAGTTTGGAGAAAACCAAAACGTAAATTTTATTGGTGAAATTGTACTCGGTATGTAGCTCAGTACAAAAATGTAGATTGGCAATGAAATGCTAATCAGTGGATTAGAAATGCAAAAAGAGCATGATATACAACTTGAACTACACCAAAACTATGATCTATTATTCAATTTAATGGTAGATGATATAATCCTAGATATGGACATGTTTGAATAGTTATGGATATATTAGAAAGTCATATAATAGTTAGTGATATGAACTATAGAAGACTAAATGAGGTTACTTATCGTAAAATTCCAGTAAGAGATAGATCTATAGAGTGATACATATATGTAGATTAAAAAAATAGAAGAATTATTATAATTCTTCTATTTTTTAAATATTAAAAACATCCATTTTTCATATATAGTCATATTATCAATTTTTGAATCTGATTTGTTAGAGCTTATTTCTATTATTTGATTTTCTTGAGGTAGTTCTCAAGTAAATTGATTATAAACTTTTTCAGTTGTTAAGTATATTACTTTTTCTCATTTATTTTTAAATGACTGTTGTTCTTTTAGTACTTTATTTTTATAGGCAAGAGAGCTTTTGTATTTTATTATTTTTTCAGCCTCTACTATTTTTTCTTTAATACTTTGGTTTAGATTTGAAATATATTCTATATGCGAATTAATTTTATATTCTTTGTAAGTAAAGCTTAAAATTAAGTATAGTATATACAATATAATCAGTATCATTATTAAAAAAATGTATTGTTTTTTCATATTTCTTTTGAATATTTTTAAATTTTATATAAGATATAAACAAGTTAATTATTTATAATCATATTCAAAAATGAAAAAAATAAAAAATAAATTTATTATTTTTATAATAATAGTAATAATTTCTATTATATGAATAGTTTTATTACAACCCTTTTTAGCTGAAAAAGAAAGGGAATCTTATGTAGTTTTGATTGACTGAAGAGCTATGTTAAATAAAACTATTTTAGAAAAACAAAAAAGAGAAAAATTAACTATTTGAGATACAGTTAGAACAATTTGATGAAAATCTATGGCTATATTAGAGTGGGGAGATGGTAGTGTTACAAGACTATGATGAAATACAACAATAGATATAAAGGAATTACATATATCATGAGACTTACAAAATATAAATGTAAATTTTAGTTTACTTAGTTGAAAAACATGGTCAAATGTTATCTCATATCTATGAGGATGATCATATTTTAAAGAAGGTTTTAGAGATACAGAAGCAGCTGTAAGATGAACAGTATTTAATTTGGATTTATCTAAAGATTACTTATATGTAAAAGATCATAAGGTAGACTTAACAACAAGTGATTGAAAAACTATTACAGTTAGTTCAGAAAATCCATTTGATATATCTAACTTTAAATTTCTAGATTTAGAAGAATTCTTAAGAAATATAAAAGATAGAGCTTGGGAAGAATTAAATACAAAGATAGATAAAGATCTTTTTGAATGACTTAAAAAACAAATACACAATGACTTAGATGAATTAGTTAAATTTGAAAAAGTAGATTTGAAAAAAGCTCTGCAAGATGAAGAGTATAGAAAAGCAAAGTATGAAGAATTATTAACTGAATATCAAAAACTAAACTTTGTAAAATCAAGTGATTGAAATCTATTTGAAACAAAGATGAAAATGAAAGAAAAATTACTTGCTTTATCAACAGGGGAAGAAAAAAATAGATTGGTTGAGAATACATTATATGACCTAAAAGATGTTTTAAAATCAAAAGATAATACAAGTATAAATATGGTTATGTGAGTATTGTCTGAGAATAAAGATGTTTTACAAAATATAGATTTGAAAAAATATGTGGATATAGATATGATACCTGAATGATTAAAAGAATCTATGTTTAGAAATTTTTGAGAATTAAAATGAATTTTTATGAAAAACTTAAATATGGATAGTTTTGATAATATAAAAGATTTAGAAAATAAAGCCAAAAATGTTATACAAGATGGTTTAGATAGTTTATTTAATAAATAATATTATTTTGTTTAAAGGATTTACAAAAAATAGAAACCTTTTATCTATAGTTATATCTATAGTGGTTTTTATTCTTGTTTACATAATAAGTATATCAAATTGATTACATTATTTTGATAAAAAAATATGAGATATTTATTTTGATTTTAATAAAAGTAATATATTAATAAATAGAGATTTAATAGTAGTTCAAATAGATGATACAACTTTATCTTGAAGAAAAGATAGTAAATGAAATATCACAAAGCAGTGACTATGAAGATTTCCTTTTGATAGAAAATATTATGCTAAAGTAATTGATAATTTAAAAGATGCATGAGTGGCAGTTATAGCTATAGATGTAATATTTTGAGAAAAAAGTAATGAAAAATCAGATAGTTTGTTAGCAGAGTCAATAAAAAAATCTTGAAATGTAGTACTTTGATTATGGAGAGATACTGCTTGATTTATAACTGAACCATATAATAAATTTTGAGAAAATATTATATCTATGTGATATTATTCTCCAAATGTGGATGAGTTAACACAAAAAGTTTATTCAATATATCCTTTTTATTCAGAGTTTAGATGAACAAATGAGACATTTGAACATTTTTCTATAGCTACCCTGAGAGCATATTATAGTTATATGTATAATGATAAATCTATATTGGATACAGAGGTTTTATCAACAGAGAATAACTTTATTTTAGGAGATAAAATTGAATTATTAAAATCAAGACCAAATGATGATGAGTTATTAATAAACTATGCAGATAGTAATAGGTTTACAAAATATTCTTTTTTAGATATATATAATTGAGATTTTGATAAGAGTTTATTAAAAGATAAAATAGTTGTAATTTGAGCTACAGCTAAGTGAATAAAAGATATCTTTGATACACCTATTTGACCAGCAGAGTATTGAGTATATACACATGTAAATATATTAAATACTATACTTACAAAAAATTATATAAGATATTTTGATAAGTCTTTAGAGTGGTTATTAATATTTTTAATGATAATAGTTTCAGCTTATTTTAATATTACAAGATCTTCAAAAGTACTTATATTTAGTAATATAGCATTAGTTTCAGCTTTTATTATTTTGGTGATTTATGTTACCATTGCTACAAACTTATTATTTAACTATCCTGCAGAATTAGCTTTATCTTTACTTTTATCACTTACTGTATCAAATGTAGTAAAATATGTAATAGAAAACAAACATAAAAAGAAATTAAATAAAGCTCTATCAGAATATGTATCAAAAGATGTTGCTGAAGAAGTTTTATCATGAGAATGAAAAGTTAATCTGAACTGAGAAATCAAAAATACAGCTATATTTTTCTCAGATATAGAATGATTTACAACTATATCAGAAAAGTTTTCTCCTGAAGAGCTGGTTTGATTTTTGAGAGAGTATCTAAAAGAGATGTCAGATATTATAATGGATAAAAAATGATTTATTAATAAATATGAGTGAGATGCTATTATGGCATTATGGTGAGTATTTTGAATAAATAAACAAAAAGAAAGTGATATATGTGTATCAGCACTAGAACAACAAAAAAGATTAAAAGAACTAAATAAAGTATGGAAAACTAGATGATTCTCAACTATAAAAGCTAGGATTTGAATACATATGTGACCAGCAATTATATGAAATATATGATCAAAATGAAGAAAAATGGAGTTTACAGCCTTATGAGATAATGTAAACTTAGCTTCTCGTTTGGAGTGAGTTAATAAATATTATAATACATATATTTGTGTTAGTGAAGATGTTTATAAAGTAGAAAAAAATAATTTTGAATTTAGATTCTTGGATAAGATTAGAGTTAAATGAAAACAAAATGCTATATCTATTTATGAACTTATCTCATACAAATGAGAAATTACAAAAACAAAAAAAGATATATTAACAAAATTTAAAAAAGCTTTAGATTTATATAAAAAAATGAAGTTTGAAGAGGCTTTAGTAATTTTTTCTGAATTATCAAGAAGAAGAGACTGACCAAGTAAAGCTTATAAATCTAGATGTGAAGCATATATAAAAAATCCTCCATGAAGTAAGTGGGATTGAATATGGACTATGCAAAGTAAATAAAAAATGAAAGATTAAAAATTTTTAATCTTTCATTTTTCTTTTATTATTTTTTTGTTTCAAATACTATTTACTACTTTGTAGTTTCTATATTGACTTAAGTAATTATTATCTGAGTCAGATATCAATTTAAATCTTGTAAATCATCATATATTTAGTATTTCCAAGTTTCAAGGAAACACGTTAAAAGTTTTACTACTACTTATAATTTCATTATTAAATTTTAATACTCCTCAGGAAATAATCTCTATAGTTAGGCTACTATTTTCTATTATTTCAAAATTGTGTATTTCATCTTTTTTAAGAGAAATAAGTGCCTCATTTGTTTTATCAAAAACAAGATCTTTATTAGAGTCTATATTATATTTTTCTAGAAAAGTATTACCTATACTTCAAGAATGTATTATATTTGTTATAAAAGAGTCTGTTTTTAAGTTATCTGTTAGGCTAGAATTTTCTTTTAGATTTTTATTGATTTTACTGTTAATAGAGATAAAACTAACAGAAATAATCAGGCTAAGAAAAATAGACCAAAGTAAAATAGAAGCTTTTTTGTTAGTTTTTTGCATAAAATAGTAAATTATGATAAAATTATTACATATTATATTTATAAGTTTCAAACTTACAAGTTATGGTTAAACCAAAAACTAAAAAAGTAGATGATCTGTTAAAAAAAGAAATCCTTGCAAAAGAAGAAAAAAAAGGATATTTTTCAACGAGATTTAAAAAAATAGAAGACAAGGTGAAACAATCATTAAAAGATCAAAAAACAGATGATGCTTTGGTTGGTATAACTACTTGAGCTTTAGTTTTAGGGAGTAGTGATGTTCACTATGAAACTTTTGAGGAGTATGTTGTTTTAAGATTTAGAATTGATGGTGTTTTGGTTGATATTTTTAGAATGACACACAAAGAATATAAACCAATTTTAGAAAGACTAAAATATTCTTCAAACTTAAAGCTAAATATTACAGATATACCTCAAGACTGAAAATATGACCTAACAATAGATGATAGAAAAATAGATGTCAGAGTATCAACTCTTCCTGTTTGAGATTATGAAAATGTTGTTTGTAGAATTCTTGATAATACAAATGCTGTTATTGATTATGAAAAACTATGATTTTTTTGGACAACAAAAAGAATACTTGAAAAAGCAACTTCAAAGAAAAATGGTATGATTCTTGTTACATGACCTACAGGATCAGGTAAAACAACTACACTTTATACTATATTATCAAAATTAAATACCAGAGAAAAAAAGGTTATAACTCTAGAAGATCCTATTGAATACAAATTAGATGGGGTTATTCAATCAGAGGTAGATGAATCTAAATGATTTACTTTTACAAATTGATTAAAAGCGTTACTTAGACAAGATCCTGATATCATAATGGTATGAGAAATCAGAGATAGAGAAACCCTAGAAACAGCTACCCAAGCTAGTTTAACAGGGCACTTAGTATTATCAACTCTGCATACAAAATCAGCAGCAGAGACTCTTGATCGTATAGTAAATATGTGATTAAAACCATATGTATTAGCTTCAGCTCTGGATACTATTATAGCACAAAGACTTGTTAGAAGAATTTGTCCATCTTGTAAAAAACAAAAAGACAGAACTCCTATGGAAGTAAGTATCATAGAAAATATGATGAAAGAAATTTGAATGAGTAATTTATCTTCGGATCATATTAAATTATATGAGTGAAAAGGGTGTGAAAAATGTAATAATAGTTGATATTCATGAAGAATCTGAATATATGAAATTATTTCACTAAATGAAGATTTAAGAAACATGATCAGGGAATGAGCTACTACAGAAGAAATTATTAAAAAAGCTAGAGATAGAGATCTGATTACAATGAAGGAGGATGGTATATTAAAAGCAATTAAAGGTTATACAACTATAGAAGAAATATTAAGAGTGATATAAAAAATAATAAATTAAATTTTAGTATATGAGTAACTGTTTGAATCCCAATCTATTGATTGGTTGAGTTTTACGAATGAATAAAATTTATATTTATTATTTTTTTAAAATTATTCAATAATTTTTTCAATCAGAGATAGCATAATTAATTCATATAACTTTTGCTTTTGAATTAATTATTGGTCATCATGAGAAACCAGGTTTTAGGGGATTTGAGATTTCAAGTAAGTTAGACATATTTTCTAGCTTACTTTTTTGTTGTAAAATTTTTCAACTATTGTATATGATTTCCATATTTTCTGTATCTATTCAAAAACTATAAACAATATCATTTTGTTTAACTTCTCCTTTTCAAAGGGCTAAAGCCCTCTGTTGACTATCTGAGTGATTATACTTTATTTTTATTACAGCTAGATCTTTTGTAGGATCTCTTGATATAATTATAGGAGTATATTCTTTATTATCATAAATTACCTTGTAGTTTATATTATCATTTTCTATTATATGATTAGCTGTTTGTATCATTCAATCATTACTTATAAAAAATCAGGCTCATATTCAAGAACTTTTTGAATCCTCAAAAGCTCACATAGGATTATTTTTATAACTTATCAATTCATTTTCAGGTACTACAATAACTATAGATTTCTTTATATCTTCAAGGTCAATTTCTTTCTCAGCAAAAAAAATATAAGCAGCTATAGCTCATATTATATATATAGCTCATAATAGTATCAATATGTATTTCATAACTTGTATTTTAATCCATTTTTTTTATTTGCAAAATATTAAAAATAAATTTGATATTTTAATAAATACTATTATATTAATTAAGTATTACCACCCCCCCCAACCCCCTCCTTACTAAGGAGGGGGAGAAAACCAGAGTAACTAAAGAAGGGGGTGGTCTAAATTTATTACATAACAAAGGTTTTACCTTGGTGGAATTAATAGTTGTGATAAGTATCCTGATTATCTTGGGAACTATCGCATTTATAAGTATGCAAAACTACACAAAGACATCAAGAGACTCGGTAAGAATCTCAGATATGAGTAGAATGAAGACATGACTAGAACTATTTCAAATAGAAGCAGCAAAATACCCAGATCCAGATGGTACAACATCAATCACATATAGTGGATCAACAGTATGGACACAATGAGACTTTGGAC
>CAYFMG010000019.1:0-19274 GCA_964344155.1 uncultured Candidatus Peribacteria bacterium | reverse complement strand
ATGATTGATGTTGTTCCATCTGGATCTGGGTATTTTGCTGCTTCTATTTGAAACAGTTCTAGTCATGTCTTCATTCTACTCATATCTGAGATTCTTACCGAGTCTCTTGATGTCTTTGTGTAGTTTTGCATACTTATAAATGCGATAGTTCCCAAGATAATCAGGATACTTATCACAACTATTAATTCCACTAAGGTAAAACCTTTGTTATGTAATTTTTTCATGGTATTTATTGTTAATTTTTAATACTTAATTAATATAATAGTATTTACTAATATTACAAGTTTTTTTAAATAATAAAATAAACTTGACTATTCCCTTTTTTTTCATATAATCTCCGCACCTGAAAAGGAAGTCTTTGTATTAAAGATAATAAAGACGTTAATACCTTTATTTTTTAAAAATTATATTATGGCAAGAGGTAAAAAATATAATAAGGCTGTGGAGTTAGTTAACCCAGAAATGTCTTATTCAGTAAAAGAAGCTGTAGAGTTACTAGAAAAAACTAATACAGTAAAATTTGATCCTACAGTTGAAGTTCACTTTAACTTAAACTTAGATACAAAACATGCTGATCAAATCATAAGAACTACTATATCATTACCAAACGGTTCTGGTAAAGTAGCTAAAATCTGTGCTTTCACTGATGGAAACGCTGATGAACTTAAAAAAGCTGGTGCTACAATTGCTGGTTGAGAAGAATTAATCGATGATATCGAAAAAGGTAATCAAGCATTAGATTTTGATGTTTGTGTTGCTACTCCAACTATGATGAGACACTTAGGTAAAATAGCTAGAATTTTAGGTCCAAAAGGTTTAATGCCTAACCCTAAAGCAGGAACTGTTGCTCCAGATCTAACTGCTGCTATCAAAGAAATTGCAGCTTGAAAATTTGAATTCAAAACTGATAAACAAGGTAATGTTCACTCTATTTTTGGTAAACTTTCATTTGGTGCTAAAAAATTAGAAGAAAACTTAGAACACTTCCTAAAAACTATCGAAGAAGTTAAACCAACTGGTTCTAAAGGTAAATATATAAACTCTGTTTTTATATGTAATGCTATGGGACCATCTATAAGAATCGATATGAGTAAAGAAGATTAATTTCTACAAATAATTAAAAAGTCTATTTAAAAATAGGCTTTTTTTTTGTTTTTTTTAATATTTATGATAAAATAATAAAGATATTAATTAATAATATAACAAAAATGTTTGATCCTTCAAAATTGAACCTAGATCCAAATAGTTCTGATCAAAAAGAAAACAAAGAAAAAATAGAAGCTCCTGAAACAAAACAGGAGGATATTTTAGATAACCTACAAACTGAAGAACCTAAAGAAGAAATCAAAGAAGAAGTAGTAGTTCAAGAAGAACCTATAATTGAAGAACAACCTGTAGTTGAAGAAGAACCAGCTCCTGTAGAAGAACCTACACAAGAATCAGAAGAAGAAGAACAAGAATCAGAAGAAAATAAAATTATTTTTGATATAAATCTAACTTCTATAGATGTAATCTTAGCTATTCTAGTTGATAAAGAATATGATTTTGCTACTTTTGAACCAAGTGATGACTTTGTAAAAATCTCATTTAGAAAAGATAAGGTAGTTCAAGAAGAAAAATATATAAAATACCCTATTTATTCAAACATATTAATAAAAGCTAAAGCCTTAACAAACCTTACAATAGAAGAAACTAGCCTAGAACAAGAATGAACTTGAGAAACAGTAATTAGAAACAAACCCTACAAAGTATTAGCAAAAGTAGTACCTAGTAGTTTAGGATCTAAATTATTTATAAAAGCTAAATACATAGAAAATAAAGCTGTTAAAAAAGAAGTGAAAAAGACAAGCTTAAGTCAAATACTATGATTTTTATGAGCTATAGCATTTATAGCATTAGTTATATGAGGTTGATTTATAGGTTTTGTTGTATTAAATGCAAAAACAGTTGAAGATGTTAAATTCTTCTATTCCCTATGAATAAACTTAAATGATATAAATACATTTATATGACAAGCCCTGAGTGTAATTTTTTCAATACTAATCTTTATTGAAACAATTTTCTTAATAATGTTTCTATTCAAATTCTCTTTAACAAAAAAAGAATTCAAACAAAAGAAAATTAGATATTGAATTATATCAGCTATAATATTTATAGTAACATTCTCTACAGCTTCAACTTGGATGATTATAGACAAAAAAATAAAATCTCTACCTAATTGGCAAGAAATGGCTTACGGTGATGTACAAATATATGATAATTCAAAATTACTTAGTGATTCTTTTGATAAAGAAGGATCTTTACTACAAGATACATCTAATCTAATATGACCTGTACAAATAAAATTTGATCTAAGTTTTTTTGCTAAAAAAGAAAAACAAAAATGATTTACTATCAAAAAATATATATGGGATTTCTGAAATGATGATATTGTAGAAACACCTCTTCCTACAATAATAAAAGAGTTTAAGACAAAATGAAACCATGAAGTTACTTTAAATATTATAGAAGTAGACTTACAATGAAAAGTAATTGAAAAAGAAGTAGAAAATATTCCAAATATAAATATCTCTTACGTTGTTAAAATAAATGAGAAAACACTTAACAACTGAGGTAAAATGGTTGATTTTGATGCTAGCTCTTTGAAAGAATTAGGAAAAGTAGAATGGTATTTTATAGAAGACTTATCTAAACCAGTTTGGGAATCAGAAGTATTTAGGTTACCAAAACCTATCTTTGAAGAAACTCTTGTATGAATGTATATAAGAAGAAATGATAGAACTGATGAAACTCTGGATAAATTATTTATTATATCTGGAGAAAATGAAACAGAATTAAATTGAGAGATAGCATATACTAGATGATTAATAAATGATTTAGAATTTGAATTAAATGTAACAAAACTTTCAAATGATTTCTGAAATTGAATAATAGAAGAGTTTAAATGGATTATTTGATGAAAAGAAATTACTAAAGCTTGAGATGTAACTGATCCAGAATGATCTAGTAAAATAAAATATGAATTTACATCTTATTGAAAACATGATGTTTCAGTAATACTTACAAATTCAGCTTGAGAAACAAAAGAAATATCTACAACAATAGATATACCTAAACAATTAAAATTAAGTAAAACTCTTAGAATCTTTAATAGATGAGAAGTTATTGAAGATGTTACTTATGAAAAAGCTCTTAATGAATATTACATAAATAATATTTGAGTTCCTACTGAATTAAAGTTTGATGCTAGATTTGTAAAAGCTGATAATCTATTATATACATTAAAAGAGGTTTCTTGGGATTATAACTCTGATGGAGATATAGATGAAACATCAAAAACTCTTAATTACCCTGTAAATACAGAATGAAATCATACAATAACTGTTTTTTATGAATTTACTCATAGAAAACTAACTGATGATATAATTACAATAAAAGAACAAATCTTTGTTGAATGACTAAAAAAAGAAGCAATAATAGATTTTGCAATAACAAAAGAAAGTAATTATGTACCTGTTGTGGTAAGTTTTGATGCTTCCAAGAGTCAAGTAAAAGATGAAAATATTGAAAAATTTATATGGGACTACTGAGATGGTATAAGTGAAGAAAGAGATGCTGTTGTTCCATGACATAGATATACTGTAGCTTGAGATTATGAAATAAAACTAAAAGTAATCACAACTACTTGAAAACAATACTCTACTAGTAAAAAATTGATTTTGAAACCAAAACCTCAAAATGTAAAAATTACAACCAGTATGAAAAGTGCTCCTGTAGGACAATGAATAGATTTTTCATCTGATGAATCTGAAGGACAAATCATTTGATATTTCTGGGATTTCTGAGATGGATCTACTTCAACAGAAGCTAATCCTACACACTCTTATAAAAAAGCTTGAGAATATAAGGTTACATTAAAACTTGATTTTTCTAACAAAAACATTTTAGAAGATGTAATGGATATCAATATTTATTAATAAAAAAGAACTAATAGTTAACTATTAGTTCTTTTTTTGTTCAGTTAAATCCTACTTGCTCAATATTATATTTTAATACCTTAGACATAGTTAATGCTAGTATTTTTTCTTCCCTAATACAGTTTCACAAAAACTCTTCTGTTTCTTTTGTAAGTCCCTCAGAAATATATATTCAAGCTGTTACTCATCTGTTTATTCACTTAAACATTGCTTTTGTTTGTCATGATTCTCTGATTGGTGGATTAAAAAAGATTTTTTCTCTCATTCTTTTATAATCAGATCATTTCCACATTAAATTTTCTATATTTACTGATACTGTTACAAGTGGTATAGAAAAGTCTGGAGCAAAACAGTTTATATCTTCTCTTAAAAATCATAATTCTTCATAATATTTCTCTAGTATTTTTATCTCTTCATCAAGGGTAACTCAGACTATATGTATTTTTTTATTATCTTTTATCGCATTATTAAATAGTTCTTCAAATATTTCTAATTCATCCTTTGGTGAATATACATTTGAATACATTGCTGGCTTCTGTTTAACTTTTTTTAAAATTTCCTCATTTTTTCTTTTCTCAAGTAAATCTGAAATATGTATAATTTCAACATTATTCCCCCTCCTTACTAAGGAGGGGGTTAGGGGGTGGTCTAAATACTCAAATAAAAACCTATTATCATATAGGTCTGTATTTTCTATATTTATTATCTTTTGAGATAGTACTTTTTTCATTATTTATTTTCAGATTCTAAAATTTCTTGTATTTGTCTAGGTGTTTTCATTTCTCTTCTAAGCTCTAATACTCTATCTGTTCAATATTCTTTTTCCAACACTTTTAACAAACTAGCCCCCTTTTTTTCAATTACTTAGACACTCTAAACAATCTGTATCTTCTTCTTTTTCTCAGTATCATAAAAATTCTGTATTCATTTTTTACTTTTGTTAGTTATTAATTATAATCCCTCAGTCCTTCGGACAGCTCCCTTTAATACTAAAGGGAGCCTTAAAAATAAGTTTTTATTTATATTTAAGTAAAATTAAAATAAAATTTTAATAGTATGGCTTCCTTTAAAGTTAAAGGAAGCTCCCGATAGGGTGATGGATTTTCCTTATTTTTTTCCAGGATAAGTATCACTGAAGGCACATCCACAATAATTTTGTCTATATATTTTATGTTTTTTTGTGTACTCTACACTTCTTTCAAATCACTTATTTTTTCTAAAAGCTATTTTTAAAAAATTTAGTTTTTTTTCTAAAGAATATTTGTCCCCTATTTTAAAAATTTTTTCTAAACTTTTATGAGGAGAAATATTAAGTGTAGTAGTCCAATTATCTATACCTAGTTCTATAGCTAATTCTGCTGTTTCTTTAAGTCTCAAATCATAGCATTTTGTGCATTTTTCTCATTTTTCAGGAGTATTTTCAAGTCATTTTATAGACTCTAAAAAATTGTCCACATCATAAGGCCCTTCAATATAATCAACTTTTTCTATCTTGCAAACTTTTTTAAACTCTTTTAATCTTTTATTATATTCCTTTTTTGGCTGTATATTTGGATCATACCAAAAACATATTATATCATAATCTTTTTTTAGGTCCATTATTGGTACTGTTGCATCTGGTCAACAACATATGTGTAGTAATAATTTTGGTTTTTGTTCAAGTATTTTTTTAACTGGTTTATATGAAATTCTATGTATTCCTGTTATTTTTGATTTATCTGTTAAATATTCTCTATGTTTTTTAGTTCCATATCATTTATGTTTTTCTATATATAAATCTGGATACAATTCTGAATAAGTATTCATTAATTTATCT
Source organism: uncultured Candidatus Peribacteria bacterium (assembly GCA_964344155.1). Classification (GTDB taxonomy): domain Bacteria; phylum Patescibacteriota; class Gracilibacteria; order BD1-5; family UBA6164; genus UBA6164. The sequence continues at coordinate 13,481 of CAYFMG010000019.1, read as the reverse complement.
CTAAATACTTTAGCTATAATACTTGCAGCTCAAATTTCAGCAACTTTTCAATCTCATCATACTATAAAAATAGGGTCTTTTTTTAGTTCTTCAAAACTATAATTATCCCTTCAATCTATTACTACAGAGTCAACAGAATCATTATCTATTTTTCTTAATAACTCAACCAAAGCTCTTCTCATAGCTTCCTTGTTTGCTTGTTTTATGTTTATTTCATCTATTATATAGTTATCAACAACTCATACTCAAAAAAATATTTTTGGAGAACTAATCCCTCCCCCTTCGGGACCTCCCTTTACTGAAGGGAGGCTAAGTTGTATTAACTCTCTATATAACTCTTCTCTTTTTTTCTCTGTTAATTTCTTTGAATCATTTATTTTTTTTAAAAAATTTTTATCTGGTTTATTTTCAGGATTAAAACACATAGCACAAGCAACTACGCTCCCAAGCCATGGTCATCTACCTGCTTCATCTATTCAAATTTTTATTTTTTTCATTTTTGACTTTTAAAATTAATTATTTTTTATATAATATATATAATTTAAAAATATTCAATAAAAAAATAAACTAATGGAATATAAAATTTTTTGATGTAAAGTAAATAAATACTATACAGATAAATGGCTAAACTCTGAACAATTAAAATGAAAAAAAGGTATTTTTATAGCTAGTTGCGTAGTAACAGATAATGCAAAGAGAAAATGGTTAAAGTTTGTTAAAGATACCTCTAAGGAATTAAGTAATTGAGAAAAGCTATATATAAGCTGATGCTGAGCATTTAAAAAATGAAAAGCTCAAGATGATTTTTTTGATTTATACCCTGAAATAGACTACCTAAAAGATAAAATAGAAATTTTATGAGAAGATCCTTGAAATAAAATAAAAAAAATAGAAAGCATTCAAGGGTTATATACAAAAAAGTTTGTTTTAATACAGTGAGGTTGTGATAGTTTTTGTACATATTGTTTAACTGTAAAAAAAAGATGAGCTCATTTTTCTAGAAAAAAAGAAGATATTTTAAAAGAGATACTTGATTTTGAGAAAAAGTGATGAAAAGAAGTTGTATTAACTTGAATTAACTTGTCAGCATGGTGACTTGATTCAACTATTCCTCCCTCTCCTGCAGGAGAGGGGGCTAGGGGGTGAGGTTATTCTAGATTTGCTGAATTATTAAAATATATACTTGATAATACAAAAATCCCCAGAATCAGAATTAGCTCTATGTGACCTGAATTTATAACAGACAATGTTTTAGAATTATTTAAAGATACCAGAATATATCCTCATTTCCACTACTCTATCCAATCCTGATCTACTAATGTTTTAAAATCTATGGCTAGACACTATGATTGAAAATATATGAAAGATTTACTATTAAAAACCAGGGCTTTAAAGAGAGATGATATGGTAGACATAAGCATATGAGCTGATATTATAGTATGATTTCCCTGAGAAACTGAAGATGATTTCAAAGATACAATCTCTTTAATAAGAGATTGTAAAATAACAAAGGTACATGCTTTTCCTTTTTCATGACATAATTTATGAGAAAATGTTCCTGCATGAAGCTTCCCTAACCAGATAGATGATAAAATTAAAAAAGATAGGATGTGGGAAGTTATGGCTTTAGCTGATGAAATAAGAGATGATTTTATAGAAGAAAATCTCTGAAAAGAGTTAGAAGTTCTTATAGAGTTTGTCAAAGATTGAAAATGGAAAGGTTGGACACAGAATTATATAGAAGCTGATAGTTCTAATTTTGAAATAAAAAGTTGAGAAGTAAAAAGAAACTCTATAGTAAAGTGATTTTTAACAAAATAAATGAGGACCCATGGGTCCTCATTTACATACAACAATAGAGAAATTACACTTCTTTTTCTTCTAAACACCAATCAAGTGGTGTAAGTCCTTCAACTGTATCTCTAGTATAAGGCATTGTATGCCCAAATGTTTCCGCTGCAATAGCAGAGTTCACAAAATACAGATTGAGTTCAGTATCTCTATATATAACTATTGGTGATTCACAACTACATTGTATTTCACACAGTTGAACTCTTAAATTATCCTCTTTCAGATGCTCCGCCCCCTCCAACAAATGGTACTTACCATCTATTTCACAAGGAAACATACTCTGTAGTCTTTCTTGTTCAGATATACGTCGTATATCTACTGTTTCAACAAAGTTATCATGAGTTACAACTGGCTCTTTCCCATCTCCAAACCTTCTTTCTTTAGCTCTCTTCAAATCCATTATTGTTCTCCCTTTTTTTTATATTATACCAAAATTCAAAATTTTAGTTTAATACTTATAATACTTTTCAAAAAAAAGTCAAACAAAAAAAGGGGGTGCTCAACACACCCGCCTTTTTTGAAAACTACTCAACTCAATGTAAAGATTCCCCATAAGGAACTCCATGAGTTTCAGCAATCGTAGTAGAAGTAGAATAATATGGTAAGTATCCTCCAGAATGAACCTCTGCCACATCTAATGAATCAGTAATAAAAAACTCATTTCCTGATTCTCCTTCAACAAAAAGTGCAACATCTTTATCTGTGTACCGCTGAAGACTTCTCATGAAGCCTTTCATTTCAATACAAGTCATATCCCTAGGATTAACCCCTAGTAGTATGTACAGATCTCCATCCCCTTCACTTTGATATCTTTTTTGTTCTAGAGAAGAAAAAAGTCCAATAAGAAAACGTCCTTCAGTCATTATAATATCTCCCTTTTTTGTTTATGTCAGAATTGACACTGTTACTATACTTATAATTTAATAAAAGTCAAATGTTTTTTTATATAATTTTGATAACCTGAGTATTACTAGATCTATTTAGTAAGTACCTAGCAAAGGTATTTTTAGAGGAAAAAATAAATATTTTCTGAGATTTTTTATACCTAGAATTTATAAAAAACCCTTGAATTGCATTTAGTATAAATATACCTTTTCTAAAAATAATAACTATTATTTTGATTATTTTGATTTTTTATTATTATATAAAAGAAGAAAAGAAAAAAAATAATAGTTATATTAATTTAAGCTTTGCTTTAATACTAGCTTGAGCAATATGAAATTGAATAGAAAGAGTACTATACTCTGAAGTAATTGATTTTATATGAATAAAACACTTCTCTGTTTTTAACCTAGCTGACACATTTATAAGCATCTGAGCAATAATATATATCTATATAGTTTATAAAAATAATAAATAAAATATGAGTTTTGAATTTAAAAAAATAGAATTCCAAGAAATACTAATAAATTCACTTGGTAGCCTAATAGCATGAATCGTTTGAAGCGTTATTATTTTAATTATAACATTTTTACTTGGGAATTCTATAGATATCCCTTGAACATTTGCAACAGCAGAAATAGGAATAGAAACAAGCTCTATATTCCCTCTTATACTATCAATTATAACACTTATATGAACAACTATAACACTATACCTAACATATAAATTGTTAGTAATGACCTCTGAATGAAAATACAAGAAAAATATAGTTATATCATGACAAATAGCATTCTTTGCATTTTTGACATATATATTTCTAACACCAGTATATATATATTCAGGATTAATTGATTATGATTACATCATGTATGTATTTCTAATCCATACACTAATAGTAATATTTGGAACAAGTATAATACTAGAAGTACTAAATAACTATAGACATATACTTATTTGAATATACTGAAGCTTTGCTTGATTATTTATAAGTATGATAATTACATTTTTAATATTTACTTCCTTTACATCAGGTTCTGCAAAACTTATATCACTTGTTATATTACTACCTATAATAAATTTCTCAACAACATTTTTTAAACAACTATTTGAACTAACATACTTTTACTACTACAAATATACAAACCAAGATCAATTATGAGATATATTCTACCAAATAGAAATGGAAGAAAAAGAAGCACTTAGAGAAGAAGAAGAAAAAAACAGTATTTAAGCGTAACTCACCCTTGAATTCCCTCTCTTACCTAAGAGAGGGAGAAACAAATGTAGCCCCTTTCTCTTAAGTAAGAGAAAGGATTCAGGATTGAGTTATGAAAAACATTATTATTAAACTAAATATTATGATAGAAATAGTACAACAAACCATAGATTATTATCTAAATAATTTTAAAACTCCAAAAATAGAAGATCTTGAAATAAAAGATACTTCCCTTTTAGAAGAAACTTGATCAACCTTTGTAACTATTTACAAAAATGGTGAGGTTAGATGATCAGCTTGAAACATAAAAGAAATTAAAAACTCTATAGCTGAAGAGTTAATAGAAAACACAGTTTCAGCTATATCAAAAGACTCTAGATTTGAAGCACTAAAACTAGATGAACAAAAAGATATAAAAATAAGAATAGATAAAATAAGCTCTAGAACTATATTACAAGATAAAGAGCTACTTGAAGTTGATCCTACAAAAAATTGAGTTCTTGCTATAAAAAAAGATTATACGATAATGGCTGCTATATTACCAAATATTAGCCCTTTACTTCTATCATGAGAAGACATGATACCTGTACTGGAAGAAAAACTAAAAACAAAAGAATTTAAGGAAAGTGATTATATACTATATAAAATAGAAACTGAAGTATCTGATAATTTTAATATAAAATAAAAAAATCATGCAATTGCATGATTTTTTTATTTTTAATTACAATTTCATCTTATAACAACTTGTCATGTAGTAGCATTTAATACTGTACATGAAGCAGCTGATATAGTTGATGCTGAACTATTACCACTACAAGCAGTAGTACCATTTGTACAAGTATGTATTCAAACTCATGGAATACCAAACTCTACTCTATTAGCATCATTTCAACCATCTACACTATTTGCAGCTTTTGATGTTTTAAATCAATCAGCCTCTACTCAAGTAGATAATTCATATTGTTGATTAGCTACACCATGCATATCTCTTGTATTATAAGTATATACTAAAGCTGAACCATTACCAGATTTACCATCTTTAGGATCTTTAGGTAATGAATTTAGAAAACCTAATTTAACTGTACAGTAAACTGAAGAATCCCAAGGTGAAGAAGTTGCAGCAGAAGCATCACAAGTTGTTGTTGTAGCCATTGTTGATGCTTTCCCTGGATACATTCACATATCTTGGAAAGTTTGTTCTAAACCTCATTTAAGTGCGTTCATATCAGTGATTCTAGTTGTATCTCTAGCTTTTTGTATTTGAGAAGTATAAACTGAAACTGCTCAAGTAGCTAAAATACCTATAATAGTAATAACAACTAATAATTCTATTAGAGTAAAACCTGAAATTTTTCTTATTATTTTCATATGAATTATAATTAATTATGTAAATAGTAATTAAGATTATATAGAAAATTTTATTTTTTCAAAATTATTCTTTATAATTTATAGCTCAAACAGGACAAGCCCCTATTGCATCATCTATTCATTCAGCATTAGAAGTGTTTTTTCATTCTTTTGCAAAAGCTTTTCATTCATCATCTAGCTCAAAAACATCACTACATATAGCAGCACAAGCTCAACAACCTATACAAGTTTCATTAACTTCTGGAGTTTTTATATCATCTCTTTTGTCATCAGACATAATTTTTTAATATTATTAAATAAAATACCCTGGCATTATATAAATATATAAAAAAATTCAAAATTAAATTTACAATTTTTCATAAACTTAATTTTGAATTTTAATATAATCCATCTTATGGTCAGTCAAAGTGTTTTGTATTCCTTATTAAGGAAAGCATTTAAAGAAGCCTGTTTCTAATATTTGAAAGAATTAACCCTCAGCAAGAAAACTAATAAGAGCCTCTTAGGTGTTTATACGAGTGTAAGGAAAATTGAGATTGACCTGCCACCTATAAAATAGACTTGCTTTTATTATAATAAAAATTGATTTTTTTCCAAAAAAAATTAAACTGTATACTATAAATTTTACTCAAAAATATAAAAATATGTTTAATTATAATCTGATTAATACCCCAAGTTTCGATATAAACAAAAAAACTATTGACAGTATGGTTATTGTAATCTCTAAAATAGTTTGAAAAACTCAAAAATGAACCCTAAATATAGTGTTTGTTGATGACGATAGTATAAAAAACTTGAACAAACAATACAGAAAGATTGATAAAGTAACTGATGTTTTAAGTTTTGCTTATTTTGATAACTTTGAAAATTTAGATGATGAGGAAACTGCTTGAGAAATAGTACTATCCGAAGAAAAGATAATAACCCAAGCAAAAGAATATGGTTTATGAAAAGAAAAAGAATTTTATAAATTAGTTATACATTCTATACTACATATTTTATGATATGATCATGAAAAAGAAAACGATTATAAAATCATGCAAGATTTAGAAAATAAAATATGGGAACAAATATTTGAAAAATAAACAAAAATTATTATTATAGTAATAACAAAACTTAATTTGTTATTTTTTAAGTATTATGCAATACAAAATTCCTGTTCAAATAGAAAACGAAGATCCTATAGTAATGTGATTGAGTCTTAGGCAATTAGCTATTATCATGATTTGATGAGCTATTGCTTATTCTTTATTTACATCTCTTTGACCTCAAGTATGAGCTGAAGTAGCTGCTATTCCTTCTATAATAATATTTTGAATTACCATAATGATAGCTGTTTTTAAATACTCTGAAATGACTTTCGTTCCATTTATTCTTTCATTTATAAGACTAAAAACAAATATGGAAGAAAGAAAATGGATAAAAGCTGTAGATAGCTTCCAACCTATAGATATATGATTTATAACAAACCAAAGTGCCAAAAAAGAAGAAAAAATAGATTTTAAAGATAAAATGGATAAGATAAAAGAACTTGATGAAAAACTTAATAAAATTTAGCCCCCCTCTGCCTTTCAGGCATCTCCCCCTAGCAGGGGAGAAAATAATATAAAAATAAGTAAAGATTATGACAGTTAAAAACACAAAAAAAGATCATCCTGATAGTTCTACTCAGAGATACCTACCTTTTTCATGAATAAGAGAAAATATAATACTCATGAAAGATGATAGTGCTAGATTAGTAATGAGATGTAGTACTATAAATTTTTTACTAAAAAACTCTGATGAACAAGACTCTATAATAGTTAGTTTTCAAAGATTTTTAAACTCTCTTGACTTCCCTATTCAAATACTTGTACGTTCAAAAAAACTAGACATAGACTGATACTTAAACAACTTAAATGACAAAGCTTTAAAACAAAAAAATTCATTGTTACAAAATCAAACTTATGAATATATAGAATATCTTCGTAAACTTATAGAAGTTGCTCAAATAATGAAAAAAGAGTTTTATATAATAGTACCCTATGATGAAAACGAAAACAAAAGTATAAAAGATGATAGTATAATGTGAGTTTTTAATGCCTTTTGGCAATCAATAAATCCTTGAGTTGATTTATTAAAAATAAAAACTCAAATAAAAAACTTTAACAAAATGAAAAAATGACTAGTATCTAGATCAAATTCTATAAAAACATGACTTGAAAATGTATGACTTAGAGCAGATGTATTAAATAAACAAGAACTTGTAAGCTTCTTAACAGAATATTATAACCCTAGTTTAGATAATTTAGTTCAAGTTAGTCAAGATATTTGAGAATATAATCTAATAAATAATTAAAATGAAAAAAATAATTTACATAATCCTTGCTTATATAACAAGTATACAGTTTTTATACGCAGATTGATGAATATTATGAGATTTTAAAGGTAGCGCTGATGAAACAGAAAAAGCTCTTAGAACTTGAAATATACATACAGAAGATATTCCAAATATAATGAAATGAGCAATTGATTTTTTAATGCAAATAGCATGAACAATAGCTATTATATTTATAATAGTCTGAGCTTACAAAATACTTTTTGGTTCTCTTGAACAAGATAAAACTAAATGAAAAGATACAATTATTATGGCTTTATTTGGTTTTGCAATAGCTTCTCTTGCTTGGTTTATAATAAAATTTATAATTGATAATTTAAGTTAAAATGTCTGATAATATTTATTCATGGGAATTTGATGATAAAAAAAATAGATGAACTACATGGTATACTATAGCATTATCCATAGTGTTATGATTAAGTATTTGGTGATTTTTCACAAAACAGTACTGAATGAGTTTCATTATTTTACTTATTTCTGGTTTAGTATATTTTGTTGAAAACAACTCCAGTGATAATATAAAAGTTGAAATTAAAAATTCATGAATAAAAATATGATCAATTTTATATGACTTTGATATGATTAATGCTTTTCAATTAATCTATGATTGAAAAGATCCTTCTTTATTAAGGTTGCATTTAAACAAAAAAGGCTTAAGATTTATTGATATAAAAATAAATAATAAAATATCAGGTGATATAAAAGATATATTAGTTAACTACACTAAAGAAGCTCCAAAAACAGAATTAAGCTTCTCAGAAAAGTTTATAAAATTATTAAAACTTTAATTTATATAATATGAAACTTGTTTTATCCATACTATTTAATGCCCTCATTTTATATTTAATGACTTATTTACTGTGAGCTAATCCTGAAAAATGAATTGAAGCTTGAATAACAGTAGTTTGATGATTAAAAACATATTTAATATGAGGTGTTTTGTTGTGAGTAATGAATACAGTAATAAAACCTGTAATAAAAATATTGTCCCTACCTTTGTTTTTTCTGTTTTTGTGATTTGCTACTTTGATAGTTAATTGAGTGTTTTTATGGCTATTTGATTACATTGTTAATGATATTTTAATTATACCTTGAGTAACCTATTCTATAAATTGATTAATTAATTTTGTAATTGCTGTTGCAATTTTTTCAATTTTGAATATGTTTTATTCACTTGTATTTTCTAAAAAATAAGATTATGTTAGATTTGTTGAAATTTGCTGAGATTTTTATTGCAATTTTATTAATGTTTTTTGTTTTAATACAAAACAAAAATGTAAGTTTAAATTTAAGTAGTATGAGTGGATGAATGTGAGAAGTCACTAAAAGATGACCAGAAAAAGTTCTTCACAATATAACTATTGTATTATGAACTTTATTCATCCTAAATTCTATCGCTTTATTCCTTTTAAGTAAATAAAAATAGGATTCCATGATATATAATAAAATAATAAAACTAAAGAAATACTTATTTTTAATAAGTATTCTCTTTTTAGGTATTTCTCTAAGTCATTTGATATATATTTTTCTATATGATGACTCTAGATTAATGCCTATTAAGTGATGAACAGTTTCTGAATGACTAGTAGGAAACTTTCCTAGCTTAAATCCCCTAAAACCTTTAAAATGAAACAATAAATATGTTGTTAACCTTTTATATAGATCTTTATTAAAGTATGATAATGAGCAAAATAAGATAGTATCTGATTTGGCTAGTTGTGATATAAGTAATTTAAAAAATATAGAATGTTACCTAAAAGATAATATTTTTTGGTCAAACTGAGATCTTATAACAGCAGATGATGTTTTGGCTACATATAACCTATTACAAAGTACTTGAGTTAATAAAATATACTCTTCTTTATTAGAAGAAACTCAAATAGAAAAAAATGGTAACTCTATAATATTTAAAAATTCTAAAAGAGATTTAGCATTCTTAAATATATTTTTTCAACCTATATTATCAGAAAAAAATATAGATTCTTTATGAAATGAAACTATTTTTTGAGACTTCCCTACTCATGAACAAATGTATTCATGAGATTTTATGATATCAAATATATCTTCTGATTTAACTATTTGAATAACTGAAATATCTTTAGAAAGAAATACTTTTAATGATAAATGAAATATAGCAAAATTAATATTAAAAATATTCCCAAATACAAATAGTTTATTACAAAATAAAGAATTAATAAATATATTTAATGATACTAGTAATATAATTTGAGATAGTACACCTAGACTAGAAGCTAATAAATATACTCTACCTCAATACACATCTTTATTTATAAATACTAGTAATATTGTAGATGTTAACTTAAGAAATTTTATATTTAATAAAATTAATTCTGAAAACTTAATAAAAGTTTTATGAGAAGATAATTTTTCTTTAGTTAAAAATCCTTACCTATGAGGAAGTGAAACAAAAAGAGAGATAACAAATAAAAATTTTGAAAAAATAATAGAAAACTTAGGTTATATAAAAAAGTCAAAAATAATAGAAAATTATCTACCTAGTAAAAAAGAAAAATACTCTCAAGAAGCAGAAATAGAAGAAAAAGAAGAAGAAATAGTTATAGAAGTTAATGAGGAAGACTTAAAAATTGATGAATTTCAAGAAGATTCAAAATATATAACTAGTCCTGATTATGTAGATAAATATAATTTTATAACAAAAGATAATATATTACTTATCTGAAATGCTTGAAAACTAGTAGAAGAAATATATGTCAATGATTATAAATTAGCCAACTATAAAAAAGGTAATCCTAAGTTTTATTATAGATTAAAAGAATCATATTCATCTCTAAAAAAATGAGTAAACAACTACAAAATCTACTTTGTAGAAAATGGTAAAAAACAATTAAAAGAAGAATTAACTTTTATATATAGTCCAGATAGTAGAATACTCGAGACAGAAACAAAAGATTTCGTAAGAAACCTTTATATTGAGAAGAAAAAAGAAGAGTTAGCTAGAGAATTGGAAAAGAAAAAAGAGGAAGAAGCAAATGCTGAAAAAATAGAAATTGATAAAAAAAGACTAGAAGAATTAAGTAATCTAGATGAAAAATTTTACTATAATGATGATTTAGAAAAATTTTCTATTAACCTATACTATATTTCAGCTGAAAGAGAGCTTGAAGAAACTGCTTATTTTATAAAAAATTCTCTTCTTGAGATTGGAGTAGCAGTTGAACTATTTCCTATCACTCTAACAGACTTAAGAGAATTATTATGAAATAAAGATAAATATGATATGATCTTAACATGATTAAATTTATGATATTTTGATTATAATATATTCCCTTATTTCCACTCTAGTCAAGCTAAAAATTGATACAATTTTAGTAATATGAAGAAAACAAGTCTAGATATACTTTTAGAAGATTTAAAATCTAGTATACTATCTGAAGAAGAAAAAACAAAAATACAAAACAAAGTTTTAGAAATATTAAGTAAAGAGCAAGTAGTAAAAACTCTTTATACACCAAAAATAAATTTATTAATAGATAAAAATTTAAAAAATGTATCTATTCCTTCAAAACTAGTAAATAAAGAATCAAGAAAGGATTTATTTAATAGTTTATATATGAAAGAAGAAAAAATAATAAATTTTAACAATAAATGAATTATGGATTTCTTTTATTTCTTACTGAGAAAACTAAATGCCTAAATTATTAAAAGATAAAGTTATTATCCCTGCGTGGAAAATAATTAAAAATGATTCGAAAATAAAGAAATTCTATCTACTACCATGATTATTATCAATAATATTCTTAACAGTATTACTTGTATATCAATCAATATATACTTATGTAGAGATTTTCTGAAAAAAGGAAGAAGCTTTGGTTATAATACTAAAGTTCTTTCACTCTGATTATGTATTTGAAGTAATTATAACAGCCATAATATTTATAATAGTATATTTTCTATTAACTCCTATCTTTGAATGATGATTAATAAAGTATATTCATAACAAAAATGAAGATGTATCATTAAGTACTAGTGAAGCTTTTTGAGAATGACTTTACAGATTTCTACCAATTTTTGAATATAATAATATATTTTCTGAGTTTAAAATAATAAGTATATTAAATGGTTACCTCTTCACTATAAGATTTATTTGAGTTGAGTTTATAAATACAATAAGTTATATATTTGTAGGATTACTTTTCTTATGAATAATTGTTAATATTATACTAGCATATTCTAAATATATAATAATCATTGAAAATAAGAATGTATTTGAAGCTATTTGAATATCAACAAGAATAACTATATTAAACTTAAAAAGAACTTTTAAATTATACTTCCTTATGTTATTTCTAAACATAAGAGTAATATTTAATTTTATAATATTCCTAAGCTTCCCTGTTATTATAGTCATGGCATTATGATTAATAACAACAAAAATATTCTTGGTAGTTGCTATTAGTATTTTATGACTACTATTTATATCATTTATATTCATTCTTTGATACTTAAATGCCGTTCTAGAAGTATTTAAAACATCTGCATGGTATTATGCATATATTGAATGAAAAAAGAGATTAGAAGACAAATAAATAAGTCCTAACAAAAATGTTAAGACTTATTTTTTTATTTATAATTTAAGAAATGTTTTTTGTAATAAGAAATTGAGTATTCTAAGTTTTGTAATACTTTTTCCTCTGTTCATACTCAAAGCTCTGTTGGTTTTACTTTTAAAGTAATAAAACCATTATACCCTGCTGTTTTTAATTTCATAAAAAAGCTTTCTAAAGGTAGATAAGATATTCCTCATCCAGCTCATCATGGTAAAATTCAAGTTTTTGTTCCATGTTTATCACTTAAGAAGATATTCTTAGCTGAACTTCAAAGCATTTTTTGAGCTTTTAATATATCCATTCATGAAGAACTATCTATATTTGATAAATCAAGAGTTGCATCTCAAGTTACTTTTTTGATTTCATATAGTGTAGAGTTTTTATATTCAGGTATTATAAAGAATAAAAACTTAGGTTCTACATTTTGTACAGCAATACTTATATGAGTATCTCTTTTAACTTTTAATAGATATTTTGTAAACCGAGTTGGATTTTTATCACTAAAATGAGGAGGAGAAAAAGTTATTACTTGTGCTCATAGAGTTGAAGCTATTTTTACTATTTTATCTACCTTTTTTTGATTCATACCTCTTGTAGGTGCTGTAATAGATAAAACAGGAACTTTAAAACTATCACTTAATTCTTTGATATAATTTTCATCCCAATAGTCATAATTTATTTTTCACAATGCTATATCTAGACCATCAAAACCTGCTTTACTAGCAAATTTAAATATTCTATGTAGACCATATCATGTTAATGAAGATGTAGATAATAAAATCACGTTTCTTAAAATTAATTATTAAATATGATTATATATTAACATATTTGTTAAATAATTACAAATATTTTGTGAAAAACAAAAAAACATTGTAATAGATAAATCTAAAACAAAGTTTTTGTATTTTATAAATGGTGGGTGATGAGGGATTCGAACCCCCGACCCCCTGCTTGTAAGGCAGATGCTCTCGCCAACTGAGCTAATCACCCATTTAGGTAGAAATATTATATAGATTTTAAATAAAAATCAAGTGTTTTTTTAAAAATGGTACACGAGACAGGGCTCGAACCTGTGACCTTCGCCTTAGAAGGGCGCTGCTCTTCCAACTGAGCTACTCGTGCTTAGTTTATAGGTTATTTCACAAAAAAATTGATATCAAGATCTTGGCAGCTACCTACTCTCACACATCTACGAGAT
>CAYFMG010000018.1:0-21997 GCA_964344155.1 uncultured Candidatus Peribacteria bacterium | reverse complement strand
TGCTAACAAAACTAAAAAATGCCTATGCTTGAACAGCTATCCAAAATACAACAAAAATAGCAAGACTAACAAACTTAAATCCAAGTGATGCAAAAGCACAAGAAATAGTAACAAGAAAAGTAGTATATTGAAACAAAAAAAGTTTAACAAGTGATAGTGTAGCACTAGCAACAACAGCAGTTACATATACATGATGTTTAGCAACAACACAAGACTGACACAATATACCACAATTATGACACTTAGCTACAAGTTCACAAACAAAGACATGATCTACAGTAGTATCAAACTGATCAGAACAAGTAACAAATACATATAGATGTAACAATGGGAGTATAGAAAACATATGAACAACAAAATCAACAGTATGTAATCCAAATTATACATTAAATGGATGAGTATGTAACCCAAATACAATAACAGTACAATGTGTAGAACAATGATGACCATTAAATTCTACATACACAGTAGTAAATCAAACAATTCCGTATGGGACTACAGCAAGTAATTGTAACTGGACTTGTAATGCAAATCATCACTTAGAAGCATGAGATTGTAAACCAGATAGTAAACAAGAACAATGTACATCGGTACCACTACCAGCAAATGCAGTAGAAGATACAGTAAATGTAACAGTAAATTATGTAAGTTGAGCACGGGAAGCTCCTGCAAGTTGTACTTGGAGTTGTAAAAGTTGATTTTTTCAAGATTGAAACACTTGTAAATCAGATGTTTTATACTTATATAATAGCTGAGATGAAAATACTTCAGTAACAGGGGGCTGGAGACGTGATACAGGTGAATCAACTACAACAAGTTCAATACATTTTACTAAAGCTTGAACATATATGGATATGGGAATATTACCTCCCGCTGGATATCCTGGATGGCATGCATATTTTGATACAGTAAATAATATTGATGTAACAGGTTATAATTATTTAGAATTAACTGCAACACTAGTATCAGGATCTTCTTGAAGTTGAGCTGAACATTTTAGAATTCATGTTTGATGAAGTGAATATTATGGTGGTAATTTGAATGGTGTTGGATGAGGTACAAATGTTAGTCGTACTATGGATATTAGTTCCATAAATTGACTTCAAGATATAGATCTATTCTTTTATTATTGTAAAATTAGAGTTACATCTATTCGTTTATATCGTTAGTTGTATAAAAAACACAAAAATTTAATTTTTGTGTTTTTTTGTGCCTATTAAAAATAATAAAAGATCTAGAAAAAAACTCTTTTTTCTTTACAAAAATCATTATATATATATATTATATACAATTATTAAATATTTTTTGAGAAATGATAGAGTCATCTAAAAAACAAGACATAAATAGAGTTGTTTCAACTCAAGAAAAACAAATAGACAAAACTAAGTTTTCTAATATTCTTCGTCCTCTAAAACTAGAGGATTATGTAGGACAGGATAGTATTAAAAAACACCTTTCTGTTTCTATTGCTTCGTCAAAAATTAGAGATGAAGCCATGGAGCATGTTTTGTTTTATGGGCCACCATGACTATGAAAAACAACCCTATCAAATATTATAGCAACAGAGATGGAAACAAACTTGAGATCAACAAGTTGACCAGCTATAGATAAGCAATCAGACTTGGTAAGTATATTATCAAACTTAGAAGATGGAGATATATTATTTATAGATGAAATACATAGACTTAGACCACAAGTTGAAGAAATATTGTATACTGCTATGGAAGATTTTGAGATAGATATAATGGTTTGATCATGAACAGGTGCCCAAAGTGTAAAATTACCACTTAAGAGTTTTACTTTGGTTTGAGCTACTACTAGACTAAGTGCATTGTCTTCACCGCTTAGAGATAGATTCTGAAATGTATTAAAACTAGATTTTTATTCAAGTGATGATATATCAAGTATAGTACATAGAAATGCTTTAAAACTTGATATAAAACTAGATGAAAATGTGCTTGAGAATATTTCAAAAAAATCAAGATGAACACCAAGAATAGCTAATAGGTTATTAAAAATAGTTAGAGATTATCATACTATATGAAAAAATGTCTCTGAAAAAGAGGTATTAGAATCTATATTTAATGATATATGAATAGATGAATTATGACTTGATTATTTAGATAGAAAATACTTAATTACAATACATGAAAAATTTAATAGTTGACCTGTTTGATTAAACACTCTAGCTTCAGCTATATGAGAAGAAGAAGCTACTTTAGAAGACGTAGTTGAACCATATTTATTACAAATATGATTTATAGAAAGAACCCCTAGATGAAGAAAAATTTCATGATCAGGGATTAATCATTTAAAAAAATAAAAAATATGTCCATTTGGCAAACAAAATCTTGGTGAGATATGCTTGTAAGCTCAAATCAAGCTGAGAAAATAATAGAGGTAGATTGAATATTTATTGAAAAAAGAAAAGTTGGTATGTGAGAGTACTGACTATTTGTTTTGTGACTAGAAAATAACTTGGATGAACAAAATGTTAAAGAATTGATAGAAACTTGTAAAAAAGAAAAAGCTATGTTTTTACAAATAGAAAATTTGGATTATTCTTGAAAATGAAGTTTTAGTATAGATATACTTAAAAAGTGATATTATAAAAAATTTATAACTCCATATACAGCAGTTGTAGATTTAGAAAAAACAGAAGATGAGATATTAGCAAAAATGAAACCAAAGGGAAGGTACAATATAAAACTAGCTTCTAAAAAATGAGTTGAGATAAAAAAAGTTGAAAAAACAGATGCTAACATAGAAAAGTTTTATGAACTTATGAAACAAACAACATCTAGAGACAATTTTAGTTGAAACAACATAGAGTATTATAAAACATTTTTAAATAATATAAGCTCTTCAGAACTATTATTAGCTTATGTAGATGATACTGTCATAGCTTGATGAATTTTTGTATTTGAAAAAGAAGTATCTATTTATTATTATTGAGCATCTACTAGTGATAAAAAATATAGAAATCTAATGGCTCCATATCTACTTCAATGGGAAGCTATAAAACTAGCCAAAACAAACTGATCAAAGTATTATGATTTTTTATGAGTAGCTGGTCCAAATGAAAAAAATAGTAGTTTGTCATGAGTTACAAATTTTAAACTAAAACTTACAGCAGATGTTAGAGAAGTAAGTGATAGTTATATTTGGATAAACAAAAAACTTAAATACTTTTTTATTGATATTTTGAGAAAAATAAGAAAAAAATAATAGTTACAAAAAATGTAATTATTATTTTTTTCTTGCATTTAAAACGAGAACGATTATTATTATCTTAATTATTTTTTAACTATAAAAAGAAATGTTTAAATTACCAGAATTACCATATGCAAAAAATGCATTAGAACCATATATATCTGAAGAAACTTTAGAGTATCATTATGGAAAACACCACCAAACATATGTTACAAATTTAAATAATTTAACATCGGGAAGTGATTTTGATAATGAGGATTTAGAAGATATTATAAAAGACTCAGATGGGGGAGTATTTAATAATGCTGCACAAGTATGGAATCACAGTTTTTATTGGAATTGTATGGCTCCTTCAGCTTGAGGTGAACCAAGTTGAGAGATTGCTGAATTAATAAATAGAGATTTTTGAAGTTTTGAAGCATTTAGAGAACAATTTAGTACAAGTGCTGCTACTAATTTTTGATCAGGTTGGACTTGGTTAGTTAGTACTCCTGAAGGGAAACTAGATATAGTGAATACCTCAAATGCAGCAACAGTACTAACTACTGATAATAAAGCTTTACTTGTTATAGATGTATGGGAACATGCTTATTATATTGATACAAGAAATGCTAGGCCTAAATATATAGAAAACTTTTGGAATCTAGTTAACTGGGACTTTGTAAATGCTAATCTAAAATAAAAAATATCTGCTTTTAAGCAGATATTTTTTATTTCACAACTAAATTTACTATTTTTCCAGGTACATAAATCTCTTTAACTAAGTCTTTTTCTTCTAACCATTTAGCTACATCACTATTTGTTTTGGCTTTTTCTAATACACTATCTTTATCTTCATCTTTATTTATTTCAATAGTTCATCTAACTTTACCAAGAACTTGGACAGCTATTTTTATAGTATCATCTACTACTAGTTTTTCATCATATTCTGGCCATGGAGCAAAAAATATTGATTTGTATTTATTTTCTGCTCCCTCTCCTGTAGGAGAGGGTTGGGGTGAGGTTATTCTTTCCCATAGTTCTTCAGCTAGGTGAGGAGCAAATGGATGAAGTATTCTTGTAAATTTACTTTTCCATTCTGATTGCATATTCTCATCTTTTGGTAGACCATTGTTTACCAAAATCATCATAGCAGCTATGGCAGTATTAAATTTGTAGTTTTCTATATCTTCTCCTACTTTCTTAATAGTTTTATTAAGAAGTTTCATCGTATTATTATCTTCCTCAGTTGAAAGCTTTGCTTCAGCTGTGAATAATCTTTCTGATTTTTCTAAAAATCTTCTTACTCATATAATTCAAGTAGTATCCCAAGGAGCAGCATCTTTAAAATCAGACAAATACATTTCATATAATCTTAGGCTATCAGCTCAATATTCTTTTACTATATCATCAGGATTTATTACATTTTTTAAGCTTTTTGACATTTTTGATATAATTCTGTTTACTTCTTCACCTGTTTCTATTTCATAATATTTATTATTTTTTTCTTCTACTAGATCATTAGCAATTAGTCATCAATTTTTTCTCTCATAAGCATGAGCTAATATAAGACCTTGATTTCTTAGTCTTTTAAAAGGTTCATCATGACTTACTACTCAAATATCAAATAAGAATTTGTGCCAGAATCTAGCATACAATAGGTGTAGTACAGCATGTTCTGCTCATCATACATAAGAATCAACTTGTCCCCAGTATTTTTCTACTTCTGGATTTACAAGCTCTTTATCATTTTCTGGATCCATATATCCAAGATAATACCAACAAGATCCTCACCATTGAGGCATAGTATTTGTTTCTCTTTTTGCTTTACCTCAACATTTTGGACATTTGCAATTTATAAAATCTTCTATTTTACTTAAAGGACTAGTTCCATCTCCAGAAGGTTTAAAGTCATCTGTTTCAGGTAATAGTATAGGAAGATTTTCTTCTTTTTCTCATACTATTCAACATTCATCACAGTGAACAATAGGAATAGGTTCTCACCAATATCTTTGTCTAGAGAATAACCAATCTCTAAGTTTGTAGTTAACTTTCTTTTCTCAGAATCAATTATCTTGTGCAAACTCAGTCATTTTTTCTTTTGCTTCTTCTGATTTTAGTCAGTCAAAATTTCAAGAATTGGTTAGTACTCAGTATTCAGTAAAAGCTTGTTCAGTTATATCTCAACCAGATATACTTTCAATTATTTCTAGGTCATATTTTTTAGCAAATTCAAAATCTCTTGTATCATGAGCAGGTACAGCCATTACAGCTCAAGTACCATAACTACCTAGTACATAGTCTCATATCCACAGAGGAACTTCTTTTCAGTTAAATGGATTTATAACAAAACTACCTGTAAATACTCATGTTTTTTCTTTATCGTCAGCTGTTCTATCTTGATCTGATTTTGAGTTAGCGTCACTAATATATTTTTCACAAATATCTTTTTGTTCTTCAGTTATAAAATCAGTTACATGAGGATGATCTGAAGCTAATACAGCATAAGTCATACCAAAAACAGTATCTACTCTAGTTGTATATACTCTAATAGATTTTGAATCATCTCATGCTTTTTTCATTTCAAACTCACAACCTTCAGATTTTCATATCCAGTTTCTTTGCATATCTTTTATACCTTCTGGCCAATCTAGTTTTTCTACATCAGATAACAATCTATCAGCATATTTTGTGATAGCAAGTCCCCATTGTCTTATTTTTTTCTTTTCTACTTTAGTTCCACATCTTTCACAAGTAAAATCATTTAATACTTCTTCATTAGCAAGTCATGTTTTACAGCTTGGACAGTAGTTTATAGGTAAGTCTTGTTCATAAGCTAAACCATTTTCAAATAGTTTTAAAAATATCCATTGAGTCCATTTGTAATATTTAGGATCAGTAGTATCAACCTCTCTATCCCAATCATAAGAAAATCAAAGCATATTTAATTGCTTTTTATAATTTGCTATATTAGCATCTGTTGTAACTCTAGGGTGAGTACCTGTCTTAATGGCATAGTTTTCTGCAGGTAATCAAAAAGCATCCCAACCCATAGGATGAAGGACATTAAATCATTTTGTTTTTTTGTATCTACTAAATATATCGTTTCATACAAATCCTTTAGGATGACCTACATGTAGTCATGCTCCTGAAGGGTAAGGGAACATATCTAGAGTATAGTACTTAGGTTTAGAAAAATCATTTTCTGTTTTAAAAGTTTTATTTTTATCCCAATAGCTTTGCCATTTAGATTCTATTTCATTATGTATATACATTTTTTCTTTTTTAATTAATTAAATTTGATTTATTTTCATAAATAATTATACTATAATCACATATTGAGGAATCTTGAATTCCTATGTTCTCCCTTTTTGGGAGATTTTTTTATTTTAGTAACATCTTTATAACCTTATTTTCAATTATTTCAATATATTTTTCATCAATTTTTCATATATAATCTCATATTCTCATTTTTGAAATGGATTTTAAGTGTTCTAATTTTATAACTGAATTATTTTTTAAGTTATTAATATCACTTTTTCCTATCAATATATCTAAATCTCAATATTTTTTATTGTTTTTGAGGGAAGTTATAGGTAAAACAATAATATCTTTTCATCTAATATATTTTTTAGACTTAAAAATTATTCAAGGTCTTTTCTCTCAAAACTCTGTTCATATATTAATTCAGAAGTGAATCCAATATATTTCATATTTTTTAAATTTTGTAGTTTTTGTTTCTTTAAATGTGAAATTGAGATGTAATTTTAGCCAAATAAGGAGTTTTTTTTATATAATTTATTTTATTTATATCTCTAAATTTCTTTAGTATATATTCTTTAAAGTTTTCTAGTATATCTTCCACATCTTTTTCTATATACATTTTTTCTTTTTTAATTAATTATAATTTTGTTTTACTATAAACAAAAATGCTAGAAAATACAATTTTTTTTTATTTTTTTTTGAAAAATAAAAAAATTGCTTATAATAACTATAATTAAAATATAAAATAAATACTATGTTTAATAAAATACTTGTGTTTTGAGGTTTAGCTGCAGCTGCAGTTTTGATTGTAGAAAATATGGTTACTTGAATGTCAGCTTATGTTTTTATTGATTCTAGTTCTAAATCATGGATATTAGCTTTAGCTTCTGTGATAGTATGATTTTTCATTTGATATTGAGCGAAATGAATGCTTGAAAGAGATGCTCATGATGATGATAATTATGATTTTTAATAAATTTATAAAAATAAAAAAACATTAGAAAATTTTCTAATGTTTTTTTGTTTACTATTTATTATTTTAAGATTATATTTAGTAACCAATCAATAATTGAACCAGCTAAGAATATAACAACTACTCATCCGATAGCTTGAAGAATAATAGTTTTACCTTTTTTAACTTTTTCTTCATCACCAGAAGCAGTTAAGATATTAAAACCACCCCAAATACCTAAAATAACAGCTACTAGGTATAAGAAAGTTAATAGATTAGCTAACCAACTTTGAATAACTGTATCAGCAGTTCATTCTGTTCTTAAACTAGAATCAACACCGTTACCTGTAGATATTGCTGCATTAGCTGAGTTTAACCCAATTAAAGCTAATCATGCAATAGTATAAAAACTATTTTTTACTACGCTTTTCATAAGTATAAAAATTATTATTTAAAATATATACAAGGGTATTATAATTAAAAAAATCAAAAAACGCAAATTTATTTTTAATAAAATTGCTTTTTTTTAATATATAAATATATTATACCTAATATTTTTAATTATGCAGTAGTGGATAGAAATAATTTTTTAAAAAAGCTTAGACGGTATTGAATAGAGAATAGCGTACCAAATGTAAGTGATGTTAATGTAAAATTCTTGAGAGATTTGATAAAAATATCAAAAACTCAAAAAATGCTTGAAATTTGAACGGCAAACTGATTTAGTGCAATAAATTTTGCAGATGAGTTAGAAAAGGTGGATTGAGAATTAATAACAATAGATTTTTCTCCAAAATCTTATGAAGAAGCACTTATTAATTTTAAGGATGCTTGAGTTGAAAAAATAGTAAAAGCAATCTTGGGAAATGCTTTGGATGAAATACCAAAATTGCAAGATGATTATTTTGATTTTGTTTTTATAGATGGTATGATGAGGAGGAGTAAAGATTTTTTAGAATTATCTTGGCCAAAATTAAAAGATTGATGAGTTATAGTAATAGATGATGTTATAAAATTTAGGGAAAAAATGGTATGACTTCGGGAATACCTAGAAGAAAACAAAATAGAATATAATGTATTACCAATCGATATAGATGATTGAGTAATGATGATAATAAAAAATTAAATTATGAAATATATAGTAAAAATATCACCAGAGATAACAATTAAATCTAAGCCTGTAAGAAAAAGGTGTATTTTAAAATTGAAAAATAATATAAAAAAACACTTAGATTTTAATGAAATAAGATCTCATGTAGATGGAACATGGGATAGAATAAATGTAGAAGCAAGAGATAAAAAAGTAGCTAGTATTTTGGAAAAAATACCATGAATAGCTTATTTTATGGAGGTGGATACATTTTGATTACCTGAAAAAGAAGAAGAAATATTTGATTTTGTATTCCAAAAAGCAAAAGAATTTTATTTAGATAAAATAGAAAATAAAACATTTGTAGTAAGATGTAAAAGATCATGAAACCATGATTTTAGATCAATAGATTTAGAGAAATATGTTTGATGAGGTTTATTGAAATATTCAAATAATTCAAAAGTAAAGATAAAAGAGTCAGATATAACAGTAAAAATAGATGTAAAAGATAAAAAATTTAGTATAGTAAAAAACAGAGTTGAGTGAGTTTGAGGTTATCCAATCTGATTCCAAGATAAAGTTTTAAGTCTTATTTCAGGTTGATTTGATTCTTGAGTAAGTACGTATTCTATGATGAAAAGATGATGTGAGGTTGATTATCTATTCTTTAATTTGTGATGAAGTGCTCATGAGGTTTGAGTGAAGCAAGTAGCATTTTATTTATGGAAAAATTTCTCAATACCACACAAAAGAGCTAGATTTATAACAATAAATTTTGAAGAGGTTATAGCTGAATTATTAACAAAAGTGAATCATAAATTTAGATGAGTATTACTAAAAAGATTTATGCTAAAAGTAGCATCAAAGATTTCACAGGATCATTATTATGCACTTATAAAATGAGATAGTTTAGGTCAGGTTTCTAGTCAGACTTTAAAAAATATGCATGTTATAGATAAGGCTAGTGATACTTTGGTTTTAAGGCCTCTTATAGCAAATAATAAGCAAGAAATAGTTGATATATCTAAGCAAATATGAACATATGATTTTGCTTGTAGTATGCCAGAATATTGTTGAGTTATATCAGATAAACCAGCAACTTGAGCTAGTTTGGAGGATATATTGAAAGAAGAAGAAAATATTTTGGATGAGGTTTTAGATAGGGCTATAGAGAATAAGAAAGTAGAATTTGTAAAAGATATGATGAAACTCTATTCTTGAAAGGATGCTACAAAATTGGATGTAGTTTCTGAACTATGAGAAACTGATATAGTTATAGATATTAGGGAAGAGCAAGAAAAGAATAAAAAACCATTAGATCTAGTAAAAACAGAAGTTTTAGAAATACCATTTTTTGAAATAAATCATAAATTTAAGGATTTAGACCAGTCTAAAACATACTTATTTTATTGTGAAAAGGGAATACTATCAAATCTTCATGGTTTGTATTTAAAAGAGAAGGGGTTTGATAATATAAAGGTGTTTAGAAAATAGAGAAAAAAATTTGTAAAAACTTAAAAATATTATATATTATAATCACATTAATATATAATATTTTTTGTTATGAGAAAAATACACAAACAAGGTTTTACCTTAGTGGAACTAATAGTAGTTATAAGCATATTGATAATACTTTAAACAATTGCATTTATTTCTATGCAAAACTACACAAAGACCTCAAGAGACTCAGTAAGAATCTCAGATATGAGTAGAATGAAGACATGACTAGAACTGTTTCAAATAGAAGCAGCAAAATACCCAGATCCAAATAATGCTGGAGCAGTTACATATAGTGGTACAACAGCATGGAGTCAATGAGACTTTGGACAAATAGCGTTTCAGTCAGTAGATAAATTAGACAAACTACCAGTAGACCCATTAACAGAGGAAACATATGTATACTCAGTAACAAGTACAAAAAAAGAGTACCAACTATCATGAGTAATGGAAACAGATGAATATGCTTCATTAAATACAACAGAACTAAATGCCAACAATGAGATATGAACACTAAGAGTATCATGAAACTATAACGGGGAAACAATCAAAGTACAAAGTGGAACAACAACATATGTACTAGCAGTCCCAACAATAATCTCAACAGAACCATGAGATTTAATGAACCTAGTAGCAAATGATAAACTAGCATTTGATGGTTACAAAAACCTACCACAAAAATACGCATGATGACATTTTAAACAAATCTGAGAGACACAAGCATTAAAACTAGTAAATGCAAGTGACTTAGAAATATATAGCTGAAACTTAAATGATCTAGCAACAGATACAACAAAACAACAAGCATTACTAACAAAATTAAAAAATGCATATAGTTGAACAGATATAGCATGAAAAGCAAATATATCAAGGTTAACAAACCTAAGTCCAACAGATCCAGTACAACAAGAGGCAATAACAAGGGCAGTGATCTACTGAACAAAGAAAAGTTTAACAAGTGATAGCATCTCAATAGCAACAACAGCGGTTACTTATACATGATGTTTAGCAACAACACAAGATGGTCACTCAATACCACAACTATCACACTTACAAACAAGCTCACACACAAGTACAGGTACAGTTACAACAGAGTCAACAACAATGATAACAGATACCTATAGATGTAACAACGGAACACTAGAAGATATATGACAAACAACAAGTTTATCATGTAACACAGGTTATCATGATGAAAGTGGAGTATGTACAAGTGATACGGGGTCACAACCATGTACACAATCATGAGCACCAGCAAACAGTACGTACAATGTAGTAAATGTAACAGTTACCTGGGATGGGGCAGCCTGGTCAACACCATCAAACTGTACATGGACATGTAATCAAAACTACGCAAATGACAACGGAACATGTACACAAATCCTAGATATCCAAAACTCACTAAGATTTAATGATGATGACCAAGCTTACCTATCAAGAACACCAGCAACAGCCGGGAACAGAAAAACTTGGACATGGTCAGGTTGGGTGAAGAGAGGGAATGTAGGAACATATCAAAATATTTTTGGAACAGATACTGAAGGAGAGTGAATTAGGTTTAGTTCTAATAATAAATTAGAAATGTTTTATAATGGGGGAGCTGGTGGTTATTTAATAACAAACTCTGTTTATACTAATACTTCTGATTGGTATCATATTATTATTGTAAATGATACAACTCAAGCAATATCAAATGATCGTGTAAAATTTTATATAAATGGTTCTCAAATTACTAGTTTTGCTAATGAGGTTTATCCTATACAAAATAGTGAATTTAAAATTAATGACAGTGCTCAAATTCATTATTTAGCTCAAGGTCATGCATTTACAGCAAATAGATACTTCGACGGTTACATGTCAAACGTAAACTTTATAGACTGACAAGCGTTGGATCCGAGTAGTTTTGGTATGGATGATAATGGTACTTGGGTGCCTAAGGCATATGCATGAACTTATGGTACAAATGGGTTTAAGCTTGATTTCAGTGATTCTAGTAATATATGAAAAGATACAAGTGGGAAAGGGAATGATTGGAGTATTCCTAGTGTAGGTTCATCAAAAACAATTACAAAAAATGGAACAACTGCTCATAGTACAAACTATGCAAAATTTGGAAACTCTAGTATAAAAACAGATGCTACATCACAATCTTTAACTACACCACATGCTAGTGATATAAGCCCTAACGGATCAAATAGTATAACATTTGAAACTTGGGTATACCAAACAGGAAGTTTTGATGATACACAACTATGGTTTGGACATCAACATGATTGGTATGCACCATTCTTTAATCTTACAAGTACAGGACTCTTACAATTTGGTAATCAAAATCACTGAGGATCAAATCTGTATTATTTAAATTCATCAAAAGCAATGAGTCTTAATACTTGGCATCATGTAGCATGTACAATTGAATGAAAAAAAGTTACACTATGGCTTGATGGTGAAAACGTAGGTACTCATACTTATACAACAGGTACATGGACACCAGCATGAGCAAATATAAGAATCTGAGAAAAATTTGTGTGATATTTAGATGAAGTCAGAATATCAGATACTATCAGATATAGATCAAACTTTTTAGTACCAAATGCACCATTTATATCTGATTCTAATACATCGTTACTAATACATTCAGACACAACAAACTGAAGTACAGTATTTACAGATAGTTCACCAATGTCTAGTCCAAACTTGAGTGATATAATGATAGATAGTCCAACAAATAATTTTAATACACTAGATCCATTAAATCATACAAACGTTGATTGAACATTAACAGCTCTAAGAGATTGAAACTTATTTTTTGAAGCATTAACAGGTGACTGAAATATAAAATGAACTATGTGAGCTTCAAATTCAAAAATCTATTTTGAAGCAGAATATCATAATATATTATCTGTTACTGGTTGAAACTTTGCATTTGTTTGAATGGAATGACCAAGTAGTTTTGGTTATGATGCTAGATATTGAAGAATTATGAATAATGGTAATTTTACTCAAATAGAACCACCACTTTATCCACTAGCAAATGATGGAGATATTATATCTATAAGAGCAGACCTATCTACTTGGGAATGGTGGGCTTGATTAAACTGAGTATATTTTGATTGATGAAATTCTTTATGAACAATAAATAATCTAAGTTGAGACTTCTTGGCAAAATTAATTGTAAACTGAGGTTCTAGTAATAGATCATGACTTACAGCTAACTTTGGTCAAGGTTGAACTCCAGGACTACAAGATTGTCCAGATGCAGGAGGTAAGTTTAGATACTGTCCACCGACTGGATTTAAGGCTCTGAGTAGTAAGAATATGCAATAAAAAGAAAAATCACACAAGTATTTGTGTGATTTTTTTGTGTTTGCAAAAATTAAGTAAATAAATATAATATATAACAATTAATAATTAAATATACAAAATGTTAACAGAATTTATAAACCTAGCCATGAGTAAGGCTAAGTATGAATTGTTAGAAAGTGATGAAGGAATTTATTGAGAAATTCCTGGTTTTGATTGAGTTTGGGCAAATTGAACCAACTTAGATGAATGTAAGAAAGAATTACAAGAAGTTTTAGAAGAATGGCTAATATTAAAAATTAGAAAAAATACCTTTGTACCAAAAGTAGAAAATTATAATATAAATGAATTGATATGTGAAAATTAAAACCTATAAGTCATCTAAATTTTATAAAAAAATTAAGAAAGCGGGGTTTTGAATGACCATATTCATGATGAAAACATCTATTTATGTCTAAATGAGACTTAGACCTAACAATACCAAATAAACATTCAAATCAAGATATTTGAGTATGATTATTATCAAGAATATTAAAACAAGCAAAAATATCTGTGGATGATTGGAGTAATATTAAATAAAAAATTGAAATATATATTTCAATTTTTTTGTTTTTTTATACAAAAAACTCTTGAAAAAAAATAAAAAACTCTATAATATTAGTACCTTAAAAAAACAAATTAAAACAAATGAATAAAAAATCAATCATAACATCTATATTTTGAATTTTAATATTTAGTATAGCCTTTGGTTATTCTTTAGTTTTTTCTGGAGTATGAGCAGTTGATAATTCTATAAAACTATTACAACAAAACTCTCGTAACATATACCTAAATTCTGAAGAATTAAGTACTATAAAACTACTATTTAAATCAAACCAAAACCTATCTAATTACAAAATACACACAAGCTGTAATATAAAAACAAAATATAGCCATATAGAGTGACCATACCATGAATTCAAATTAAGCTTTCTAGAAAAATGTAGTGATAAAAATTTTACTCTTACAGACTATAGAAATAAAATAAAACTAGATTTAAAGTTAAATTTTATAAGTGAATACAGATTATTATCAGTATTTCTTGATATAAATACAAAACATCTAGTAAGACTAAAAAATGCCTTAAATAAAAAAATTGAAAACTATTCTAAGTATAGAGTGTATAATAGAAACATAGAAAAAGATTATACAGTTTTTCTAAAAAAGAATAAAGTATTAAAAGAAACTCAATATTTTAAACAAACTATAGACAATATAATAAGAGCAAGAGATGAAAAATATATGGTGCCAGTAAGTTGATACAAACTACCAACAAGAAATGATAAAATACCAAATGCAAAAAGACCATATAGAAGTCAATATACAGATTGAATACATCACTCTTGGGATATAGATACACCACTTTGAGAAAAAGTAGTGTCACTTGATGATGGGATAATAGTTAGAGTTGTTAATAACTGGAGATGGGCAGATTTTGATAAATTAAAATATTGAAATTTATCTGAAGAACAAAAAAGAAGAAACCTAGATATATTGAGAGGAAACCAAGTTTGGTTAAAAACAATGAAGGGAGAAGTAGTTTTTTATTGACATTTAGATAAAATACCTGATAATGTAGTTGAGTGAATCATTGTTAAAAAAGGACAGTTCTTATGAACAGTATGAGTAACATGAGTACCAGATAAAAAATATACAGACTATCATCTAGATTTTTCTATTAGTAAAAATCCTTTTACTACAAGTAAAATAGGGAGATATAGTTTTTATGATTATATGACATGGGATTGGTTATTTAAATGAGATTCAAAAGAATACATACTAAAAAACCAATGAAATTATTTTGAAGGATAACATGAAAAAGAAAAAAATAGATAACCTGATTACAAAAAACAAAAAAGCTTATTTTGATTATGAGATTTTAGATACTTGGGAAGCATGAATAGAACTTAAGTGATATGAAACAAAAAGTATTAGAAATTGACATGTTAATTTGAAATGAGCATTTATTGTTGTAATAAATAATGAACTATATATAAAATCAATGCATGTACCAGCATGGAAAGCTTTATCTAATAAAAGCTCCATTGAAACAGAAAGAGAAAGAAAAATATTTTTACATAAAAAAACAGTAGAATATCTGTCAGGGAAATCAAAAGAGTCCTGAAACTCAATTATTCCCTTGGAGCTTTATTTCTCAGGAAGTTTAATAAAGCTAAAAGTATGACTTGCTAAATGAAAAAAAGCATATCAAAAGAAGCAAGTATTAAAAGAAAGAACAATGGATATGGAAGCCAAAAAGGCTATGAAAAAATATTTATAACCCCCTATAAAAATGTTAGACATAAAGATAATTAGAAATAATCCAGAATTAGTAAAGGATATTATAAAAAAAAGAAACTTAAGCCTAGATTTAGATGCTTTTTTAGAAATAGATGCTAAAAAATTAGATCTTATAGTAAAAGTAGATGAACTAAGAACATTAAAAAACAAGGTATCAAAAGAAATACCTACAATGAGTAATGAAGATAGACCAGCAAAAATAGCTGAGATGAAAAAGCTATGAGAAAAACTAGCAGTACTTGAAACAGAACAAAAACAAAATGAAGAAGCTTGGAAAGACTTGTATTACAGAGTACCAAACTTACTAGATGAAACAGCTGCTATTTGAGATACAGATGAAGATAACGTAGCAGAAGAAAAATACTTAGAACCAACAAAATTTGATTTTGAACCAAAGACTCACTATGAAATATGAGAAGCAAAAGACTGGATAGATACTGAAAAATGATCAGAAGTAAGTTGAGCTAGATTTTGGTATTTGAAATGAGATTTAGTATTACTACAATTCGCACTTATAAATTATGCAATGACTAAACTAATTGCTAAATGATTTAATCCAATACTTCCACCAGTATTAGTTAGAGAAAAAGCTATGTTTGGTACTGGATTTTTCCCAGCATGAGAAGATGGACTATATAGAGTTAATCCAGATGATGATGACCTACATTTAGTAGGGACATCAGAAGTACCAGTTACTTCATATCATGGAGGAGAAACTATGGATCTAGAAAAACCTCAAATGTATGTTGCTTATAGCTCTTGTTTTAGAAGAGAAGCAGGTTCAGCAGGTAAGGATATGAGAGGAATACTAAGATGACACCAATTTGATAAAATAGAAATGGTTAGCTTTTGTAAAGGAGAAGAATCACAAAAAATGCATGATTTTATGATAGGAGTAGAAGAAGAAATTTGGCAAGGTTTAAAAATACCATATGAAAAAGTAAATGTATGTAGTTGAGATTTAGGTAATCCAGCAATGAAAAAATATGACCTAGAAGCATGGATTCCAACACAATGAAAATACAGAGAAGTAACAAGTTGTTCAAATGTATGAGAATATCAATCAAGAAGATTAGCTATAAAATATAAAGATAGTGAATGAAAAAGCAGATTTGCACATACTCTTAATGGTACAGTTATTGCTATGAGTAGATGTATGATTGCTATAATAGAGAACTATCAAACAAAAGAAGGAAATGTTAAAATTCCAGAGGTATTAGTTCCTTTTATGTGATGAAAAACTGAAATATAATTAATAGCTGATTTTATGTTTAAAAAAATAGTATGATTAGGTTTTAATACCAAATGAAAACATGCAAAAGATGTATGAAAATATATAAAAAGCTTAGTTGAGTGATGAGCAACTGAGTTTTTTACGGGTTATAACCCTGCTTATTGGCATGAAAAATTTGGTTTTGAGGTTAGTCCAAATGGTAGATTTGCAGAACATGAGCAAATAACAGACCTAGAAGTTTTAAAACAAATAGTAATAGAGGCTCATAAATATAATATAGAAGTATTTATAAATCTTAATGCTTGGTATTATACTGATGAAACATTTCCTCTTATAAAACAAATGGTGGAGGAGTTTAGGGAAGTGTGAGTTGATTGAATAATATGTTGAAATATAAGTATTTTAGAATACCTAAAAGAAATAAATTATAGCTGAAAAATAAATATATCAACAATAATGGCTGTATATAACAAAGAAGCTATCAGGTTTTTGCTTGAGAACTACAAGATAAACAAGATTATTTTATCAAGAGAGTTAACTTTGAAAGAAATAGAATCTTTGGTTACAGAGTTTCCTGATACTTTGTTTGAAGTTTTTGGTGAATGAGATTTTTGTAGATATAACAACTGACTATGTTTTGCTGAACATAAGTACTGAGCAAAAGACATATGTACAGTAGTTGTAAATGATCTTGTTATAAAAAAGAAGTTCAGAGCTGATTTCAAAGAATTTATACTGGATGAATCTTTATCAAATGAGCAAAAGATTGATTTGATGGATGATGATTACAAAGATATATTTGAGACTTTGGAAAATATGTTACTTATGTGAGAAAGTAAAGAAGAAATAGAAAAAATTGTAAAACAAGGGGAGTCTAGAATTGATTTATATTTTGATTCTTTACAACCAATTAATAGTAAAAGAAATAAAAATATAATTGTGTATTTAAAAGCATTAAAATATTTAAATAAACCAGAATACAAAGAACTAGAGGAAGAAATAGAAAAATCGGTAGAGTCATGAATGAAGTATTTGCTTGAAAAAACAAAACAAATGTGATGATTAGCAAAACTAAAAGCTTATGAATTATGAAATTTTTATGCAAGATGAGATAATCTAAACCTATATACTTACGTGTTTTTCTCGCAGTTTTCAAATATAGATACTGTTAAGTTTCCAACAAGATGAAGAAACTACAACGAAAAAATACAAACAATTACAGATGTAGTAGAAAAAAAAGAAGTAGATAAAAAATATCTAGATAGATCTATGAGTATAGAAAGGGCTCATTATGATTTAACTTATTTATTTAAAGATAAACTTTGGTTTAGGGAAATGTTAAAAGAATTTTCATAACTCACCCCTAACCCCTCTCTTACTTAAGAGAGGGGAAATAGAATAAAGTAATTTAATATTTAAAAAAATAAAATTATGTGAAGATGACCAGTAGTAGCAAAAAGGAGAGATGCAGTTAATGCAGCTAAATGAAAAGTATTTTCAGTACATGCAAAATTAATAGCAATAGCAGCTGGGAAATGATGAGATCCAGATTGAAATCCAGCTTTGGCTGCAGCAATATACAAAGCTAAAAAAGAATGAGTGCCAAATGATAACATAGATAGAGCAATAAAAAAATGAACAGGTGAGGATAAGTCAGCTGCTCAGATAGTAGAAGTAGTTTATGAATGATATGCTCCAGGAGGAGTAGCTATTATGGTTTCTACATTAACAGATAATAAAAATAGAACAGTTTCGAATATAAGACATATTTTTACAAAATACTGATGAAATATAGGGGAAAGCTGAGCTGTATCATGGATGTTTCATAGAAAATGAGTTATATTTGTAGATCCAACTAAACATGACTATGATAATGTTGAAGAAATAGTTTTTGAAACAAATGCTGAGGATATTATAAAAGAAGATAATTATATAAAAATAATTACAAGTGTAGAAGATTATATGTCTGTGGAAAAAACTTTAGAAGAAAAGGGGATAGAAATAATGGAATCAAAACTTGATTTTGTTCCAGATAATGATACTGAGATTACAGATTTTGATAAGGTTTTGAAATTTAAAAAAATGTTAGAAGCTTTTGAAGAAGATGAGGATGTAAGTCTAGTTTCTTCAAATGAAGCAATATCTGAAGAGTTAGATAAAGAAGTAGAAGAGTATATAGAAAAACATAGTTTTAAATCATAGACCACCCCCTAACCCCCTCCTTAGTAAGGAGGGGGAAATAAAAATAAAAAAAGGTTAATCATTTGATTAACCTTTTTTTATTTCTTTCATTTTTAACACTTCGTGTTTTCTTGTAACTTTGTTGTATTTTCTTAAAGCAGGACCTTTTTTTCCAGCTTCGAAATTCTTTTTTTGGATATTAGTAGTGTGTACCATATTTCCAGTTTCAGTAGAATAGAAAGCAACATAAGTTCTTTTACCTTTAGCCATCTTTTACTTAATTATTATATATAAAATATTTTTTACTCGGGGATTATATTAAAAAAAAATTGTTTTGCAAATTTTTATTTAAACTTTCATTATATCTGCATCTTTATGTTTATAATGTTCTTCCACTTTTTTGTTAGCATCATCTATAAGTTTTTGCAAATCATTTTCTAAATCTTTTCTTTCATCTTCAGATATTTCTTTTTCGTCTTCAGATTTTTTAATTGTTTTCATTGATTCAGCTCTAGCATTTCTTATTCATACTTTAGCATCTTCAGCCATAGACTTTGCAACTTTTGAGATTTCTCTTCTTCTTTCTTCTGTTAGAGGTGGTACTTTTATTAAAATAGAGTCAGCCATAGTTTGAGGGTTTAATCCTAAACCTGAATCAGTTATAGCTTTAGCTATTGCATGTAGTACAGTTTTATCCCATGGTTTTATAGAAAGAGTTTGAGAATCTAGGTTTGTAACTGCTGCCATATTTTGCAGAGGTTGCATAGATCCATATTGATCAACCATTATTCATTCAACCATTACAGGATTAGCTCTACCAAGCTGTAATTTAGAGTATTCTACATCTAAGTGATGTAAGGCTTTTTCTATACCTTCTTTTGCTTTTGTTAACATAATTTTTAACTTAATAATAAAAACTTGAAACTGATTATATAACTTGTTTAAAAAAAATCAAATTTTTGCTTTAAAAACAAAAAAATGATAAGATATAATTAATAAATTTATTAACTATATCTTATGCATTTAGATTTTACATGAACATGGGCTTGAATATTATCACTTATCGTATTTATTATATGATATTATTTTATAATAACAGAAGCTAAAAATAATTTAAATAAATCAATACCGGCACTTTTTATATGAACGGTGATGTTTATTATAGTATGATTCTATTTTGTGATAAATGGTCATGATTTAAGTTTACTACATGGAGAGATTGAGTCAGTTATACTTGAGGTAGTTGAGATCTTTTTCTTTCTATTTGTAGCTATGACTTATATAGAGGTATTAGTAGAAAGATGAGCTTTTGAAGTTTTAAAAAACAAATTAATATCAAAATGACACAACTTTAAACAGCTTTTTTGGTTTATATGATTACTTGCTTTTTTCCTGTCACCACTTGTTGATAATCTGACAACAGCATTAATCTTGGTAACTGTTATAAGCACGATTTCAACTGATAAAAAGTTTTTATTACCTACAGCTATAAATATTATAGTTGCTGCAAATGCATGATGAGCATGGAGTCCTTTTGGGGATATTACAACACTTATGGCATGGACATCATGAAAAGGAGGTTTTGTAGATTTTTTATATTTATTTCCTTCAGCTTTTATAGGTTGGGTAGTTACAGCGTATCTCCTTTCTAGATTTATACCTAAATGACATCCTAAAAAAGTAAAAACTTTAGAAAAAGTTAAGTGCAAAAGAGGAACAAAAAGAATTATATTACTATGATTATTTACTATATTCATGGCAGTTATATGACATCAAATGTTTCATATTCCAGCTATGTGGGGTATGATGTTTTGATTATCTTTATTAAAAGTTTATACTTATAGACTTAGTAAAAAGGGAGGTCTTCATCATTCATATATATATGAAAAGATGAGAAGTGTAGAGATAGATACTTTGTTATTTTTCTTTGGTATCCTATCAGCTGTTTGAGCTCTTAGTTTTTTATGATATTTAGCATATATAACAAACTTTTATGAACTAATGTGAGATTTTATAGCTAACTCTTTTATATGAATATTTGCTTCTATAGTAGGTAATGTACCTGTTATGAGTAGTATATTAAAGAGTAGTGTGGATATGTGAACTGATTGATGGTTACTTTTAACTTTAGCTGTATGAATAGGGTGATCTTTAATTAGTTTTTGAAGTGCTGCTTGAATCTGAGTAATGTGAAGATTGAGATGAATTTATACTTTTCATAGTCACATGAAATTTTTCCCAATAATACTTATTTGATATATTGTTTCTATACTAGTATTTTACATTCAGTTTTATTACTTTTAAAAACTCTTTAATAAAATTTTAGAATAATAAGTAAATAGAAACACTTTAAAGTGTTTCTATTTTTGTTTTAAAAAAACTCAAAAAAAGATTTGACATAGCAATCAAAAAAATTAACATATTTTATGTATATATAATACTTTATATTTAGTATAAATATGGAAACAGCCAACAGCCAACATAATGTAGTATACTGCCTTAAAGAAGAAGACAGGTATTTATTTGTGATTAAAAAATCATAGATAAATATCTGTTTTTTTGTGGGAATAAAAATTATTTTAAAACTTAAAAATATTATTATGAGAAATAACCCATCCTTGAATTCCTGTACTTTATGCCCTTTAGGGTACTTAAATCTAAAGGAAGGAAGCTACAAACAAGGAACAAAAGTATGATTTACATTAGTAGAATTAATAGTTGTGATAAGTATCCTGATTATCTTGGGAACTATCGCATTTATAAGTATGCAAAACTACACAAAGACATCAAGAGACTCGGTAAGAATCTCAGATATGAGTAGAATGAAGACATGACTAGAACTGTTTCAAATAGAAGCAGCAAAATACCCAGATCCAGATGGGACAACAACAATCACATATAGTGGATCAACAGTATGGACACAATGAGACTTTGGACAAATAGC
>CAYFMG010000017.1:0-22098 GCA_964344155.1 uncultured Candidatus Peribacteria bacterium | reverse complement strand
GCTCTTGAAGAAAATATGCTGATGGAACTTATGCAAGAGACTGTACTCAATACTTGGTACCAAAAGGAACTTATAAATATACTTGAAGTACTTGAAATTGAGTATACTGGATTAAACCAAATAATAATGCAGCTTATAAAGTATATTGTGATATGAGTACTGATGGAGGAGGTTGGCAATTAGTTGCTACAAATAGTACATCTATGAAGTCTTATACAACATGAAGAACAACTTCTAGAGATAATGGATGATGTCCTTTATGAGTACATGATAGAAATGGTTCATGTCAAACTGATATGAATCGTTGGACAGAGTGGAA
This sequence comes from uncultured Candidatus Peribacteria bacterium, assembly GCA_964344155.1. Lineage (GTDB taxonomy): Bacteria > Patescibacteriota > Gracilibacteria > BD1-5 > UBA6164 > UBA6164. The sequence goes on along the minus strand of CAYFMG010000017.1, from coordinate 21,779 downwards.
TCATAGATACTCAGATGGTAGATGGATCACAGTAAGAGAACCTCGGTTTAAAAAACAAATAGCTGATATCCAACCAAATAATATTTCATGATATCCTCATACATCTACAAATAATACATTTGTAAATAGATCAAGTGTATCATGAATAAATGGACAAAACTTTAATAATTCACGGTTAATGCATGGTAATCATTATAGATCATTCTCTAATGTAGATATATATCATTGACCAAATAATAGTAGTGTTAATTGAAGATGGCATTTTCATACAAGTACTAATGGTACAAGTTATGGTTGGTATAATTGAAGTCGGCAATATCAAAAATCAGCTGCTGCTTGGTTTGTTAGATCAGATGATTTTACATATCTTTCTACAAAAGAAACTTGTTTAGCTCATAAAAATGCAGGTAGAAATAAAGATGGTACATATATGATACAACCATCAGGTACAAGTTCTGCTATTAAAGCATTTTGTGATATGACTATTGATTGAGGATGATGGACTCTTGTTTATACAAATTTAAATAAATGAGGTAGAAATAGATGGTCAACAGGAGGTTCAGGAGAATATTGGAAATATAAATCAACTAATGCAAATATGCCAAGAGATCACTATGCTGCATTAGCAAAAACATCAACTGCTCCTTTTAAATTTTATACAACATATAGTAGACAATTTAGTTACTTTATAAAACATAATAACCCAAGTTCAGTTTCAACTACAACTTATTGGAATTGGATGACGGTAAATTGAGATAATATGAGTAACTTTAAAATTTGGATGTGACCATGATATAGTACTTCATGTTGATATCAAGTAGTTTCAAATTGGCAATATACTTGAGCTTGATGTAGTGATAAGTGATCATATAATCACTCTCGGGCTATAAGTTATTGAGATATGTATGATTGGTGTAGTAATTCTATATGACAATTACGGGAATGAAATTGGCATGGTAAATGAAAAACATCATCATGATGTCATTATGATCAAAAGTTTGACTGAAATGATACAACAAATACATGGTCTATGTGGATTAAATAAAAAAATATTTCTCTTTAAAGAGAAATATTTTTTTGTATTAAAATTTCATAATTATTGTATAAGCAGTTGATGCTATTACTCATGAAACAGGTAGGGTAATAATCCAAGCAAGAGCTATATTTTTTATCATTCACATTTCTATATAGTCTTTCTTTTTACCTTTTCTTCTTTTTATGGTTTGTCTCATAAGTCATACACCAAATACTCAACCAAGAGCAATATGTGTAGAACTAACAGGTAATCCCATAGCAGAAGCTATTATTACAGTAATAGCAGCAGCTAATGCTACACAGTAAGCTCTGATTTGATTTAGTTTTGTGATTTCATTTCATACAGTTTTTATAAGTCTTGCTCAAAAAACTGCTAATCATGAAGCTAATCAAGCAGCTCAAAGAATCATTATCCATGGTTCAATAGAAGCTTTTCATCAGTTAACTACATTGTTTTTAATAGCGTCATTTATAGCGGCAAGAGGTCAGATTGCATTTGCTACATCGTTTGCTCAGTGTGCAAAAGATAATAATGCTACAGCAAAGATTAATGGTATATTAAATAATCTGTTTATAAACTTTTTAGAATTTTTTAAGAAACTAGATTGTTTTTTGTAGTAAAATCTAAGAGATATAAATGTTAATACTCAAAGTACATATCAGATAAATACAGACACTTCAGTATTTAAAATAGTTCTAATATCTCCACCTAGAGCATTTTTTAATCATTTCATTACTAGATAAGTAGAGAATACCCAAACCATTATTCATATATATACAGGAACCCATACTTTAGCAGCTTCTCATCTTTCATCTTGTTTCATTATATTTTTTCTGATTGAAAGAAGAAGGATTACAGCGATAATTCATCACATTAAAGGTGATATAAGCCAACTAGCAGCAATCATTCATACTTGATTCCAGTCTACTATATATGCTCAGATAGCAGTTACTCATGCTCAGATTAATCATCATACAATTGAGTGAGTAGTTGAAACAGGTGCTCTTAGATAGGTTGCAACATTTACCCATATAGCGGCTCAGGCTAGGGTAGCCATCATTATTGCTATAAACTGTTTAGAGCTTTGTATCATATTTGGATCAATAATCCCTTTTTTAATAGTATTTACTACATCTCCTCATGCTATAAGTACACCAGAAGCTTCAAATATGGCTGCTATAGCAATTGCTCAACCAATAGTTATAGCTTTTGCTCAAACTGCAGGTCACATATTATTAGCTACATCATTTGAACCTATGTTTATAGCCATATATAGCCCAAGTATTCAAGCAACAAGTAGGTAACTATTATAAGCACCTCATTCTATAAAAAATATCCGTGAGATAGCTATTAATATAATTCAAGCTAAGATTTCATATTTTAGATTTGAATCTTTTCTATAAAACTCCATAATTTTTGATTAAATTTAAATAAATAATATTAATTTTATCATATATATTTTTTATAGTCAAAAAAATTTGATATTTTAATAAATACTATTATATTAATAGGGTAAGGACCACCCCCTAACCCCCTCCTTACTAAGGAGGGGGAATGAAACGAAGTGAAAGGGGGTGGTCTAAATTTATTACATAATTAAAAAATTATGAAAAAATTACATAACAAAGGTTTTACCTTAGTGGAATTAATAGTTGTGATAAGTATCCTGATTATCTTGGGAACTATTGCATTTATAAGTATGCAAAACTACACAAAGACCTCAAGAGACTCAGTAAGAATCTCAGATATGAGTAGAATGAAGACATGACTAGAACTGTTTCAAATAGAAGCAGCAAAATACCCAGATCCAGATGGGACAACATCAATCACATATAGTGGATCAACAGTATGGACACAATGAGACTTTGGACAAATAGCGTTTCAAAGTGTGGACAAACTAGATAAACTACCACTAGACCCATTAACAGAAATAAACTACGGATACTCAGTAACAAATACAAAAAAAGAGTACCAACTATCATGAGTAATGGAAACAGATGAATATACTACATTAAATACAGATACACTAAATGCAGCAGACAAAGAATGAATGCTAAGAATAATAGGGAACTATAACGGAGAAATAATTAAGGTACAAGCATCATGAACAACACACGTACTAGCAGTACCAAGTATAATCACAAGCACGTGAACAGATTTATTAGATATAATAACTAATGATAAGCTAGCATATGATGGATATAGAAACCTACCATCAAACTATTCAAACAATGGAACATACAAACATCTATGAGAAACAACAAGTCCAAACCTAGTAAACTCATCAGATTTTGTACTATATTCATGAGATCTAAATGACCTAGCAACAGATACAACAAAACAACAAGCATTACTAACAAAACTAAAAAATGCTTATACTTGAACAGATATAGTAGCAGATTCAAGTATCTCAAGACTAGCTAATCTAGATCCAAGTGATGCAACACAACAAGAGAGTGTAACAAGAGCAGTAATTTACTGATCAAAGAAAAGTTTAACAAGTGATAGTATAAGTATAGCAACAACAGCAGTTACCTATACATGATGTTTAGCAACAACACAAGATGGACACGCAATACCACAACTATCACACCTACAAACAACCTCACACACAAGTACAGGTACAGTTACAACAGAGTCAACAACAATGATAACAGATACATATAGATGTAATAACGGAACACTAGAAGATATATCAAGTACGACAAGTTTATCATGTAATACAGGTTATCATGATGAAAGTGGGGTATGTACAAGTGATACAAAATCGGTACCATGTATGACATGAAATAATCCATCAAATTCAACAGAAACAATAGCTAATGTAACTATTACATGGTCAAATGGATGGTCAACACCATCAAACTGTACATGGACATGTAATACAAATTATACTTCAGATTGAAGTAAGTGTAACTGGTCTGTACCAACAACAGGTCTAGTAGCAGAGTACTTATTTGAAGACTCTACTGATTTAGGTAAAGATAATACAGGTAATCATGGTGGTACTAATAATTGATGAGTTACTCAGACTACATGAATAAATTGAGGTAATGCGGGTAGCTTTGATTGAGTGGATGATCATATAGCGACAAATGCAAAATGGAGAGATTTATTTGCTCCTGAAACAGTAACTACAGCGATGACATTCTCAGCATGGATTAATCCTCAAAATACAAATCTAAAACAAGTTTTTTGAGATCAAAATGGTATAATTTCTATACTTGCTAATAATACTTCTTTGGTATTCCATCGTGCAAATACACCTAATTATACAGTAGATTTACCTAGTTGACTTAATCATATAGCAATTTCTTTATCAAGTATATGAGCATGACAAACAAATACTATTAAATTGTATATAAATGGTAAAGAAGAGTATGTAGTAACTCAATCAAATTCAGCAAATGATCCTCTTATTGATCATTGAAGTTTATTTATTTTACTTGGTCATGGTGTAGGAACTTGAGATTACTGAAATTTTCAATGAACTATAGATAATGCAAGATTATATAAAACTGAACTTTCACAAACAGAGGTAACACAACTATATGCAGAATGACTATCTGATCCAAATACAGAGCTACCATTTGTATACGGAACAGAACAACCAAGTGATCATTTTAATACAGTTACTCGGACATGAACAGATTCTAAAAATGATATTACATGATTAAATTTTAAGCCAGATTTTGTATGGACAAAAGTAAGAAATATTGGTTATAGTAATGCATTATTTGATTCAGTAAGATGATGAAATAAAATGTTACGGTCAGATGATACAGGTTCAGAATCAACTACAAGCTGATGGAATGATGAATTATATAGTTTTAATGCAAATTGATTTACTTTAAATAATAATAATACTCAAAAAAATTATCATACAAATCAATTATGAAGACCTTACGTAGCATGGAACTGGAAGGCAGGATGAGCTGCTGTTACGAATACAGACTGAATAATAACATCACAAGTAAGTGTAAATCTAACTTCAGGGTTTAGTGTAATAAAATGGACTTGAAATGGAAGTACTTGAGGTGTTACTATTTGACATGGGTTAAATAAATCACCTGAATTAATATTAACTAAATGATTAGGTGTAGGTTGATGGATGGCTTATCATTCAAATACATCAAGTACACCAGAAACAAATTTATTATGGTTAAATAGTTCTAATGCCGTGGCTACATGATCAAATACATGGTGGCAATGAGTAAAACCAAACTCTTCTACTTTTAGTATTACAAATGGTTATAATAATGAAAACTATACACAATGAAATATAGCCTACGCATTCCATTCTGTACCAGGGTATAGTAAGATAGGTAGTTATACTGGTAATTGAAGTAGTAATTGACCAGTAATTGATTTAGGTTTTAAACCAGCATATGTATTAGTAAAATGGGTTAGTTGAAATCAAGATTGGACAGTATTTGATACAAAAAGAGATCCTAGTAATCCAGCTATAAGATACCTTCACCCAAGTGTATCTCAGGCAGAATGAACTTATTCAGGTTTAGAAATTGACTTTTTATCAAATGGTTTTCAACCAAAATGAAGCCTTAATCATATAAATACATCATGATGAACATATATCTATTATGCAATAGCAGAATAATTAGTTTTATATGGTTAGTTATATAGTATATTATATAATTACTTATATAAAATAACTATCAACAGAGAGCTTTAGCTCTTTGAAATATAACTCCCCCTACTTTAATTCTATAGTTTTCTCCCCCTCAATGAGGGGGAAAGAGCGGTAGCGAAAGGGGGAGTTTTTTTTGCAAAAATTTGGTAAATAAATATAATAGAGAAAATTAGTTATTAATAATATAAGAATATGACAGAAATAATAGATTGAGAAGTATATTATTCAAGGGAAGAATTAGATTCTCATTTAGATAATTATATAAAAGAAAGTGCAGATGATTTAATTGTTGAACTTAGAAAAAAACAAGAAAGTAAAAAAGTAGCTAATAAAGAAGTAACTTATGTATAAAATAAAATTTAGTAAACAAACAGAAAATATAATAGAAAAATTTATAAATAATTATAAAAATAAATACTTAGAAACATTCACTGATACGTGACTTTATTATGAAGATCTAATTAGAGAAAATTATATAAATAATTCAAAAAGATTTAAAAAAGAAATATTTGATGGTATTGAAGAAAAATTAAAGGAAAATATAGTTTGAAAAAAAGAGATGAAAAAAAATATATACTCAACAATAATAAGTATATGAAATATTAAATTAAATGTATATTATAAAGAAAAAGTTACTAATAAATTAAGATTAATAAATAAAATAGAGTTTTTCTAGTAAAAAATCCCCCCTCCAACTATTTTGGAAGGGGAATTTTTTTACTTCACTATATTTCTAACTTTTGTAAAACTAGATTTCATATTTGTATAACTCCTAATTATAGCAGTATCTAACTCTTTGTAATCACACCCACGTTCCCTTATCTTTAAAAAATAAAATAAGTTGTTTGTGTGGTATATGAAATTGCTGTAGTTTTTGATAATACCATTTATCTGGTAGTACTCATATTCTCAACTTTTATACTTAGCAATAAAAGAATCCTTTAAAGTATTATTAGCCTTTTTAATATTATCATACATTCTCTTATTATAACTAGTAGAAAAATTAACATATTCTATTTTTTCTAGATTTATACTATACTCCTGCTTTGCAAAATTTAGATTTAAAACCTTTTCTATATATCACTCCTCAGCAAAAGTAGTAGATAAGCTTGAAAAAATTAAACTAAAGAATATAATCAGATTCGTAATTTTTTTCATAATAATAGTTGATTAAAAATATTTTATATATTTTAAAAGAAAAATAAAAGATGTCAAATAATTTTTATGATATACTTTGAGTAGATAAAACAGCTAGTGAGGCTGATATCAAAAAAGCATATAGAAAACAAGCAATGAAATATCATCCAGATAGAAATAAAGGAGATAAAACAGCTGAGCAAAAGTTTAAAGAAGTAAATCAGGCATATGATACACTATCTGATCCAGGAAAGAAGAAACAATATGACATGTTTGGTAAAACATGATGAGCATGAAATCCATTTTGAGGATGATGACAAGCATATTCTAGTGGATGATTCTGAGGATTTGAGGATATATTTTGAGGAATGTGATGAGCTCAAAGCTGATGAGCAACTTTTAATTTTGAAGATTTATTTGGTTGAGCTGGATGAGGAAGAAGAACTAGTACAAATTATGCTAGACAAGAACAAAAAAAGCCAGAAACACTAGATTTTGAAAAAACATATGAAGTACCAATTTTTGATTTGATACTTGGTTGTAAAATAGAAGTTAAGTGAGTATATTGAAATACAGCAAAACTAAAAATACCAGCTTCAACAAAACCATGATCTAAATTTAGAGTGAAATGATTCGGTAAAAAAGAACCAGGGAAAGAAGGTAATCTGATAGTAAAAGTAGAAGCACTTATGCCAAAAAATATAAGTGATGTAGATATGAGTATGCTTGAAAGGATTAGGGAAAATATAGGGTATTAAAAAAATAAAACTAGAGTTTTTCTAGTTTTATTTTTATTTTATCATCAATACCCGTTAATTTTAAAATTCTGTCAGTTTTATTATTATGTATAAATTTTAATATTTTTGAAATAGTTGGATCACTATGATCATCTCATAGTTCTCAAAAAATAGAAGTAACCTTTAATTTTATCAAAAGTAATTTTAATTCATCTATATTATTATAAGAATTAAGTAGTTCAAGTAATTCAAAAAGTTCATAAATAGGATTTCATTCGGGAGTTTGTTTTAGTATATTTGCCAAAATCTCTAGATAAAGATTCATCTCTTTAAAAGTTTTATTTGATAAGTCATATTCAGAACTTATTTTTATGTTTCTTGTATTATGAATATTAGAGTTTTGTTTTGTTGAAATCTCAAAGTTTATTAGATATCATAAATCAAGAGTTTTTTCTTTTTTACTAAGTTTTTTATTACATTTTATTTTTCAGTAATCCTTTGTAAAAATAGTATATAAAAATTCCTGGGGCTTCAATTTATCTATTTTGAGTATTATTCACTTTGTTTTAAAGATAGACATTTTTTATAAAAAATATTGATATATATAAAATATGTGTATAATGTAGCCATAAATTTAATATTTTCAATAAAAAATTATGGCAGATATACAAATTTCAGTACAGGAAGTAGATTCTTTGATACTAGAGTTGTTAAAAAAACACTCAGATTCAGTTGAAGTAGATCCTGAAAATTTTCTAGACCTATTAAAACATAGTTTATCTTTAAATACTATGGAAAAAAAGAGAGTAGTTGATGCTGTACCAACACTTTCTCAATTTCAGTTTGATGAATTAACAAAAGTATTTACAGAAGAAAGAGATAAATTTAGAGACTTAACTCAAGAACACCCAGATGATATCAAAAAATTGGTAGTAAAACAACAAAAAGAATGGACAGAGTTATGAGACTTATATAAATCAGAAGAAGAAAATAAAGGTAAGGAAGAAGAAAATCAAGAAAAAATAGATGATATAAAAGCTAATTTAGGACTATAAAAATGAAATATAATTTTTGTGTATTAACTGAAAAACAAAAAAGGGTGGATATGTATTTATCTGCTCTTTTTACTGAGTTTTCAAGAAGTTATATCCAAAAAATGATAGATAGGTGACAAGTATCTGTAAACTGAGAAAAAATATCTAAAAATCTAAAAATTAAAAACAAAGATGAAATACAAATAGAAATTGTTATAGAAAAACTAGATGAAATAAGACCTGAAAAAATGGATCTTGATATTATTTATGAAGATAAAGAAATACTAGTTTTAAATAAGAATGCTTGAATAAATGTTCATCCTGTACCTTGAGAAAACTGAAATACAAATACTCTTGTTAATTGAGTACTAGAGCATTGCAAAGATAATCTACCAAGTATTTGAGGTGTTGAAAGACCAGGTATAGTTCATAGGCTAGATAAAGATACATCATGAGTTATAATGATAGCTAAGAGTGATTCTATGATGAATTATCTATCAGATATAATCAAAAATAGAGAAATAGATAAGTATTATCTAGCTATAGTTTTTTGAAAAGTAAAAGACAGAGAGTTTAAAATAGAATCATATATATGAAGAGATCCAAATGATAGATTAAAAATGACAACAAAAAATCCTGTAAATCCAAAAATAGCTATTACTTATGGAGAGGTACTGGATTATATAGATAATAAATATAGTTTAGTAAAAATAAAGATAGAAACAGGTAGAACTCATCAAATAAGAGTTCATATGTCTAGTATCTGATTTCCTATTATTTGAGATAAAACTTATTGAAATAATAGAGTTAATAAAGAAGTAGCAACAAGGTTTCAGCTTCATAGGCAAGCTCTTCATGCATGGCAACTTGATCTAAAATTATATGCTAAAAATATAAATTTTAAAGCTGAGTTGAAGGATGATATGAAGGGGATAATAAAAGATGAATTATTTTTATAATTCATCTTTTTTATATAACATTAACCATATTAAAGAAAGGTAGTAATATAGCCATGATAAGTGTTCAGATTATTAGTCATACAAATACAATAACTACAGGTTCGATAGCGGTTTGTAGGTTTTTTACTATATCATCTATTTGTTTGTTGTATTTAACAGAAATCTTTTTTAAAAGCTCAGCTGATCTTCATGTTTCTTCTCAGATTTTTACAACTGAAGCTAGTTCTATAGGAAACAGAAAGTTTTCTTTTCATGATTGTATATCATCAATTCACATACATTGACTAAGAGAAGTTCATCTAGATACACTATTTGTTACTTTTATTAATTCTTTTTCATAATAATCATTTTCTAAAGCTCTAGAACTTATATCCAAAGATTTGTTTATAATAACTCCACTACTTAAAAGTATAGATAAACTAGAAGTAAACAAACTCAGAATCTTTTTCTTGATTAGTGGACCAAATATAGGAAGCCTTAAAATAGCTTTATCATAATATATTTTTGTTTTACTATGAGTTTTGAAAACTATAAATATAATAATAAAAATTATTATTCATAATACTATTTCATAAATATTTCTTTGTAAGAAATTAGACATATTTATAACATTCTGAGTAAGCTCAGGAAGATTTACTTTTGCGTCTTTATACATATCTGTTATTTTTGGTATAACATATATCATAAAAACCAAAATCATAATTATCGATAAGGCTATTATAACTATAGGGTAAATCAAAGCTCAGATAATCTTTGTTTTTAATTCACGACTTTTTTCCTCTTTTATTTTTATAGTCTCTATTGAATCTCAAAGTTTTCAAGTAACTTCTCACATCTCTATTATAGAAAGATCAAAAGTATTAAAAATTTTTCTATACTTTGAAAAAACTCATTTTAAATTATCTCATTTATTTAATCATTCTATAAAACTAGATATTAGTTTTTTGTATCTTTTATCTTTTGTTTGATACATTATGATTTTGAAACTATTTATTAGAGGAATTCAAGAATTTAACAAATTAGATAATTGCTCCAAAAGATTTATTTTTTCTTTTGAGCTTATACTTGTAATAGTATTTTGTTTTTCTTTAATTTTTTCTATAAAAATCTTAAAATTTTCTATATATTTTTGCATTAATCCTCTATAAATATAAATTTTTAATTTTTTATATATTTATTTTATCATTTTTCTTGAATTTTTTCAAAAAAAGTTATAATAAAAGTGAGAAAATTATTACTTTTTGATTATTAAGCTTATGTTTAAACTATTTTGAGTCACTTCTAAAAAGGGAGTAAAAGAATTGGATGATGAAATTGATTTAGATAAAAAACTAAAAAAAGAGAAAGATTGACAAGTAGCAGTTGATATTTTAGAGACACCTTATGAATTGATTATTTTGGCTCCTATAGCGGGAATTGAACTAGAAGATATAGATCTATCTTTTAATAAAAGTGTGTTAACTATTAAATGACACAGAGCAAAACCAGAAATCTATGCAGAAGATATAAAAATAAGAAATAATGAGTGTTTTTGGTGAGATTTTTCAAGAAATATTATTTTACCAGAAAACTTAGATTTTGATAGTATAAAAGCAAGTTTGGAGAATAATTTACTTATAATTACTATACAAAAACTACAATTTGCATCTCAAAATATAAAAATAGACAGAATAGAGATGTAGTTTTATTAAATAACAATAAAAATGTTTTTTAGAAAGAAAAAGCAAGAATCTCATGCCAAGAAATTTGATAAATTAATTACTTGATTGATTATTGGTTGAGCTGTTGCTTCAATGATAGGTTTATCTAAAACAGATAAATGAAAAGAAGTTACAAAAAACGTACAAAAAGAATGATCTAAAATAGCCAAAAAATGATATAGAGTTTTTGGTAAGGTTTTAGTTGGAGTTTTAAAAACTTTTAATAAAAAGTAAAATAATGATAAATAAAAAAATATTATATATATTTTCATTTTTTATGCTGTTTTTTATAGAAACAGCTGTTTTTGCATGATGTAAGTATGAAACCGAAATAAAAGACTGTATAGAAGCAAACGAGAGGATGTCAGCAAAAAGTATAGAGGATTTTGTTTGTATTACAAGTGAGTCAAAAGAAAGAATTGCCTATCAAATAGTTTTAGATAAAGAGTTCAAGGAGCTAGATAAGGATATGGATAAATACATAGAAAAATTAGAAAAAAATAAAACTAGATATTTTTGAGCAAACAGAGCTTGAACTTATATAGATTGATTAAATGATGTAGATGAAAAAAGAAAAGAGTTTTATTCTAAATATATGCAACTTTGTTGAACTACTATAGTTTGAGAAACATCAGCATGTTTAGAAGACTGAAAGACAAATGTTTATACAGCTATGGATTACTTTTCTGATCAGTGAATACCTTGTCGTGAACTAGTTGATGTTAAAATGGATATTTTTGATAAAGTAACATTCAATGTACTTATGCTAAATAAAATGCAAGTAAGAAAAGATGAGAAAAAAATTTATGATCAATGACAAAGAAGAAATTATAACAAAATACTTGATATAATGATGGTAAACTTTGGATACCTTGAAAGAATTCGGCAAAAATGGACATGAAAAGTAGATAAATAAATATAAAAAAATGAGTATAAAATTATTAAAAAAATATAATATAAAGGCTAAAAAATCACTTTGACAAAATTTTTTGGTAGATGATGAAGTTTTAGAAGAAATAGCTGATATCCTAGAGGTTAATCAAAAAAATATAGTTGAGGTATGACCTGGTTATTGAGCTTTGACAGAAAAACTAATACAAAGAAAACCAAAAGAACTAAATCTTGTTGAGCTTGATGATGATATGGTTTGAGTACTAAAAAGTAGAATAGATAACCTAGACTTTGATTTAGAGTGAATTGATTTTAAATTAAATCATACAGATGTATTAAAATATGAATGACCACCCCCTAGCCCCCTCCTTACTAAGGAGGGGGGATATAGTGTAATAGCAAATATACCCTATTATATAACATCACCAATACTTAGACACTTTATATATAATGTAGAGTTAAATCCAGAAAATATGGTTATTTTAATGCAAAAAGATGTATGAGATAAGATACTTTTAGCTTTAAAAAATAAAAAACCAAAGAGTTCAGTTTTATCATTGTTTATAATGAAAAAATATTTTGTAAGTGAGGTTTTAACTGCCCCTAAAGAAAGTTTTATTCCAGCACCAAAAGTAGAATCAAGTGTACTATTATTTGAAAAACATGATGACTATAAAGATATAGATGATGAAAAGTTTTTAGAGTTAATAAAAAAATGATTTAAAGAACCAAGAAAAATGCTTATAAAAAACTTAGTGAATTCTTGATTTGAAAAAGAATATATTATAAGTATTTTTGAAGGCTTATCTATAGAAAAAAACACAAGACCAGAAAACTTAGATATAGCTTTATGGTGCGAATTAAGTAGAGAAATTAACAATTAATTAACCATAAAAACTTGATATATTTTTTATTATTTTTATAATGCGGACCTTGGTATTTTTTTAAGAACAATTAACCAATAAAACAAAAAGAGAAATAGGAAGATATTTTTTCTAAAATAAATCTTTTTTAGAGAAAAATACTTTATTTAAAATGTAAAACAAATTCATGCATAAAAAAGCTATAGTTCATATACTAACAAAAGCTAGAATGGAAAGTTCTGCATTCACTGCAGAAATAGATGCTATGGAAGATTTAAGTGAAAAATATGGAATTAAAAATGTATTATTTTATAAATGAGATGTTATAAAATTTGATGCTCTTATTTCTAAACTAGAAAAATTTCATATTTTATGTAAAAATTATTCAAATAAAGAAGATCTAAAAAATCAAGTATTAGAGTATTCAAAGGATCATGAAATATTATTTATTGATACTCCTTTAGAATTACTTGTAAATACAGTAAATGAAGTAAAAGAATTCCTTTGACGTCCTTTGTCAGATAATCCAGATATATTCAGAAACAAGTTTCTCCAAAGAGAACTTATTCAAGACCACAATCCTAATTTATGAATAAAATTTATTAAGTGAACTCCAGAGGACTTAGATATAAAAGAAATAGAAAAAAAAGTTTGATATCCTTTTATTATAAAACCTATTGATTGAGTTCAAAGTTCATGAGTAGCAAAGGTTAAAAATAAAAAAGAGTTTAAACATTATATAGATACATATAATGATTTTCATGATAGATTAAAATCAAGATGAGTAGATAATAAAGAATTAATAGTTGAAGAATTTATTACTTGAAAACTATATTCTATAGATTACTATGTTACTCCTGAATGAAAGACTCATGTATCTAAACCAGTAAAAGTTAGATTGTGAGTTGATGTAAAGGTAGATGATTACTGTAATATAGCTAGAATAGCTACAGAGAAAACAGAGTGAGAGTTTAAATGAAAAAGATTAAAATCATTTATTAATTCTACAGTAAAAGCTTGTGGTATAAAAAATACATTTGTACACCATGAGTTTAAGATTAATAAAAAATGAGAATTAAAAACAATAGAGTTAAATGGTAGAATTGGTGGTTGAAGAATAGAATTATTAAAAAATGCTTATGATTTTAATTTATTAGAACTATTATTAATTAAAGATTCTAAATGAGTTAAACTTCAAGAGAGTAATATAGCTGTAAATATTTATGCTACCAAAAGATGAGTGTTAGAATGATTTAATGAAAAAGCATTCAAAAAAATAAAAGAAAGAGAATCTGTTTTTTCTGTTAGATTTGAAGAGTCAGCTATCTGAAAAGAGATTTGATTAACAAAAGATTGATTTATAAAAGTTTGAGTAATAAAGTTAAAAAATAAAGATTATGGAGTTTTAGCTAAAGACTTTGCATATATTAAATCAAGATATAAAGATTTACTTGATATATGTACAGATAAAAAAGCATGTAAGAAAAAAATAAAACTTTTAGAAAAACCAAAAGAAAAAGTAAAAACTGCTTTTTCTAAAGTAACTTGATTATTTAGAAGAAATAAAAAATAGAAACAAAAATTTGTTTCTATTTTTTATTTGGCATTTTTTCTCTCACTAGACTTCATTTTATCTTTAACTTTTTTTATATTATATTGATGAGTATCTCATATAATATATTGTATTGCTGTATTATCACTTGATATATTTTTAGCAGCATCTAATCAAACTCTTTTTAAGATAATTTCAACAATTCAAAAAACATTTGTTTTGGTTGTATGAGATACAGCTTTTATTTGTTCTTTTGAAAAGTTAAATATAGGGTATTTATTTTGTAGATACTTATAAAAATTCTCTCAGCTAATATTACCATTTCTTCATTTTAATTTTTCTTCTACAGCAAAAAGTACCGCATCAGATATAAAAAGAGGAGTTAATAATTCTAAATCTTCTCAATTTTTCTCTTTTTGTTTTGCTATATTTTTCAAAGTACTAGTTTCATCAAAAGATACTTTTCATATAAATAAATCTTTTGGATTTATTCATTTTTTTCACTTAGAAGTTATAAATAAATTTATATTATCTACAGCTTTAAATAATCATCTAGTATAAGTTGTATCTTTGTGTTGTACGTGAGATTTATTATTTCTTTTAAGTCTATCAAGTCTGGCTTTTGGTGGTATTACATCAGCTTCTAGTTTTTCATAAATATTTAGAAAATCCATTAACTCTTTATCTTCGTCTAATAACTCTCACATAAATATTTTACTGAAGTATGAGTTTATTTGTATTTTGTCTCTATCTATTATTTTGTTTCAGTTTTCATCTATTTTGTATAGTTCTTCTCAGTACATAAATAGTTGTTCCATAAGCATAGCTACTCATTCATCTTTTTCAATACTTCACGCTCATCTAAGATTTCATATTAATTGTCTTCAGTTATAATCTGTTATATTATGAGTTTCTATTTCATGATTAGCTAATTTAAAGAATCTTAAAATATTCATTTTGGCAAATTTTGCACTAGTAGGGAAATAAACACCTTTTGGTCAATCAGATATACTAGCAACATCACTATTACTTTCAACTATATGTTCTAGTTTTTCTAGAGCTTCTATCAGGATATTGAATCATAATATATAATCACTTCTTAAAAAGTCTGTTTCTAGGAAGCTATTATCTATAGCCTTAGGTTCTACTTTTTCTACATACTTATATCCTTCAGGAAGATAAGGAAGCATTTTCTTTAAATATCATTCAAATTTTTCTGCCTCACTTTCAGTTAATAAGTGTTTATTTTTATTAAATCTAACTAAAGCACTTTCATAAGATAGAATTACATCTTGAGGACTATCTTTTATATCTCCTCAGAATAATAGTTTATCATATTCTTGAATTTTTGTTTCTATTTCTTTTTCTTCAGTTTCATCTACTTTGAATCATATATCTGCTTTTTCTAATTCCAAAGCTAGAGCTGTTAAACAATACTCTAAAAGCATTTTTTTCTCTATTAAAGAATTTTTAAATATACTTTTAGTATCTGTTTCTACAGATGTTTGAGCTAGACTATCCATACGGTCTATTGTTTCTAAGGCTTCATCTATTAAATCAATTTTTTCATTAATTAACTCTTCTAACTTTTCTTTAGCTCTTAGTAAAAATACTTTTTTAGCTTCTAAGTCAAGCATTTTGTAAGTTTCTATGTTTAGTCATCCTCATTTTACAAATAGAGTGGTATTGATTCATGTATTAGTATCATAAGAGTATGTAACTTCAGCTATTTTCCGTAGATCTTTTCATATCCATTTTTCTTCATCAAAAATTAGAGGATTATATTTTCCTATTATATCCTCTAGTTTTTGTTTAGCTGGTAATGAATTTATAGTGTTATTCATGAATAAAAATATCTACTTATTTAATTTATATAATTTTATTATATTTTTGCTTATTTGTCAAAAAAACTAAGGACAAAATATTACTAAAAGTTGCATTTTTTAAAAAATCACTATAATTCCATAGTTCAAATTATTATAATAATAAATAGTTATGCAAAAAATTATTGTTCATATAATGAATAAAAAATGGTTTAAAACAGACACTTTTAAGCTAGAACTACATCTTATGAAAGAAATATATAAGCAAGATAATGTAGAGAATTTTTTGTTTTATAAATGACAAAAATTGGATGATAAAGATTATGAAGAAAAACTAAATAAAAATGGAATATATCTGAAAAATTACTTGAATTGAGATGATATAACGCAAAAAGTAGAGAAGTTAAATAAAAAATACAATATACTATATGTTCATACAACTCTAGAATTAACTATGAATGTTACAAATAGATTGAAAAAAGTTGTATGACAAGAAGCTCCAAAAAATCATAGAATATTTAGAAATAAATTCATTCAAAGAGAAATGATATTAAAACATAATCCTGAATTATGAATTAGGTTTACTTCATGAACTTTGGATAAGCTTAGTTTTTCTGAAATTAGGGAAAAAGTATGAGTACCTTTTATTCTAAAACCTATTAACTGAGTACAAAGCTCTTGAGTAGTTAAAATCAATTCAAGAAGAGAGTTTTATGATTATAAGGATCACTTCAATAGTTTCTCAAAAGTTTTTAGTGAAAGATGAATAGAGTGAGGTAAGCTTATAGCAGAAGAATACATAGATTGAGAATTATATTCTATAGATTATTTTGTTTGACAAGATGGTAGTGTAAGGTTATCTGAGCCTATAAAAGAAAGATTATGAACTGATATTTGAGTAGATGATTATTTTGTACTTTCTAGAATAACAACAAAAGATACACAAGATACTTTTAGATATATAAACTTAGAAAAGTTTGTAAAAGATAGTGTTAAAGCTATGAAAATAAAAAACTCTTTTGTACATCATGAATTCAAAATTAACTCTAAATGACAGTTAAAAACAATAGAAGTAAATGGTAGAATAGGTTGAGGTAGACATGAGCTTATGCATAGAGCTTTTGGTATTAACTTTTTTAAGTTTATAGTTGATAGTAAAAAAGAGTTTCCAAAAATAAAAGAAAATGTTATATGAGTAAATCTATTTGCCACAAAAGAGTGAAAATTTTTATGATTTAATAAAGAATTATTTTCAAAAATAGAGAAATTAGATTCAGCTTATAGAATAGTAAAAGACGAGTCTGCTATTTGAAAAGATTATGGTTTAACAAAAGATTGATTTATAAAAATATGAACAATAAAACTATCAAATACTGATTTACAACAATTAAGAAATGATTATTTGTTTATAGAAAAAAACTATAAAAAACTACTTGAAATAGAATCAAAATATATATGTGTAACAAAGATTATAAAAATATTTAGGTTGAATTTTTAAGAAGAATCTATAAACTTTAAATTATTATAAGTAAAAATAAATAAATGAATTTAAAAAATATTAGAAATTTTTGTATTATAGCTCATATAGATCATGGTAAATCTACTTTAGCTGATAGGTTACTTGAAATCACAGGAACTATAGAAAAAAGAGACATGAAACATGGACAAATGCTTGATACTATGGAGCTTGAACAAGAAAGAGGTATTACTATTAAGCTTCAACCAGTTAGGATGAATTATAAGTGATATGAGATGAATATAATAGATACTCCTGGGCATGTAGATTTTCAGTATGAAGTAAGTAGAAGTCTTGCTTCTGTTGAGGGAGCTTTACTTATAGTGGATGCTACTCAATGAATAGAGGCTCAAACGCTATCAAATGTATATATGGCGATAGAAAATGATCTAGATATTATACCAATTATTAATAAAATAGACTTACCAGCAGCTGATGTAGATAAAGTTTCAGAAGAGATAATAAACTTACTTTGATGTGATAAATCAGAGATAATATGAGTATCAGCTAAAACATGAGAAAATGTTGAATCAGTGCTTGAAGCAGTTATAGATAGGATAAGTGAACCAAGAGTATTTTCCGATAAACAAGCAGATAATGATGAATTAAAAGCTCTTGTTTTTGATTCTCAATATGATTCATACAGGTGAGTTGTATCATATGTAAAAGTATTTCAGTGAGAAATAAAAAAATGAGATACACTGCATTTTTTAAATACAAATAAAAAAATTGAAGCACTGGATGTATGACATTTTTCTCCAAGCTATATAAGTGATCAAAAAATCGAAAATTGATCAGTCTGATATATAGTTACATGATTAAAATCAATTAGAGATGCAAAAGTAGGGGATACAGTTTGGAAACCAGAAAATGTAGAATGACCAAAAGCAAAACCAGAAGAAGCTAAAGCTATTGATGGATTTTGAGAAGTAACACCTTTTATCTATGCAGGTATTTTTCCTATGGATAGTTCTGAATATCCAGCACTTAAAGATTCAATGGAAAAACTAGTATTAAACGACTCTGCTTTAGCAGTAGAATCAGAAGTGAGTCCGGCACTTTGAAATGGATATAGATGTTGATTTTTAGGATTATTACACCTAGATATAGTAAAAGAAAGACTTTTTCGTGAGTTTAATATGGATGTAATAATGACATCTCCTCAGGTAACATATAGAGTAGTTGTATTTTGAGATAAAATAAGTGAATATTCTAGATTTACTAGTGAATTAATTGAAAATGAAAAAGGTCAAAAATGTACTAGAATACTAGTATCTAATCCTGAAGATTTACCAAGTAGGGAAAAATATTTACATATAGAGGAACCAATAGCAAAAGTAGAGATAATTACACCACAAGAGTATGTAGGAAGCTTAATGCAGTTATCACAAGACAGAAGATGAATATTTAAAAATCAACAGTTTATAGATAGTGATAGGGTAATGCTTACTTATGAGTTACCTATGAATGAACTTATTTGAGATTTTTATGATGAAATGAAATCTCTTAGTTCATGATATGCTTCACTTAACTATGAATTTATTAAATTTAAAGAGGATGAACTTGTTAAGCTTGAAATACTTATAGCTGATGAAAAAGTAGATGCTCTAGCTTTTATATGTCATAAAGACCAAGCTCATTATATGTGAGGGAAAATTTGTAAGAACTTAAAAGAATCAGTACCAAGAGCTTTATTTGCAATTAAGATTCAAGCTGCGGTATGATGAAGTGTTGTAGCTAGAGAAACTCTCTCTGCTATGAGAAAAGATGTAACAGCTAAGCTTTATGGTTGAGATATTAGTAGAAAGAAAAAACTACTTGAAAAACAAAAGAAAGGTAAAAAGAAAATGAAGCAATTTTGAAAAGTGAGCTTACCTAGTGAAGCTTTTGTAAATTTATTAAAAAAATAAAAAAATGTAGAAAATTACTTTCTACATTTTTTATTTTATATTTATTTCTATTTCTATATCTTTTCCTCCTTCAGGATTTTTCATTCTAAATTTATTAACTCCTGGTTTGATATAAGTAACACCATCTTCATCAGAAGTAGTAGTTTCTGAGAAATAAGATTCAACTTTTTCTAAAGCTGTTTTTGGAGTAGTGTCAGCTTTGATTAAATAATCATCAGCTCCCATTTCCATTGCTTGGTTAATTTTATCTTTATCTACAATATTTGTAAAAATAATAATTTTACAACTAGAAGATGTTTGAGATTTAATAACTTCAAGAGTTTCAAAACCATTCATTGTTGGCATCATTATATCAAGAAGAATAACATCAGGATTAAAGGTAGTAATTTTTGATAATCCTTCTAAACCTTCATATGCAGATTCTACTAAATAACCTTCTTTAGCAAACTTTGTAGCATACATCTCATTTAATACTTTATCGTCTTCGATAATTAATAATTTTTTGTCCATAATATTTTTTATAGTTATATATATATAAGTATAATATCATATTTTTTATAGATATTCAAATTTTTAGCTATTTAATTTTAAATCAAAGTAGAAAACACTTCATTTTTTCTCTTCAGACTCTACTTTTATTTCAGATCCAAATTCTTCGATAAACCTTTTAGATATAGATAATCATAATCCTAGTCCAGAAGTATTTTCTCTTTGCATACTTGATTCTACTTGAGAAAACTTATCAAATAGTATATCGAGTTTATCTTTAGGTATTCATACTCAAGTATCTATTATCTCAAATCTTACTTTGTCATCTATTTTTGAAGCTTTTATTGTTACTTCTCAACCTTTTTTAGTAAACTTAATAGCGTTTGTTAATAGATTTAATAATACTTGTTTTAGCTTATCTTTATCAGTATTTATTTCTAATCATTCTAGGTTTTTATCAAAATCAACTTTTAGACTAATTCATTTTTGACTTACTTCTAGATAAATATCTTTATATGTTGATTTTATAAGTTTCATTATATCAACATTATCCATATGATATTCCATTTTTCATGATTCTATTTTTCAAATAGATAGTATATCATTTACTAGTTTTATTAGTCTAACGGAACTATTATAACTATGGAATAGAGATTTTCTTACGTCTGTATTTATATCTCACATGTCTCAATCAAGTATCATTGATAGGTATCACATGATTGATGTTAGGGGTGTTCTTAGTTCATGTCATACAATAGATATAAATTCATCTTTTGTTTGATTTATCTTTCTTAAATCTTTTTCAACTTGTTTTAAACTATTTAATTCTCTTAGGTCACTAATCATTAAAACAGTTCATCAATTAACAGTTGGTGTTCAGCTACACAAGACAGGAATATCTTCTCCTTTTTTATCTCTTAGTAATGCTTCATATTTGATATTTTCAGATATATCGTATTTTTTATTTATTTTTTCTATTGTATCAGCACTTTCTTTGTCCCAGAAATCACTATAAGGTTTTCATATAACTTCATTTTGAGAATATCAAGTTAACTCGCAAAATACACCATTTGTATAAATTGTATTGTTATCTTTATCTCAAATCCAAAGACTCTCAGTCATATGATTAACTATCTGTTTATAGATTTCTAAGTTTTCAAGTTCTAGATTTATATTTTTATTCATTACTTTTGTAAAAATTATTAATACCTTTATATTGTACTATAAAAAATTTTAAAAAGCAAAAAAAAAGTAAAAAATAAATTTGATATTTTAATAAATACTATTATATTAATTAAGTATTAAAAATTAACAATAAAATACTATGAAAAAATTACATAACAAAGGTTTTACCTTAGTAGAATTAATAGTTGTGATAAGTATCCTGAT
This sequence comes from uncultured Candidatus Peribacteria bacterium, assembly GCA_964344155.1. Classification (GTDB taxonomy): domain Bacteria; phylum Patescibacteriota; class Gracilibacteria; order BD1-5; family UBA6164; genus UBA6164. Next base: position 92 of record CAYFMG010000017.1, on the reverse strand, counting down.
TATTTTGGGAACTATTGCATTTATAAGTATGCAAAATTACACAAAGACCTCAAGAGACTCAGTAAGAATCTCAGATATGAGTAGAATGAAGA
>CAYFMG010000016.1:0-23535 GCA_964344155.1 uncultured Candidatus Peribacteria bacterium | reverse complement strand
GATGAGGACGGGCTACAAATGAGTCATGACAAAATTATATAGCATATAATTTCCACTCAGTACCAGGATATAGTAAAGTATGAAGTTATACAGGTAACTGAAGTGCTGATTGACCATTTGTTTATACTGGGTTTAAGCCAAAGTATGTGATGGTGAAGAGTAGTACATCAACAGAGGAGTGGATGATAATTGATGGAAAAAGAAATATTAATAATCCTTCTAATAATAGATTATTTGCAAATTTTTCTAGTGCTGAGGATGCAAATGATGCATTAGATTTGTTGTCTAATTGATTTAAAATGAAAAGAGCTTGAAATTGAACATGAAATGTTAGTTGACAAACATATATTTACATAGCCTTTGCGGAAGCACCGTTTAAGTATGCTACGGCGAGGTAAGGAAACTTTACCTCTCATCTGAATCTTCTCTCCTTAACAGGAGAAAAGAGTGGTAGCGAAAGGGGGAGTTTTTATTTTGCAAAAAATAAGATTGTGGATATAATAGGGGAAATAATAAATAATTTTTAAAAAATATGGCAACAATAGATAAGGAAAAAGTAAAAATACCAACAATGATGGATAGAGAATATAGTTATAAAGAAATATGTGATATGTTAGATGAACAAGAAAAAAAATATTTAACATGAAAAAGTAAAACGTATAATCTGGAACAAGTTTGGAATAATGTAAAAAATAGAAAAAATACTTTTTTAACTTCAAATAAATAATGGAATATATAGTAGAATATGACGATGAAGCAAATAACGATTTAATACATTATGTTGATTATATAGAAAGACAAACTTTTTCTAAAGAAATAGCAGAAAAACAAGCTTCAATGATTTTTGTTGAAACAATGAAATTAAGCTTTATGCCTAATATGTATCTAAAAACATATAAAGATTTTCATACACTTAATGTAAAAAATAGAAAAATATTTTATAAAATATATGAAGAAAAAAAGAAAGTAATTATATTTAGAATATTATCAAGTTATCAAGAATATAAAAATTATTTATAGTTATTTATAATAAGTATTTTGAATCAAAAAAGAACACGAAAGTGTTCTTTTTGTGTTTTACTTTTTCATTGCATTACTTACTTTGTAAACAACCTGATTTATAGGATTGATAACCTTGTGGAGCCTGTCTCTTACAGCTATATAGTCCTGTTTTATAGTCTCTAGTAAAAAATGTATAACTATGCTGTTTTCATACTCAGAATAAGCGTGAAAAGCAAGAGGGAATATGTTGTAAGTATGATCTATTTCTTCCTGTATCATTCTCTTTTGAAACTCTTTTGATCTAAAAGAATCATATACATTTGCTTGTTTAATTTCTACCTTTTTATCGTAATAATCATCAATCATATTATCTATTTTTTCAGGACTATAGTTTTTACTTAACTCCTCTCTAGCCTTATCTTTATTATAATTATCCAAATCTTTTAGATAATAAGATAACTTTTCACTTTGCTCTTTTAAATACTCTAGATATGAAACATATTTACAAGTTTGGTACGTAGTTTGTTTTAAAACTTCATTTTTTTGAAGGGAACCTGTATTTTTAGCATTTCTACATTTTAAGGTAGTCATTGATAGTTTGACCTTATTTAACTGAGTATTTAATTTAGCTCATATTTGTTTTGAGATAACTGTATTTTTAAGCTTATTTTTTGTTAATTCTATAGCTTTTTTCTGAGAGTTCAATAAAGCACATTTATATATATTGTTCATGTTTTCTCTATGAACCTCTTTTGCCATATCTAATGTAAAGTGACTCACTGTATTTTTATTTTTGTTTCCTAGACTATTTTTTACTATTTGTGGATAATTATCTTCTATATCGATTACTGTATTTTTTGTTTTGTAATAATTACAAACATCATTAACTCTTTGCTTGTATAAATCATATGATGATTTTGTAGAATAAGAGCTTTTTTGTTCAGCTTTTGTAGTCTGAAAATGGCTACTAAAACATAAAAGAATAGTGATGGAGAATATAGTTAGTTTTTTCATATATTATGTTTGTAATTTATATTTTTTTTATTATATAAATAAAAGAAAAAAATAAAAGTTTTTCTTTTCAAAAAAAATCAGAAAAACTCAAAAAAACTCTTGAAAAAAACTATTTTTTTTGTATTATATTTTTTAGAGAAAAATACTTATTTTTTTCCTATAAAATTAAATTATGTTTTATTCTAGATTCCAGAGATTTTTATCAGGACTTTTAATTTTTACTTTATTGTTTAGTACCACTTTTAGGGTACCTATTTTTGATTTTGAAACTTTTGCTTGAAATGAAGAATTTTACAATATTGTCTCAGTTTTGGTTGATGAGGATATTTACCCTAGTATAAAAACAGAAATAGATAGATATGGAAAAGATATTCAATGAGTACTTGAAAATACAAAGGTTGTAATACTTCCAACACCTAAAAATACTCCAGCTTTTAATATAGCTTCACTTAATGAATCTCTGTATTTTGATTGATATAAATCTCTTGATAGTTGAATTGATTTTGAATCAAAACTTATAGGTACAGTTTTGGTAGGGGATTTCAATTTACCTGTAGCAACTTTGGATAATAACTCAAGTAGAACAATAGTACCTTTTACAGATTTTGAAGATAAAGCATATATATACAATCATTTAACTAAAAAATATGAAAAAAATGAAGAAAATATAGATTGAATTAAATCTGAAATATGGCATTGAGTTATATCACCTAATTTTTGAACTAAGTGAGATAATATTTTATGACTAAAAGAATATTTTAATAAAAACCATGATTTTTATTCATGAACATGAAATTTTAAATATTCAGAATGAATACTAAATTGAAATAAAAACATTTGAACACCTTCTGTTTATGAACCGTATGTTTTTTATTATGATCAGTTTAGAGAACAACAAGCTTTACAATATGCTAGCTATGAACAATACAAAGGGTATATAGATAATAAAGAAGATATAGTTTATAATAGATTTAGTAAAGAACTTGCAGATAAAATTTCAGATAAAGCATTATGATACGCTAATGAAGAAATCTGATCTATACTAGATTCTATTAATGATAAAGCTAACTCTTTAAGTGAAGATGAAAAAGCTTTTACTCCAGATCCTGAAATACTAAGTGCTTTAGAATCATCTCCGACACCTGATACAACAAATGTTCCAGATATTCAAACTAGACATATTATAAAAAATGCTACTAAAACATTTTTAGAAATTTTTGCTGAGTGAGTATTATCTGATTTCAGAAAAAATGTATATAATGCTTGAAGATATAATGATAAAGGAGGAAAAATAAACGCAGATTTTATTCCATATTTTGTTTCAATTCTAGATGTTGTTAATGATGAAATAATAAAAGATGTAAACAATGAGCTAGAAAAACAAATAGATGATGTTGTAAAAAATTGATTATCTAGATATTTAGCTGTACCGTCTTCTTATAAAACATGAGCATGATGAAGTGGTGGTATGTGAGGTTGTAGTGGTTCTTCATATATAAATTTCTTATATTGAAAAAAATGATGATCTATAAGTAATGCATCAGAGTGTAGTATTTATAGATGAAGTACTGAAGCTGGTTGAAACTTAGTTCAAGGGAATAGATGATTAAATATGAGTAATGCTCAAGCTGATTGAAATATAGTTTGAAGTGCTCCTAATAAAATATACTGTTCACAAAATTTATTATCAGGTAAAGCTTTAGAATGACTATGGGGAAGAAATAGTCCTTTGAATTTAAATAGAGAATTAACTTCTAGTTGAGTAATTGATTTAAATAGCAATCATGATTTAAAATGATCACTTGTTCCTCTTTTTGATATAACATGAACAAAAAAGATAACAGATCAAACTAAGGTTCCATCACCTCTAAATTGTTTAGAAAATAATTATATATTAGCAACTAAGCAAGGAATGGTTTATGATAGTAGCTCTGAAGCTAGTATTTGTACTACTGTATATAGTATACCATCTTGAAATAATCTTGTAGCAAACGATTGGACTTGTACAACAGATAGTAATGCTTCGACTTATGGTTTTTCAAAAACTTTTGAACAAAACTATAGTTCTCTATCAGCTAGAGCTTGTGAAATAAAGACTATAAAATTAAGTTGATCTATTGTAAAAAGTGTATGAGCCAAATGTCATGAGGAAGATAATGTTTATTGGACTTATTATGACTATGATTATAAAAAAGTTTCATCTTATATAGAACATAAGTCTCCAACAGCTTGAGAGCTAAGTGCTCAAACTAAAAATATGATGAGTCAAGCTTTACCTATTGATAAGCAAAGATATGTAGATTTTATCTCTGCTATTTGAGAGTATGTAAAAATAGATTATCCTAAATTATTTAACCTAAAAGTAAAAGATGGTTCTGTTGTTTCTTTTGAAACAGTAAGTGCTGAACTTGATAAAGTACTTGATGAAAAATCAGCTGAAATAAATGAAATAATAAGAACTAATAATCCTGAGGAGTTAAGTTGAGCAGCTCTGACTTTTTATAACTACCTAAAAACAGGAGAGTACCCAGAAGATAATTTTGATTTAGTAAAAATATTAAAGGAAAAAGATGATAAAACTATAACTGTTTGATGAGAATCAAAAGATTTAAGTTATTATGATGTATTAGTTTTTTCTATTTACTGGAATAATTTAAATTCTCCATCAGCTAAATATGCTTTTGTTATAGATAATTATTTAAATGATCAATTTGGTTCTTTGGATGATAAATATTATCTACCAAAAAATAAGAAACAATATGAAATAGCATATATGTGAGCAGAATGAGATGCTAAAAATATGTATATAAAACTTGATCCAGAAGCAAAGGCTCCAAATCCTTATGCTGATGTTTTATCTGACAATGCAAAATTAAATTCACAACTATTGTGAACAAATGTATGATGAAAAAAATTAAATCCAAATTTTAAATGTGCTCCACCAGACTGAGTACCTATTTGGAAATGGATACCAGCTGTTATATGTCGGTTAAAAAATATGTTACCTCCTACTATTTCTATTTCTGACTGAGCTTGTTGACCAAGTTTATTATCTGAGGAAGAAAAAGAAGAGCTTGTTGAATGTAGCTGAGATGTAAATAAAAATTGAGTAAATGATTGTATAGAAACTAAACTAGAAGACTGAACTATAACTCTTTATTCTGATAGTGAAAAATATTACTATAACAAAACAGGAAAGCTTAGAGCAATAATAAAAGACAAAGATGATAAAACTGTTAGAATAGCTAATTCAACAGATGTTTATTTTGAAATAGTAAAACTAGAAGCACCTAAGGATTTGAAAAAAGAATTTACAAGCTCAAATACGAGTGTTGTTTATGATGCTGAAGATGAATACAAAAATGATAAATCTCTAACAGTAGATTATGTAGTTTTTAAGGACTTAAAAATAAGAGCTCAAGCTTGAGTTGCTGATTATTCAATTTGATTAAAAAATAAAGATTCAAATATCTTTTTAAAAGCTTATGTAAAAATAAATGATGCTGAAGGTAAAGAGGCTATTTTTATAGAGTCTGATATATTAGAAATCCAAGTTAGATGAGATAGGTTATTTAATACAAGTTATAGATTAGATAATACAGATACTGGTTTAGATATTGATATTTGAGCTAGTTCTTTAAAGGTAAGTGATAAAACAAATGTATTTTTAACTGATGGTACTACTAAAAATATAAATACTATAAAAGATTTAGTAGCTACAACATCTACCAGTGATCAAAAGGCTTTGATATTTGTTGAAAATCTTTCTATTACTTGAACAAAGCTTCCTATATCATATCCTCTAGAAGTAAGTTTATTTGAATGAGAAGAGCTTGTAGAAAAAGTAAGTGTTACTAAAAAAGATTTAGAGCTTTTTAAATGACTTTTTGCTTTACAAAAAACAGGCAATTATAAACTAGAAATAGTTGATAGTGCTTGATTTAAAACAGTAAAAAATTTAGTACTATTACCTGAAGTTGCTGATAGACTGGATATAAATTTATGAACTAGTGTCATAGAATCAGGATGAGTTATCTCTACAAATTTTGTAACTATTTATGACAAGTTTGATAATCCTGTAGAATGAGAATATTTTAATTTAGACTTTTCTCTTTGAGGTGACTCTGTTGTTTTTTCAGAAAATAACAATAAAACTTTTTCTACTTCAACTATAGAATGATATAAAATAGTTAGATTACAATCAACTCAAACTAGTGGTATTACACAATTAAATGTAAGCTTAAAAGATAGTGATGCAAGAGAAATATTAACAGCATCAAAACAAATAAAAGTACTTGATGAAGTAAATCTTTTAATAGAAGATAGTGCTAAACAAGTAAAAGTTTGATGAGATGTTTATAGTTATAAATTATCCCTGAGAGATAAAAATAATAATATAATAAGTGATTTTGATTCTAGAGCATATTTAATCTCTAATGATATTTTTCTAGAAGCAGTTAATCCTTATGTAGAGTTTGTTTGAGGAGAAACTGAAATAGAGTTTGTAACAAAAAATCTAGCAGGGAAAAATATTCCAGTAGAATTTCAAGTTGAATGATTAAATAATATTGTTTCTAAAAATATAACTATTTTTCCAGAAGCTCCTATTAAAATGGATTTATCTTTATCTAACTCAAAAATTGAAGCTTCATCTGATGCTGTATCAATTTTGGATGTAGAATTAAAAGATAGATATAATAATCTAGTATTTAATGATAACTCAACAAATACTAGTATTGAAATACTAGAAAAATATGCAAATATCATAACTAGTGATAAGAATAGTGTAAAAGTAAGTGAGGGAAAGGCTAGATATAAAATTTATTGAACAATTAATCCTTGAGTTGCTTATTTCAAAATATCAACTGATCCATCTTTGGAAAATAATTCTTTTATAGTAGATGATGGAAAAAGCACTATAGAAATAAAATGAGTATGAGAAAATGTCTGAAAAATAGAAACATTTTATTTTTGGAATGAAGAAAAACTAGAAGGTAAGAGATATAATTCGATTTATACTACACTACTTTGATCAAACTATTGAGATATAAAACAACAAAATTATTTAGCATGATCTTTGTTATTTAATGGCGAAAATAGAGCTTTAGCTGTTACATCTCTTTTGAATAATTCATATAGATATAACAATATAGCAAATATATGAGATAGTTGATCTGTTCAAAAAATTTATTCAGAGAATGATTTATCTCAAGATATGGAGTTTTTTCCTGTATTTGATAATAAAAAATTAGCTTTAAATCTTTATAATGAAGCTTTAAATATTTATCTTTGAAAATTGTATTATAACTTTGATGAAAATACAAACTTATCATCGTGTAAGGCTACTTATATATCTGATTGTTTTGATAAACAAAAAACATCAATAGCTTTAAAATCTAGTTCAGATAAATATAATACTTATCTTTCTTGAGATAAGTTAATACTTAGAGATATTTATGGTAAAACTCTTTTAGAAATACTAGATGATGGTACTATAAATAGACTTTGAAGTGTTGATTTTGAATTTGATAAAAACAATATATGAGACTATTTATCTATAAATGTAAAAACATGATCTAGTACTATAGCTAACTTAGCATTTAGCTTTATTGATTCAAGTGTAAATATTTCAAGAGATGAATCAGTTTTTAATTCAAAGATTGTAAATTTAAAAAATACTATATTATTGTATTTAAAAACAAGTTCTTATTGAACTTACTCTAGTGTAAATCAAAGCTCTAGCTCAAAAGTTATTTATTACAATGATCCATTTGATTCAGAGTACAGTCTTGATTGATTTACAAAAACTAATCAAGAGGGATATGAAAATTTTGTAAAATCAGAATGACTATGATGGGAAAAACAAAATAAAACACTTCTTGCTTTTTCTGCTTGAAAAACAGTAGGGGAATCAGTACAAGATTATATGAGTTTTTCTGTTATAAATCTTTGAGATCCTGTTATATCTTTAAAAAAGAAAACTAAAAAACTGCCATGAGTAGATCAGGATAGAAAATTTGACTCTACTATATGAAGATTAATAACAAAAGATGATAATGTATTGTGATATAGAGTTTTTGATTATGATGCTGATAGTAAGAGTGATGTACTTATCATAAAAGATGATAAAACTTTTAAAATACTTGAAAATAAAGATAAAAATAAACCATTTATTGATAAATGAGATTTAGCTTTTATTGTTGATTTATGATCTAATGATTTAGTTGAAACTTGAGATTTTTCTTGAGATGGTTTTGATGATATATTCTTTGTTGATGATGATTGAGTAGCTTATTTATTAAACAATGTAAGTAAAGACTTCTCTAGGCAATCTTTGAAGGATAATTTTGATTTATCTTGAGTAATTATAAGAGCAGAATCTTTTGATATGGATGCTGATGGTATAACAGATATTGTTACTCTAGATGATGCTTGAGAGGTAAATATATTTTATTGAGGAGGAGACTCTTTAAAACCAAAATTTACAAAACAAACTATTTCAAAAGATAATGGTATAAAACTAAATTCTGAAACAAGAAATGATAACTCTTTAATATATTATGATTCTTTATATCAACCAAGTTTTTGAGATATAGATAGACAAAAAATAGATAATTATATATTTGTAAAATATCCATATTTAAAACCAAGTGAAAAAGAGGAAACAAAAACAGAAGAGTCACTTGTAAATAAGACAATTACTTCTTTTAAAGACCTAGATTTATCTAATATTGATATGAGTAATATTGATATGACAGGTTTTGATGAGCAAGAGTTTGATACAGAGTCTTCAAGTAATGAAATACCAAGCATATATTTTATAAAAACTGAATACAGTGAATATGCTGGGATAAAAGTAGAAAAAACTTTTATAGATAAAAATGGATGATTTATAAAAAGAGATGATACAGTAGAGGTTAAAATAAGATTAACAAATACTAGTTCTGGGACTTTACAAAATGTAGTATTTGCTGAAAAAGTACCTAATATATTAAATTTAGATAAACAATCTATAGAATCAGAAGATGTTGAGTTTTATTTATCAGATTGAGAGTTATGACATCACTTTTTAATTGATGGTTTTGATATATATAGGTGAGAAACACTTACTTTTACTTATGAAGCAAAAGTAAGACCACTGAAACACTCTAATTTAGAAGTATGACACTTTGAAAAATGAGAGTTGTGAGAAGATATATATTGAGATGTTATTATTAAACCAGATGATAAAAACTGTAGTAATCCTGTAGATATTTTTAGGTCACTATGATATAGATCATATGGTTCTAGATCTAAAAAAGAACCAACATGTGATGAAGATAAAATACAACTTCCAAGTGAAATAGCTAAAAACGTAGAAGATGCTGATGGTAACTGAGTACCAGATTATATAGATAATTTAACAAGTAGAGGTAGTTTAGAAGAATTAACAGATACAAGTAAAACTAGTGATATACAAGATTTTGCTCAAGAGCATTTAGAAGAAATGAATACTGATTCAGATAATGACTGAGTTCCTGATGGGGAAGATAGTTTTAATATGGATTGAAGTATTACAGTTAACTTGTGAGTTGATGTAGCTTGAATAGAAGAGTGACTTGATAGTATAGAATCATTTTTAAATTGACTTAAGTGTTGATTTTGAAATGCTTGATGTATTAGTTCTCCTCTTAACTGGGTACCTTTAGCTCCTTGAGATGATCCAACTTTTATGGGGTATCCTGTATGAGACTGATTATGAATAGGGGAATGAATACCTATTTTCTCAGCTTTGACTTGATTACCTCTTTATGGACCTTGGGGGTGTATACCTATTCCTACAGTTTGGCCACCTTCACCTTTTTGACTTATAAACTTTAGTGCAATGAGTTTAGCCACTTGAGGTGGTTGAATTGAAACTGTTTGTGATACTTTTTGATGATGAGCATTATCACTTTTGATGTGACTATGAGCATGAGGGTATTTAGGAACAATGTCTCCAACAAATTTTGTTAGAATATTTGTGACACCTACTCTTACATGAGGTATATGAACAGCTATATGTTTTTGAGGACCAGCTCAACTTTTTTGAAGAATTCCACCACTTGGAATGTCTCCACTTGTACCTGGATGAAACTGTATAGTTGTTGCTAAAAAGTTTTCTTGATGTGAAGATGATTGATCATATTGAGATGCTAAATCTGTTTGAATACCAGTATATTCTTGAGATGGAAGTTTTGGTCTTATTAATTGAAACTGTCCTTCTGACTGACAAAAAGAAGCAGAAAACAAGATCTTATCCAAAGAAAAAATAGAAATATATTTAGAAGAAGCTGATAGATGATATATCTGAGAAATATTTGATATATTACCTTGAGATTTTAAAGATAAACCACAAAGTCCTCTTTTTATAGATTGAGGATCTTCAGATATTTCTGTAAAATTAGATTTAGAGGCCTTAAAAAGTTGAAATTTTGAAGATGTTATAAAAATAACTCAAACAAGGATTTCAGCCTTTCCTCAATTTTTGATGGATTGGGTTACTAGACAAATAGAGGAAATAGCTAACAAGCTTACAGATTTCCCAACAGTATATATTATATTACCAGATTTTTGAGGTATACTAGAATGAGACTGGTCAGCCTTAAAAGGGAAGGATAAAAATAAAGAATCTTGAGATCTATTAACTGTAGACAAAGCATTAATCGAGGATAATGAGTATATAGATGAAGAAACTAAACAAACACTACAATCTAGTGTTGATGATGTAAATAATTTTGTAAAAAAATCAGGTATAAAAGAAGCTTATGAATTTATTTCAACAACTCCTTTGATACAATTAGAGGAAGAAAAAGTTCATATGACACTACCTTGGATTTCAAAAGCAGAATTATATAAAACTATAGCAAACCGGGAAGCAACAATTACTCAGCGGGAAACAGAGCTTGAGAGATTTAAAAATACTTTAACACCAGAACAACTGGAAGACAAAGTAAATCTTTGAGTTATACTTGAGTTTAGTAACTTAATTAATTCTTTAAGACAAAACTTAGAAGTAATTAAAGAGTACAAAGAAATTCCAGAAAAAATAAATAGTTATTTAAATAAAAAAGAAGAGTATTTAGAACAAATACTTTGTAATATAGAAACAATATCAACTCTTTTGTGAGGACGGATTTGAAAAAATGGTGATAGATTTAAAACATGGGTAGAGTTATATATATTGATAAAAGCTATTTTGAAATCATGGCAAACTCTTGTTGATGTATTTAAATGATACAAACAAGAATGTAGTCAGTGTACAAATGAAAGACAAGATTTATTACACTATTTATTTGAACTTATAGGTATGCTTATTCCAAAAATTCCTATAATAAAATTTCCTAAATGGCCAGATATAATTATAGATTTACATAATATAAGAGCATGATTAAATATTGCATTACCTGAGTTTGAAATAAATACTAAACCTATATTATTACCAACTCTTCCAGAGCTTTTCTTACCAGATGTTCCAAATCTAAATTTTGCTGTAAATCTAAATTTACCAAAACTACCTGTTCTACCTAGTATAGAAATTCCTGAGCTACCAGATATTCCGAGTTTACCAAAGGTAGAGTTACCAGATCTTCCTCCTCCACCAAAACTACCAGCCCTACTTTCTTCAATTGCTTTTATTCTTGATATATTGAGACTTGTATTTAAGGCTATGTGTCTATTACAAATAAGTCCACTACATCCTGAACAAAGAGCAGGACAACAAATATCATATCTAACTGAAAGAAGCTGATATTTATGGACTGATTTCTTGAGTCTTAGTTTACCTGAGTTTTCATTTCCATTTATAGATGCTGTAAAAGTAACTAGTTATGTTAATCTAGAATTTGAAGTAGATTTCTTGGTTGAAATGGCTAAGCAAGTTGCAGAACCTATAAATTCTTTTTCAAATGATTTTACTAATGTACTTCAAATAGATCAAAAAGCTCTAGATTTTAGAGATGTTGTTCCTGATAGTATTGATGTAAATATAAATGTTTGAGAAGATGGTGTAGATACAGATATATGAGCTAGTCTTGATTCTGATTTAAAACTAGCATTTGCTCAGAGAGTATCTATGTGAATACTACGTATTGCAAAATACATGGATGAAAACAAAGATAAAACAGTAGATAATTTAGAATTCAGAAAATTAGTTCAAAATTCTCTTGCATCTAAATCTGTAACAGAGTCTCCAGAGATGGATAAGCTAAGAGAAATATGGAATAGGGTTGAAAAACAAACTTATTCAAAAGAAGAGAAACTAATAAAAGAATTACAAGAAAACAATACTGAAAAATTTGAAGTATTAAAAGATATTATAAATACAGAAATAATTAGAAATAAAGATTTAAAGAAAAAACTTAAATCAACTCTAGGAAAAACTCAAGTTACAAAAGTGTCTTTTGATAATCCAGAGGGTAAAATAGATAATTATAATAAGAAATTATCTAAATATAATGAAAAATTTATAGAGTCAGCTAAAAAACTTGTTAATTCTAATGGTAATTCTATGAAACAAGATTTACAAGAAGACAAAGATGAGTTAATAGATTCTATAAAAACTCCATTACAAGAGTATTCAGCAAAAATGACTGAAAACTTATATGTAAATGCTACACCTAATACTGTAAATTCAAACTCTATATATGCAAATTCTTGTCAGGCTCAAGCTTGATCTGAATACAAGTATAATTACGAATGATTATATACAATAGAATGAAATACTTCATATAGATTATTCGATTATACAGATGAGTTATATTGAGATGAAGTAACAGAAATGATGGATGTAGATAATGATGGAGATGAAGATGTTTTATATTATGCAAATGGGCAACTTTTCTGGAAAGAAAACTTGGATAAAAAAGATACAAAGACTTATCTTTCTACCAACCCAATAGTACTAGATTCAGAAGCAAATAAATTTTATAATGGGGATGTTTTTTATGAATCTGTGAATAATTTCAGAGAAATATGAACTGAAACAGGAAGTGTTAATTTATATTTCTCATCTCCATCAAATCCTTTCTTAAATAAATTTAGACTTTGATTTTATACTATAATTGATAAGTATCTAAATGAAGGGAATAATGACTATAGACCAAAATTTATTAAAAAGGATATAGTTGATGCTGTTGCTGATATAGAAGGTATTACAAAAACAGAAGAAAATACTTTATTTATAAAAAGAAATAACTTAGTATATATAAAAAATGTTTGAAACTTGTCATGAGTTAGATTAAAAACTTTAGAGCTTTTAAATATAAAAGATGATATAATCTCAAATAGTGTGGTAAATATTACTAAGGGAACTAGTCTTTATGCTTGATCAAATTCTTTTTCTATAGATTATAAAATAGAGGGAAGTGAAGATATTTATAAACTTACTGTTTCTGGAAATACAAATATAGAATTACTTTATAATATTTCTATTATATGAATTAGTTGAGATGCTTATGTGTCTTGAATGCAAGATGTTGTTTATGAATGAATTCAGCTAAGAGAATTTTTAGGAAAACCTTTATTTCCATGAGCAACAATAGAGTATGTTTGAAATAATTTTGAAGCTTGAGAACAATCGTATATTGATTTAGAGTACCATGATAATTCAGAGTTATGACTTGATTTTGATATGATTAAATCATGGGAATTATATGATTTATGATACTCTTCAAAAGATCATTACATAAGACTTGATAGAGATAATGATTATTATTATGCAAAAATAACTGCTTTTAATGATAATGTAGAATCTAGTTTATCTAAACAAGTACTTTTGTCTCCTCAAATAGAATCAGATGATGTTTCACCAGGAATTGATATGCCTTTTATAAGAGTTCCTGTATATCAAAAACAATTGGTTGATTTAACTAGTTATATTTATGAAAATTCTTGAATTAATAATATAGATAGTTTAACTGTTGATTTGGATTTAGAAGTAGATTCTGATAATGATTGAAACACAAAAAATGATGATGATTCTGGAGATAATTTGAGAGTTATTTATTCTCCAATATCTATAAAATTAGAAGTATGAGAATTTGATAAAATTTTCAGAAAAGATATAGGTATAACAATAAAAGATTACAATTGAAATATTTGATACAATGAGGTAAGTTTGGATGTTTATAGTCCCACACCAGAAATTGATTCTTATTCTAATTCTTTTATAGAATGAACTCTTAATGAAAAGTTAACAGATGAACCTGTAAATATTTACAGATATAGGTGATGAAAGATTACAAGACTTGAAGATGTTGATGGAAAAATAGAAACAAGAACAAATAATTGAGTTTTTAGTTTTGAAGTTTCTAATACATGAACTTGATTGTTTGTATACAAAAATGATAATCCTGTAGCATTTGTTAATGAAAATACTTGAAAGATAGATATTTCAGATTACACACTCAAAACAGAAGTTCTTTCATCGAATAATAAAGACAATGATACTTGATTTGCTTTTATTAAATTGAAAGATGCTGAAGTAGATATTTTCTGAGAATTTATTAGATTAAATTCCGTTTCAAAAGTGGATTTTGTAGATGATTTTGAGAATATTACAAAAGAGTGAATTTATTTTAAATTTACAAATACAAGTAAGTATTCTTACTATACTCTTCCAGAAACTTTGAAATATAATCCTTGAGCACTTGTTGTTTATAGATTAACAGATTTGACTAAATCAGAGCTATTTACAATTTTTAAAGATTGAAGGATTAATACTATAAATGATTATTATACTATAGAGTATGATACATATAATGATTATGTGGTATTAAAACTAATAGATTGACACTTTAAAAGAGAAGTAGCAAAAGTTTTATTTGTTCTTGATGGTGATTATATAATGAAATAAAAAATAAAACACAATTTTGTGTTTTATTTTTTTTACCTCAAAGTAAGAAATAAGTAAGAAAAACTGTAATTTTCTTTACAAAAAACAAAAACTCTTTATTATCTAAGAGTAGATTAGTTTTTAACTAAAAAAATTATGAAAAAATTATTGCAAATAGTATCACTGTTGGTTTTAAGTCTTTTATTAACATCATGTTTTACAGATAAAGAAAATGTTAATGATGCAAAAAGACAAATGTGAATTATTGAAACAGACAATAGTATCAATAATAGCGTACAAGACGCTAAACAAGAAATGCTTGAAACAGGTGGGGGACAACCAAATAAAGTAGACAAAAAAGTAGTAGAAAAAAAACCAGAAGTTAAAAAAGTAGAGATAAAATCTCTAACAGAAAAACAACTTTTGGAATTTGACTCTTTTGAATGAGAAAATCTACTTGATTGAAAAGTAGAAATAACTTGAAAAACACTAGGACAAGTTGATAAAATAATTGTAAATTTTGCTAATGAAACATCAAAATTTCCAATAGATAGATATACACTTAAACAATTTACTTCTGGAGACAAAACATTTTTATATAGAGCATTTACTAAATATGAAACTCTAGATTTCTGAAAAAATGTTTATATTTTTGAAGCATATGCTTGAGAAGAAATTACAAAACTACAATTGATTTTAAATGTAGTTAAAGAAGAAGAGAAAAAAGAAGAAATAACTACTGAAACAAAAACAGAAGAAGTACAAAAAGTATACCAAGACATAGCTTTGGATGAATTACCTTCAACTCAAATCTTTTGATCACCAAGTAGTGATGGAAATTGAGTTGTATCTTACTCTAATATAGATTGATTAGAAATAAAAAGAGAAGTAATATCTGAGCTAAAATGTGATAGCGTGACTAGTGTTTTAGCAGATAGGTTAAACTCTTGGTTTTTCTGGAATACTTGTCGCCCTATATTATGAGAAGAATGAGTAACATTTTTTGTTATTAGACTAGACTGAGATGAATATGTTTATGAAAAACACTATTATCTATCTTATAAATGAATGTATGGAGTATTAGAACTAGAAAGATGAACTTGAGTTGATAATCAAAATATCTCTGATAAAAATAAAGAATTAAAAGAAAAAAATGATAGTTATCCAATAATGGGGATAGCAGACAATTTATTTAAACAAATTTTAGAATAAAAATATGAGAGTATTATTAAAAATTTCTGGAGAAGCTTTGAAGGGAATCGTTGACTTTTGAATAGATCCAGAATATACAAAACAAGTTGTTAAAGTAATTAAAGAAATAAAAAAACAAAAAGTAGAACTAGCTATAGTAGTATGATGATGAAATATATATAGATGAAGTGATCTAATAAAATCATGAGTAGATGCTTCAGATTCACACAATCTAAGTATGTTATCTACAGTATTTAATTGAGTAGTACTAAAAAACTTTTTAGAAAAAGCTTGATTAAAATCAGTTGTAATGGATCCAAATGGAATAAATTTTGTTGAAAATTATGATAAAAATAAAGCAAGAGAATATTTGGAAAATGATTCTATTGTAATATGTACATGATGAACAGGAAATCCATATTTTACTACAGATACATGATGAGTACTTAGATCATTAGAATTGAAATGTGATATGATGATAAAAGCCACAAAAGTAGATTGAGTATATGATAGTGACCCTGTAACAAATCTTAATGCCAAATTTTTTGACAAAATAAGTTATAACGAAGTAATAAAACAAGATTTAAAAGTAATGGATCAGACAGCTATAAGTTTAGCTAGGGATGCATGACTTGTTTTGAGAGTAGTAAATTTATCTAAAAAATGAGCTGTTTTAAATGTTATAAAAGGGAAAAAAGAAGGGAGTATAATAAAAAACTAAAAATCTTTTGACAAAAGCCATCTTTTGTATAAAATAACCCAGCAATTTTTAAAAGATTATATACGCCCTTTTAAAGATTAATAAAAAATATACTATAATAATCAAAAAATGTTAGGAAAATTAAAGAAAAGAAAGAGACTAAGAGTACATGGTTTCTTAAAAAGAAGCTCAACAGCTTCAGGTAGAAAAGTTCTAAAAAATAGAAGAAGAAAAGGAAGACATAATTTAACAGTATCTTATCCAAAAAGATATCAAGAAATTAATGGTAAAGCTAAAATGCATATAGTAGCAGGAGGTACTGCTAAAAAATCACCTTTTGATGGAAAAGGGAATTATGTAGCTAGAAAAAAATAATACTCTAGTTTTTAATTGGTAGAAAAGTGATATCAAAAAAAAATAGATTAACAGAAAGAATGGTAAAAAAGGTTTTGACTAGATGAAAACCTTTTTTTTCATATTGAGTTGTTTTGAACTACATAAAAAATAAAAAAGATATAAATAGATTCGCAGTTGTTATTTGATCAAAATCAGTAAAAACAAATGTTGATAGAAACTTCTTTAGAAGAAGATTTTATAACACGGTAAATAATAAACTGGATAACAAAGAGGGAATTGATTATGTTTTTGTTGTAAAAAAGCAAACAAAATTGGACAAAAAAGAACAAAAGAGTATAAAGAGCTTTGATCAAGATATAAATTTTTTATTAAATAAAATATAAACAAATGAAAAAATTTTTAGATATACTACTTATAGTATTACTTACTATGTTGGTTGTAAATCTTTTCAGTTCAGATAATAAAAGTAAAATGAATAATACTTTGTTATTTGAGTTTTCTGATAACAGTTATACAGTTCCAGCTTCTGTATGAGTAGATGTATTTAACTGAACAAATAAAACTATTACTTTTAATACATGTGATGATATAAAAATAAAACACGTGTGAGAGGACTTAGTTTTTGATAAAGATTTTTGTCAGGATATATCACTAGAATCATGAACTGAAACAAAAGTAGATTATGCTTCACAGTACAGTAAATTTGAATCTGTATGAAAATATAATTTGAGTGTAGATTACAAAGAAAAAGAATATTTTGATCAACTTGAGTTAGAACATAGTGGAGGATTTAAGAAATTGTTTGTATGACTTTTTTATGCTCCAATATACAATCTAATGATATTTTTACTAGATATGTTTTCATGATCATTTGGTTGGGCTATAGTTATGATTACTGTTATAATAAGAATAGTTTTACTATATCCACAACATAAAATGATGGTAAGTCAGAAAAAACTTCAAGCTATTCAACCAAAAGTAAAACAAATACAAGAACAATACAAAGGACAACAACAAATACTTTGAATGAAGCTAATGGAGCTTTATAAAAAAGAAAAAGTAAATCCTATGTGATCATGTGGTTTTTTACTTATTCAAATGCCAATATTACTTGTAATATATAACATTATTCTTTCAATAAAAGATCCATCAAACTTCTTTTATACTTATTCTTTCTTATCTGATTTTAGTCTAAGTTCAATTGAATATAATTTCTTCTGACTAGATTTATTAGCTGCAGGATGATTAGCATGATTGATTTTGGCTATAGTTGTAGCATGAATACAATTTGTTCAAATAAAACTATCTCTTGCTTGAAAACAAGCAGATACTACAAAATGAGTAGTACTTGAAAAGAAAAAATGACAAGATGGTTATAATTCTATGATGCCTGACCCAGAAATGATGAATAAGTTTATGCTTTATTGAATGCCTGCTATGGTAGCAGTATTTACTTATGTACTTTTTGCTTGAGTATGAATATATTGGGGAATATCTACATTATTTATGTTAATTCAACAGTATGTTGTAAATAAAAAAGCTAAAGTTTAATATAAAAAAATACGAGAAAAAATCTTTTCTTGTATTTTTTTATGTAAAAACTTTTGCATAGATCTGATTTTTTGTTATATTACATAGTATATATTAATATTATAATTATTTTGTACTATGATTAAAAAAATATTAACAATACTTTCTCTATGTATTATAGCAATTCCTAGTTTTGCTGCTTATGAAGAATTAGACTGTTCTAGTGATCCTGTTTTTTCTGAAAACTCTTGTAATCAATGTTTTAATTGATGAGCAAAAATGCAAGGGGATCATTTAGGTTTACTTAGTGATTTATGGATTAATGCTACAGATGTTTCAAAAATCCTATATAAAGAAGAACAAGTTGATCCAACTATGATAGCCTTAGATTCAGAAAATGTATCATGGACTATGACACCAAATGAAGAATGATTTTGGCAATATACTGAAGAGTTTAACGCTCTATACTCAGAAGAGGAAGAATGATATGTTTTAGAATCATGAAAATCTGTTAATTGGATTAAATCATCTTTATCTAGTGCATTTAAATTAGAAAAAAACACTGCAAAAGCAGGAGCTAATATAGGTTTACTTGTTTATCCAATTTCAACTCATAATATTTTAGCAGATTGAGAAATAACAATAGATAATGCTGAACATAGAGAATGTGTATTATTTAAATCAGCAGAATCAGCTAATTGAGTAGTTGAAACAGAAGAAAAACCTCAAAGCTTACCTCAAACATGACCAGCTGAGTATATTGTACTTGCTTTTATTGCTATGGTATTTTGATTTATAATACTTCAATTTAGAATGAGATCATAATTAAAATTTTAAAAAAGATTAGTTTATAATAAAAACTAGTCTTTTTTTTTGCAAAAACTATTATAAATATGATATAATATAAATATATTAAAATTTATATATTTATAAAATAAAATTATGTGAAATACAGAACAAATCAGAAATGAGGTTGAAACAGCTGCTCAGTCAGGATCTTATATTTCTTTAAAAGAATATAATGATTTAATTAATGCTCATCCAGATCAAGAGGATGAAGTTACTAGACTTGTTAGTGAAAGAACTAAAAATATAGCTTATGTACCTAGTAAATTAAAAGAAGTACTAGATAAATATAATGCTCAGCACAGAGATATTCTTAATGATACTAGAAATCAATTAAGATGAAGTAGAGAAGCTAATGAGTTGATAGACAACTTGAATGATGTTGATAAGTATCTAACAGCTTTGAATAAAGTTTATTGAGGTAGAGAAGATGCTATAAGTAAACATAATTGATTACTTGGTATTATAGGTCATCTTGGTCAGACAGATTATGATATGTTGTTTGAAGAATTAAAACCAAGTTTTAATTTAGATGCAAATAAAAAAGAAGCTTTAGCTGGAGAATTAGGTTTAGAACCAAATAGTGATAAATTTAATGAATGATTAAAAAGAACCGCAGTTATAGCTGTAATTGGGGCTATTTTATCAGGAGGTTCAACACTAGCTTTAGAAATTTTCTGAATTAATATGTCAGAAAATTATTCAGATGGACCAGAAATGGAAAAAGTAATTAAAGCTCTTAGAAATAAAAATGTTGATATATCAGCTTTATTTGAACAAACTATAAAATCTGGAGAAACTACACTTGAACAAAAAAATACGCTACTTGATGTTTTAAATAACCCAAGTATGGATACAGCAAATATAAAAAGACTTATAGATGAAATCCATACACCAAACTGGTTTCAAAAAACTTTTGGTATATTTATGCCTGATTGATATAAAGAATTAGAAAAGTTAACTTCAGAGTTTGAACAATCAAATGATGTAGTTAAAGCTAAAGATATTATTGTAAAAGTAGGGGAATTACTTGAACAATGAGTATTATCTGCTCAAAAAGAATTTGAAAGAACAAAGAAAAATTTTGAAATTTCAAATAAAGAATATAATGAACAAAAAGATAAAGGTTATAATTCTTTTATGGATGAAGATTTTGCTAGGGTAGAAGAAGCTAATAGAATAGATGAATATTATTTTAAAGAAGCAAAAGAAGATTATAAATCTGCTTTAGCTTGAATAGATAGTTTTGCAAAAATATTAAATAGATATTATGCTTTAGCATGAGTTGACTCTAATATGAACTTGGCTTCTGATTTTGAAACTACATTTGTTTCAACATGAAGTATTCCAGTTGTTTTACTTTTTGGAGAGGGAGGTATTGATTTAGATTGAACTAATTCTTGAGGAAGTGATTCAGCTTGAAGTAATCCTGGATCTGCACCATGAAGTATTAATAATCCTGGTTCTTGAGGACCTTTATAAAATTTATAATTGACTTATTTAGTTTGCTATGTATTATAGAAATGTTATAATTATAACTGTATGTATACTGCTTCTTACTTCTTGTTTCAAGGAAGAAAAAGGGGAAGAAAACATACAAAATATTGATAAAATAAATACTATAAATAAAAAAGATAGTATTTTGGATGGAAAGGTTATAATTATACCTGAACTTACAAATCAACCAGATCTATAATATGAGTAAAATTTTAAGATTGTTTTTTTTAATTGCATTATTTTTTTTAGTATCTAGAGCTAATGCAATAAATGTTAATTTTATTAATTCAAAAACTACTGATTGTAGTTGAGTAAATGTATCAGAATCTTTTTATATTAGTTGAGATAATATACCTAGATTTTTGTATGATGAATTTTGGACTAGTAGTGAGCAACTTATATCAAATGCTAGTACAAATGTTTCAATATGGGCTTCAGATAATAACTTATTATCATGATGTACTAACTCTTCAGATTGGTTTAGAATTAGTACTTTATCACCATGATCAAATAGTAGTGTAATAGCACTATGAGCTAATTGTGTTTTTAATAAACCAAGTGACCCAAATAGTAGAGAATTACAGTTTGTTTATAATGTATCATATTATGATATAGTTTCATGAGCATGACAGTTAGTTTGAGATTATAATTTAGGGTATTTTTCTAGTGTTCAAGATGTAATTGATAATAATCCAGTTTATGAGTCATTTACAAATGTATGATTTGATAATATGCAAACACATTCAAATGAGTGTTATAATGTAGAGCTTAGATATTGTTGAGATTCTATTGTTGATTCTGATGAGTCAGAAACTTGTGATGATGGTAATACACAAGACTGAGATGGGTGTAGTTCAATATGTGAACTAGAAGAAGATAATGGAGAATGAGAAACATGAACATGAACAACAGATCCAGAAGATCCAGGTGATGGGGGATGAAGTAATCCATGATTATGTTGAGATGGAGCAATTGATATTAATCTATGAGAAACTTGTGATGATGGTAATACACAAGACTGAGATGGGTGTAGTTCAATATGTGAACTAGAAGAAGATAATGGAGAATGAGAAACATGAACATGAACAACAAATCCAGAAGATCCAACTGATCCTAATGACCCAGATAATCCAGATAATGGAGGAAGTTCTTGAGGTTGATCTTGAAATTTTCCTACTTGAGGTTATTGTTGAGATGGGGAAGTACAAAGACCAAATGATGATTTAGAAATGGAAGAGTGTGATTTTTGAAGTGAGTCTGATTGGAGTTTTTGTAATTCTGATTGTACATATTCAAATATAACAATTCCTGATGCTTGATATTGAGAAATTACTATACCAAATGGAGGTAGTATAAACCTGTGACCAGTTGATACTGTTATTATTTGAGCTTGAATGAATCCTTATATAGATCACTCATTAACAAAACCATATATTCAAAATGGTTCTGATTATGATTTATATTTTGATGAAATATGTGTTATTGAAAAAACATGAGAAACTTTACTTTGATCAGATGTATGTGAGCCTACAAATAGAGTATTAAAAGCATGAGAAACTATATATTTTCCATATGCACCAAACTTTATATGAAAAGAGCTTTTGACGTGAAACTATGCAGATAACACTTTGGTTACTACCATAAAACATGATGGTGTATTGTATGATGATGCTTACTTTATATGACCATTAAATGTAAGAGTATCAGAATCTAGTGTAGCTACAACATGAGGGTGAACTAGTTATGTCTCAGATACTTCAGATATTGCTGATATTTCAGATGTTGCTGATTGAATTTTAGATACAAGTGAGAATAAAAATTTTATTTGAGCTTGAGTTAGTGATGGTGATATATCTAGTTATTCAAACACTATTACAGATACTTGATCTATTGATACAGTGAAATGAGATTTAGAAAACTATAGTGATAATATAAATAGTATATCTAGTGTAGATTGAGTTACTATTGGTAGTTCTTTTAGTCTATCAGATTTTGAGAATTATAACTGAATTGATAATGTATTTATTCTGAAGAATAAAAATTTTGTTGTTAATTTTGACTTATTTTCTTGAGTTAGTTGAGCTAGGACTTATATAATTGAAAATTGAGACTTAGAAATAAAAAGTGATATAGATTATGATTACAATATAGCTTTTGTTGTAAAATGATGAAATATTAAGATAAGTGATAATGTTTCACTTATGGATGGTATGTATATAACTATAGTTAAAGACTTAGTTGGTTGAAAATTTTTATGAACAGGGGGAAGTACTATAAATAGACTTATAGTTAATGGTACTCTTTATTGAAATATAAATGAATTAATATCATCTAGAACTTACGTAAAACAAAATGCTTATAATCAAATAGATGTATGAACAATTATAAGTTTTGGATCTTCTCTATTTAGAAAACCTGCTCCTTTGATTTCGAAGTTTATTGATGAGTATTTAAATTCAGAAAAAGTTGCTAAATAAACTTGTAAAAAAATAAAAATATTATATATTATAATAACATTAATATATAATATTTTTTTGTATGAAAA
>CAYFMG010000015.1:0-25095 GCA_964344155.1 uncultured Candidatus Peribacteria bacterium | reverse complement strand
AGGCAATATTACATGCTATAATAAGACAAAATTTTTGATGTAGCCATATTATAATCTGAAGAGATCATGCTGGAGTCTGAGATTATTATGGAACTTATGATGCTCAAAATATTTTTGACACATTTAGAGAAAATGAAATACAAATAAAACCCCTAAAATATGAAAATGCCTGATTTTGCAGTATTTGTAAAACAGTAACTACGAATAAATCTTGCCCTCACTCAGACCAAGATAAAATGCATATTTCAGGTTCTGAAGTAAGAAGAAGAATAATAAATAAAGAAATATTACCTGATGATTTTATGAGAAAAGAAATAAGTGAATACCTTATAGAGTGAACAGATCAATTTGTATAGTAAGTTTTTAACAAAAAAGTAAAAAGTTATGTGACTTTTTACTTTTTTTTAATATATTTAATTACAATTAAATCACTATACTATAATAATAAAATGAGTAATAAACCCAAAAAATGATTTGTATTATGGCTTACATGACTATCATGAGCATGAAAATCTACAGTAGCTGATAATCTATATAATAAGTTAAAAGATAATGGTTTTTCTCATATAGAAAGACTTGATTGAGATATAGTCAGAGAAAATCTAACAAAAGATCTGTGATTTACAAAAGAGGATAGAAGAACAAATCTAGAAAGAGTTGCATTTGTAGCAAAGCTTTTAAGTAGAAACTGAGTTTGAGTTATTTCTACTTTCATCTCACCATATGAGCTTGAAAGAACTATGGTAAAAAATCATGTTACTAATTATGTAGAGATTTTTATTAATGCTTCTTTAGAAGTTTGTGAATCTAGGGATGTAAAGTGACTATACAAAAAAGCCAGAGAATGAATAATTCCAAACTTTACAGGAATTTCTGATCCTTATGAGGAACCTATACACCCTAATGTGACACTTAATACTTGAGAAGAAAGTATTGATAAAAGTGTAGAAAAAGTGTATGATTATTTAGTTTGTAATTGATATGTTTAATGAGATATAATAAAATAGACTTTGTATGAATATGATGTGAAAAATGTTGAACTACATTATTTGCTAAACTATTAAGTGAGCATCCTGAAATATATCTCGCAAAAGAAAAAGAAGTATGATATTTTAGTACAAAAAATAGCTATTGAGGAAAATGAGGAGAAAGTCATTATGAAAAATTTTGAGTCCAAGGATATTTAAAGTTTTTCGAAAATACTAAAAATGAAA
This sequence comes from uncultured Candidatus Peribacteria bacterium, assembly GCA_964344155.1. Classification (GTDB taxonomy): domain Bacteria; phylum Patescibacteriota; class Gracilibacteria; order BD1-5; family UBA6164; genus UBA6164. The sequence continues at coordinate 23,881 of CAYFMG010000015.1, read as the reverse complement.
AAATAAAATGAGAATGGTCTGTAAACTATGACAATAAAGAAGTTGCTGATATATTATACAGAGAGTTCCCTCATATAAAAATATTAGTTGCTATAAGAAATCCTATAAAAAGAAGTATCTCTTCATATAATTTTAACAAATATTATAAACTCTGAGAAAAATCTAAATCTTTTGAAGAAGCCATACAAAATACAAAAAGTTATATTGAACATAGCAAATATTATAATATAATCAAATATTATATAGATCTATTCTGAAAAGATAAAGTATATATTATTAATTTAGATGAATTTCAAAACGATAAAGAAAAAACTATAAAGGAGTTATATGACTTTTTAAAAGTGGAAAGTAACTATATACCTCCATCATTAACAAAAATAATTAATCCTGCAAAAAAAAGTAAATCTAAATTTATCAGGAAATTTATTCTAGCTTTTTACAATGTATGACCATTATTTAAAAAACTAAAAATTTACTTTATAATAGATTTTTTAGTAAAATATAAATTACATAGGAATTATCGCTTATTCATAGAAAAACTTCTTTTATTAAATACCACAAAATTAAAAAAAGAAACAATAAATAAAAAAAACAGAAGATTACTTAAAAAAATACTTTGTTAATGATGTTACAAAATTAAGTAAATTGACTTGAAAAGATTTAAATACTTTATGGAATATAAAAAACTAACTATACCTAAAAAAAGCTACTATTACTTTTTCTAATCAAATAAAAAATCTAAAAGTTTTTATAGATTTATAAAGTAAAATCATATCCTACTTTATCCCCCCCTTTTATTGAGAAAAAATTTTCTAAAACTTTTAATAATATTATGAAAAAAATACTACAAATAACTTATTTCTTAGAATTTATGTGATGATGAGAAAAATTAATGGAAGAATTTTACTTATTGTTTAACAATAAATTTGATATATCTCTTCTTTGTTTATATAAAAAAAACAATATAAAAAAGGTATACCTTCCAATAAAATAAATGTATTAGAAACTAAATATAGTAATTTAAAACTTATTAACCTTTATAAAAAAATTAAATTAATCAATGATTATTGTTTAAAGAATAATATTTATATTATTTTTCATACTAATATTTTTTTATTTGATTATCAATACAGATAATAACTTTTTTAACAAAAAAATAAAATATTTATTATTTTTTTGTGTTAAAAAGTTAAAGTAATCTAATTTTAATTATTTTTTAACAAAGAAATTATTTTTTATATGACTTTTATAAATTTTTATATAATATATAACTATTAAATATAATGATAAATAAAAACATGTTTTACTTAAAAATTAAGAAAATATTAGAAAATATACTCCCATTGTTCTTATTTAATACAATTATTAATATATGGAGAAATATTTTTATACAACCAAAAAATCAAATAAAAAGAATAAAATTAAGAAAATTCAAGAATAAAATATATAAAAAAATAAGTATAAATAATATGTCTTATTTTTTAAAATTAAATCCTCTAAATTGATATGTAGATAATGAGCTTTTTTTAAAATGAATTTATGAAAAAGGAATTTTTGAATTAATGTATAAAAATATAAACAAAGGTGATACATGTATAGATATATGAGCAAATATATGAATGTACACAAATTTTTGGCCAAATTTAGTTTGAAAAACCTGAAAAATAATATGATTTGAACCAATAAAAAGAATTTATGAACAAAATTTATCTAGTATAAGAAAAAATAAATATGAAAATATTACTCTATATAATAAAGCTTGTTCAAATAAAGAAGATAAATTAACTATACAAATAAGTGAAAATAATATTTGATGAAGTAGTTTAGAAGGTACTTTTAAATGAGAAAGTGAAGAAAAAATACTAACAATTATATGAGATAAAATATTATTAAAAGAAGATAAAATAAATTTTATAAAAATAGATACTGAATGACATGAATGGAAAGTATTACAAGGAATTGAAAAAACTATTAAAAAATTTACTCCTAAAATTATTATAGAATTTTCTCCTTATTTATTTTCAGAAGAAAATGACTGAAAGAAAATTTTAGCCTTTTTTATTCCTCTATACTCAAATGTTTATATTCTAGAATTAAATAAAGAATTAAATTTAAGAAATGAAGCTGATATAAAAACATATAATAATTTAATAAATGAGAGACAAGTAAATTTATATTTTAAATAATTATATTAAAAATGCATTTTACAATAATAACAACCAGCTATAAAAGACCTATACTTCTAAAAAGATGTATTAACTCTATAACAAACCAGAGCTATTCAAATTGGAATATGATTATAGTTGATGACTCTTGAGAAGATTCAGAATCACTAATAAATTTAATAACGGATAAAAGAATTAAATACATAAAAAATAAAGATAATTATTGATCCAATTATTCAAAAAATATAGCACTTGATAATATTAGTAATACTGATTTTATAATATATTTAGATGATGATGATTACTTTAGCAAAGAATGTTTAAGAGAAGCATATAAAACTATTACAAAAAACAATAATTACAATTGGTATATATCTAATAGAATTAATGAAAATTGAAAAAGTATTACATCTTTAAAAAAGAAAAAAAATACTTATAACTATGAAAAAGACCACTTCTTCTATAATAACTTAAAATGAGATGTTACTCATTGTTTTAGATGGAATAAAGTAAAAAAATATAGATATTCAAAAATAATTAAAAACTGACTAACAATATCTACTTCTTTTAAAAATGAAAGAAAAGATATATATTTATCATTTTTAGAATTGAAAGAATATAAAATACTAAATTTTAAAATTATTATTTATCTTTTATATAATTTAATACATAATATACCTTTTCTCTTAAATATAAAGTCTAAATTTATAAATAATGAAATTATAAAAAAAGGTTAAAACAAAGAATATAAATTAACTAATTAATTATGGTTATAAAAGTACCTACAAAGAAAATTAAAAATAGAAACACTTTAATAAAAGAGTATTGTAAGTGAAAGAAAATATTACATATTTGAGCTTGTGATGCACCATTTACAAAAGAAAAATATAATTGAGAATTATGAGAGTTTTTATATAAAGAAATTGATCTAGTTTGTAAAGAGCAACTTTGAATAGATTTAGATACTGAAAGTATAAATTTTTTAAATTCTAAAAAGAATTATTTTAGCAATTCTAGGATACAATATTTTGATATGAATCAACTAGAAAACTTAAATTTTAAACCAGATATAATTGTATTCTGAGAAGTTATTGAACATTTAATGAATCTAGAAATAGCATTAACAAATTTAAAAAAAATAATGTCTAAGAATACATTATTAATAATTAGTACTCCAAATGCATATTGTTTTGAATGAATACTATGAAATTTTATATGAAAAGAATTTTTTCACCCAGATCATAAAATGATTTTTACATATTGATTATTAAAAAATTTATTAAAATATAATTGAATAAAAGAATATAATTTCTATTTTTGTAAAATTCCTCACATAAATAATAAATTACATGTAAAAATATTAAATTTTATATCTAATTACTTTGTATATTATCTTTTCCCTAGATTTTATAATAATCTACTATTTATATGAAAAAAAGACAATACTACAAATATCTATTAAAGTTAAATGGTTTCCATTTATGAAATCTGATAAGTTACATGAAAAAATATATAATGCAGACTTAGTTATATGAATATTTAATAATTGAGCTTTAAGTATGAACAATCTTGAAACTATGATATTAAAAACATCAATAATTACTTTTGATAAATGGTGAATAATAAAAAAAGATTTAAATGAACTTACTACATATATTAATAATATATACTTAAACTATAATTTTAGAATTAAAGAAATAGAAAAAAACTATAGATATGTAATAAAAAAAACATTCTGTTAAAAATTTCAGAAAAAATTTCATTAAATTATAAAAATAAAGAAACTAATTGATTAGTTTCTTTATTTTTATAATTAACTTTGACCATAAGTAGTCTTTAATTAATATCTTATAGTTATCCTCTTTAATTATATTTATATTCTCAAATAAATAATTTATTCTACCTACTAAACTATCAAAGTCATCCTTACAAATCATATATTCTAATCAATTCATAATTTCTTTCTGAGCAATTGTATTTGTTACTAAAACAGGTTTATTACAAGCTAAATATTCTATAAGCTTTGTAGGTGGTTGAAATTCAAAATAATCTACTTTAGGTACATAGGAAACTAAAATATCAGAACTATTTATATAGTCTGGTATTTTTTTATGATTCTGTTTTCATAAAAAAAATATATGTTTATTTAAATATTCTCAAGAAACTCTCTTTAATTCTTTTTCTCAACTTCAAAATCAAATAAAGTACAATTTTATATTATGAAATTTCTTAATATTTTCTATAAAAGCATTAATAAAAATATCTAAATTTCTTTCCTTGTCCAAAGTTCAAATATAAGTAAAAACTATTTCATTATCTTTTTTATTAAATAAGTTTAATCATTTTTTCTCATAAAATAACTCTTCATTATATCACATTCATATAACCTCATATGGCTTATTTTTAGATAATTTTAAAGTACTAATAAGATTTTTATCTAAAACTACATATTTATCACTTAAAAAAACTCCTACTTTAATAGTATATTTTGATATAAAAGGAATTATTCATCTTCATATAGGTCAACTTACCACATCATATATAGTTTTAATTCTTAAAATATACTTAACTACAAATTGAAAAAGTACACTAAAAGGATGTTGTGCAAAAAAGTATACATAATCAACTTGCTGATTATTTTTAATTTTCTTTATTCTTAAAAATGATTTTAATATAAAAGAAAAATAATTTATTTTTCATAATTCTATAACCTCTAAATTATCACTACTAATATATTCATTTATCTTTGAAACTATGACTTTTACATCATAATTACTATCCTTAGCTAAATATTTTGAATAGTAAAAAATATCTACAGCTCATTGCTGTGGATATTCTACATTTTGAACAAAAACTATAGTTTTATTATTCACTTATATTTTATCATTAAAAAATATTTTGTTTGGCACATAAGAAAAAAAATCTAGTAACAATCTTTTAATAGTAGATAGCTCATCCCACTTTTTTATATAATTTAATTTATTAAAATTATTATTCTTACTAATATTTCATCAAAAATTATGATATGTATTATTTTTATAATTCTTAAAAAAGTCATCTATATTTATATTTAATCAATACTTATTCCTTAATAAATCTATGTAAATATCTGGTTTTTGTATAAAATGATCATATAAAATAATCTCATACTCTTCTCTAACAAAATATTTTTTTAAAAGTATCCTACATGTTAAATTTGTTAATATCCAATTAATATATCACCTAATATAACTATATCACTTTCATTTATAAGATAACAAAACTCATCTTATATCTCTGATAATATAAATAACTTTTATATTATCTATTCAAGCTTGTTTTAAATAATATAATTTTTTTGCTTCTTTTGAAGAGTCAATAATGTTATATATTTCTTTATGATATATTTTAGAAGATTCTGTTAAAATCTCTTTATATATTTCTTTATAAATTTTCATTTTACTTAATTTTTCATTTTTTATATTTTTATGAAAAAGAATATTAAAAAAAACATAAAATGGTTCTAATAATCTTCATTGAGGTAAAAACAAGTTATTAAAATATCATTTTTCTATAATTTTTTTCCACAACTCACAATTATATATAGTTTCTCAACAATCACAATAAATTTCTTGTTGCTTTTCTTTAATATATTTACTAAAGTTATTTATTTCTCATACAGCTATAGATTCTTTATCTGATCAAAAAATAAAATTTAATAATGTACTTCAACTGAATCAAACTCATAATATATATATTATATTTTTTTTATCCATTACCTAACTAACTCTTTAAATTTTAAAATACTGCCCTCCCGATTAAATTTATCATTAATTAATTCTAAACTTAATCAATTTAGATTATCATAATTACTTATAATAAATATTAATTTTTCTTTTAGTTCTATCAAATCTCAAGACTCAAATAACAATAAATCTTCTTTTTCTGAAATTTCTCTTGTACCTCAAACATCTGTTGCTAATACAACACATCATGAAGCTAGTCATTCAATAACAGTAGTAGGCATTCACTCCTGATAACTAGGGTTTATTAATATAATATGATTATTAGATAAATAATTTTTAATAAATTCCCTATCTTTATATCATAAAAACTCTACATTAAATCATTTCGATAACTTCTCTAGTTTTTGTCTTTCGTCACCATCTCAGATAATGATTAATTTATTTTTTACTCAAGACTCTTTATAAGATTCAATTAAGTCTGATACTCACTTTAGGTTAACAAGTCTTCAGATATAAACTAATTTTATTTTTCACTTTTTATCCACTTTTATATCATCTATTTTTAATCCTCTGTAAAATATACTTACCTCTCTATCAACAAATTCTTTATTTATAAATTTTTTACATGCTTTACTTATAGCTAAAAGCTTATCGGACTTTTTAAAAATCCATTTTCCAAAAATCTTATCATAAATAACAGATAAGCCTGATTTAATTTTACTACTTAGTTTTACATAATCACTTCAGTGCTCTATATGAATCCATTTAATCTTATTTTTTCTTGCAAATACTCATCAAATAAATGATGATAAAAAAAATCTTGTATGAGTAACCACTCTATAGTTATTTTTTTCTCAACTTATAGTATTTTTTAATATTTTAAATACTTGCCAAAACTCTTTTTTCCATATTTTTGGAACTGGAAAATTTGAAATTAAATCAAAACTTGGAATTAAGTATAATTTATATCATTTCTTATTATAATAATTAGAATCTTTTTGTCATACATCAAAAGTAACATTTATAAAATTTCAAAAATTATTTCTACACCAAAAATCTCCTATCTCCTCTCAAACAATTTCAACTCATCATTTATGAGGTGGGAAATAAGGCATAAATTGGATAATATTAATTTTATCTTTCATAAATTACCTATTATAAAACTTCCAACTATTTCTTAAACTTTCTTCCATATCTATTTTAGCTTTCCATCAAAGTTCAGTTTCAGCTTTAGTTGGATCACAATAAACAGTAGCTAGATCTCAAGATCTTCTTTCTACTATCTTATAAGGAATTTCTTTTCAAACAATTTTTCATACTTTCTTAATCATTTCCAAAACAGAAGTTCAATTTCCTACTCACAGGTTATAAGTTTCAAAAAATCCATCTATTTTTCCCCTCTCCTGCAGGAGAGGGGCTAGGGGTGAGGTTAGATTTTCATATGCCTTTAGGTGTCAATTTATTAAATCAACAACATCTATATAATCTCTAACTCCTGTTCCATCTACAGTATCATAATCATCTCAAAAAACTCATACTTCTTTTAAATCTCACCTAGCAACTTTTAATATATATGGTAACAAATTATTAGGTATTCATTCTGGATCTTCTCATATTTCTCAGCTCTCATGTGCTCAAATAGGATTAAAGTATCTAAGATTACTTACATTAAATAAGCAGAACTTAGATAAATCCTCCAATATTTTTTCTGTTAATAATTTCGTTGTTCAATATGTATTTGTAGTAATTCAAGTACTATTTATTTCGCTAAATGGAGCTGTATTATCTGGATTATATACAGTGGCAGAGCTTGAAAATATTATATTTCTTACATTATATTTATTCATTAATTCAAACAAATATATACTTCCCACTAAGTTATTATCAAAATACTCTAGTGGTTTCTCACATGATTCTCAAACAGCTTTCAGTCAAGCAAAATGTATCACTCAATCAAAACTGTATTTTTTAAATACTTCTTCTAATGAGTTTTTATCCCTTAAGTCTACTTTATAAAAATCAGGTTTATAACCTAGTATTTTTTCTATTCAATCTAAAGTATCTTTCGATGAATTACATAAATTATCTACTATAACAGTTTTATATCATGCTTGCTCAAAAGCAACCACTCAGTGACTTCATATATACCCTGTTCATCAAGTTATTAATATTATTTTTTTCATTTTTTATTTTATTAAACCATACAAAAACTTAGTTTGTTCGAATCAATCTTTATCTTTTATTAAACTATAAACAGCTTTTAGTGTTTCATAACCTTCTGCATGTTTATTTTCTAATCTCAATGTATCTAATACTTCCCCTATAGAGTTTCATTTTCACAAAAGTTGTCAAAAATATCTATTTCTAGAATTACCAAAACAAGTAGCCACAATATCTCATCATAAAGAATAATATGAAAAATCTAAGCTAGAATCTCATCAGTAAAGTTGTATTATATCTTTCATTTCATTATAAAACTCCAACATATAATATCAAATACTTGATTTTTCTAATCATTTTCATTCATAATACCCTACTAAAATAGCCATAATATTCTTTAAACTTCAGTATAGTTCTATATTCAAGATATTTTCTCTTAACTCTACTGTAAAAGTATTATTTTCTAATAATTTTTTTATTTCTTCTCATTTTTTTAAATCAGATATTCATAAATCAGCTCATAATTGTTTTCATTCAACTAATTCAGAAGCTATCATTCATCATGATAGTATAGAATAATTAAAATCTAATCAATCTAGTCATTTTTCTAAAACTTTGCTAATTGGCATATTAGATTTTATATCTATTCATTTTGCTAAATTAAGTATAGTTATTCCATTTTTAAGCTTCTTATTCCAGTTTTGAATAGTATTTTCTATAAATTGAGCAGGAATTGCAATAATAAGTAAATCAACATCTCAAATAATATCTTCATAATCATCTATTATTTTTATATTTTCTGGTAATTTATATCACTTAAAAAAGAAAGGATGTTTTCTTGTTGCTTTTATTTCAGTAACAACATCCTTATTTAGCTCATAAACGTAAAATTCTTTTTCTAAATTATTCTCTCCTAAGAGCTTATTTATAGCAAAACCAAAAGCTCAAAGTCACAAAGTTAATACTTTCATCAATATATAATCATTTTATAACAAATTTATTATATATATAAATACAATTTTTCAAACTTTTTAAACTAATTTAAATAATAATTAATTACATAAATTTTATCATAACTATTTTCAAACTTTTTAAAGCTTTTATTAATAAAGCTAGCATTCTTTAATAACTTTATTATATTCTCCTTAAAAATGACTGATTGAGAAAAATATTGTTTTAAATAATTCTTTATCTCATTTGATATAAATATATCTCAATTATCACCAACTAAAAGATCTACTATATTTTCTATAAAAATATCATAATCCTTTCTTGAGATTCATGATCTAAAATAATTTTTCTGAAAATCCTGTTTTAATAACTGTTTTAAATAATTTTTATATGTTATTTGTTTTTCTCTTATATCCCCCCTACCAGCTCTTGATTTTCTTTTTTTAAATATAAATCATATAGGGACAGAATAATCAATATTTTTATCAGTTAATACTGTTTTCTTATTTTTATCAAAAAATCATACTATCAAATTTCTATTTATATCTAAGTTAATATAATCTTTATTTTCAATAATTACTCATGAAAAATCAGAAAAAGAACCCGTAAAAGATTTTATTTCTGTTATATCATTACTAATATATCATCAGTTACATATTTCTACTATATTTTTTCATCATAATTTTAAATTTCAAGAATCACAAATACTAAAATCTGCACTTGTAACACAAAAAACAAACAGACTTTGTAAAAAAAATAATGTTTTTATAAGTTTTAGCATTTTTTAATAGTTAAAAATTACATATATATCTCCTAATCATTTGTCCAAGTTTTTTCAAGTTACCTCTTTATATAAGCTGGCTATACTAATATCTATATTGAAATATTTATTATCCCTAAGTCTTTTGTAAATCCATCATATTCACTTAGCTCAGATATTAGATTCTGAATATTTTTTTCTATAATTAAAAATATCATAAGTATCTGTAAATCATGATGCAAAAATATTATTATATAAATTATAAAAATCTGATATATCTATTTTAGTTAAATTATTTATATAATTATTTATAAACACAGCCTTTGATCATAAATTTATAATCTCAAAATTTTCCAGTTTATTATTTAAAAAAGCAATACTATCTGTATTTTCAAAATTAACATCAAGTCATCATAAATCTATTTTGTTTGATATAAAAATTCATTGATTATAATTAGAGGAAGTATTTATATTACCATCTTCTATAAAATTAATATTAAAACTTCAAGATCAAGTTTTATTTTTAAAATTTAATTTTGAGTTTTTAACAAAACTAGGAACTCTAAAATTAAAATCAGCATCAACTTCTATATCAATAATAGAGTTTTCTATTATTTGTTTATTTACATAGTTTTTATGATCAAGAAATACATCTACATAACTTCAATCAACATTCCTATGCTTATATAAAAAAGTTTTATATTGACTATACTCTCATATATTAAAATCATTTAACCTTATATATGAATCTATTATTTTTATACCATAAGAAAATGGATGTCTTTTATATTTATCACTAGGAAATATATAATCATAAAAATATGGTTTATCAGTATTCAGAAAAATAGCATTTTTAAATATTATATTTCATGCTTTATTTCATAATTTAAAATAAATATCTTTAAAAACTAAGGAGTTTGATCACACTCACTGTATTAAAAGTTCATTATTATATTTTACTCAATTAAAGTTTAAATTAATTTCTTTATTTAATATGTCATTAAAACTACATTTTACTTTTATATTAAATACTTTTTGTGAATATATATCTTCTTTTCATGCTACATTTATATTAGTATTTATATAGTCTATAGTTTGTTCTATTCACTCTTTTAAAGTTGAAAAGGGTTTATCACTATCAAAAACAACTCAACTATCATTATCTCAATTAATACAATCTATCAATGTATAATCATTTTCAAAATCATTGGCACTAGCTCAAAATATAAAACTAAAAAACAAAACAAATAATATACTTATTTTTCTCATATAATTATAATTAAAATATAAAATTAAACACATTATACTTACCACCCATTAAAAAACGCTTAAAATCAGAAAGTTTTTTTATTTTTTAAAGTAATTTCTCTTTTTTAAGTATCAATACTATTAAAATCAGAGTAAAAACTCATATCAAAATATATAATAATATTATTATCTCTTTGTCATTATTATCATGTTTATCTAAAATATCTACTTCCTTTTTCTTTTCTTGTATTATATTTTCCTCTATATTTTTTTTATTCTCTTTTTTTGCATAAGTTTTAGAGATAATAGATTTTGATTTCTTTTTTGTTGTTGTCTTTATTTTTTCTCTAAATTCTACATGAAACTCTGATATATCTTTTCTTCAATCACTAGAAACAACTCATAAATATACCTTATATTCTCAAAAATCTTCATATTTTATATATCAAGGATTCTTAAGGTTAGATAGTTCTCCATTTCAAAAACTCCAAGAATATTTTTGTATATCTCAACTACTTTCTGTCCCATCAAAATTTATAGAACAAGTTTCATAACAAATAATTTTATTTCAAACCAACTCTTTATTGGCTCATATTTTTCAATTTAATGATATATTTGCTTTCAACTCTGAAACAACTATTTCCCTAGTTTCCTTTTCTATTTTTGTAGAAACTATATTTTTTATTGTATAGATTGATTCTTTAAAATTAAAATAATCTCATTTTTCATAAACTCTTAGATTTATTAAGTATTCTCATGTTCAAAATTTTACATAAGAAGGATTACATTTTGTATTGTCTCAAGGATCATATATTCATCCTCAGAAATCCCACCTACATTTCTCAAGCTTTGATTTTTCAATGTATCTGAAGTTTATATTACAATTTTTCTTATTAATACATTCTCTCTCACTATTTAATCATGACTCTACAGTTATTTTAGGTTTATCTATATTTAACTTTTCTTTTTCTTTATATACTGTATCATTACTTGTATTTTTTATAAATATACTAGTAGTTTTATAATTACTTGAATCATTTTTATCTATAACTTTTAATTCAATACTAAAATTTCACTTAGGATAATCTATATATCAAGGGTTACATTTTTTACTAGTTCAGTATTCATAATTTGTAGCATATATTCAAAAATCCCACTTACAATCAAAAGTACTAGTATCTATTCACTCTGCATTAAGATTTATCTTACATATTCAACTTCATTCTTCTGGACACAGCCAATTATTTCAATCAATATATTTAAGTCAGCTTTGTACTTCTATTTCAAAATCTTTTATCTCTGATATTGTATTATTATCAGTAAAAATAAAGCTTATAGACTTATCTTTTGTTGAAGAACTATAATTTACAGCATCAATTAACTCTCACGAACTATTATATAAAAAGACTTCTTCATTTGTATTATTTAAAATAATACTAGTTTCTCATCTATAATATTTTTTCTTTTCTAATATATTCAAAGTTACTCATGATCAAAAACTATATTGCTTTCCTGATTTATCTTTTAAAATATATCAAGTTAAATCAATAATAGTAGATCAAGAGTTATATAATTCTATATATTCCAGGTTTGCATCATCATAAGTATTAGGAAAAAGCTCAGAGATAAATAAATCAGCTTTAACACTTAAAAAAGATAAAAAATAAAATATCAATATAAGGTATAATTTTTGTTTCATAAAAAAAAGTAATATAAGTAGTGAAACCTATATTACTCATGAGGCATTAAAAAAGCATTAAAATTGGAAAGTTTTTTTATTTTTTTATCTAAAGAACTTAGACCAAATCATCCTTAATGCGATATTTAAGGCATTACCTGATGATTGTCATTTTTCCAAAGAATAATCTGTATATCTAATATTTACAGGAACTTCTTTGTATTTTATTTTATCTGATGCAATTATATCAAGTATTTCCGATGCATGTCACATACCATCTATAGTAATTTTTATTTTATCTATAACAGTTCTTTTTATTAGCCTATATCAATTATGAGTATCTGTAAGATTTATATGACTTACAAAAAAAGTAAAAAGTATTCATAATTTTAAAATTATTTTTCTAATAATTGGTATATTAGTTTCTGATTTACCTAAAAATCTAGATCATAATAAAATATCTACATCTTCATTTAAGTATTTTTTAAACTCTTCTAAATCAGCTAAATCATGTTGATCATCAGCATCAAAAGTAACTATATATTTATTTTCAGAATATCTTCTTATATATTCAAAACCTGTTTCTAAAGCTGCTCATTGTCACCTATTTTTCAAATGATTTAATACTACTATATTATCACTTAATTCATCTAAATAAAACCTTGTTTTATCTTTAGATCAGTCATTTATAACCACAATATCTACATCTAAAGTATCCAAAATATTTTTAACTGTATTATATACCTGTTTTCATTCATTATAAGCAGGTATAACAAAAATCATTTCTTTTTTAGTTTTTATTTTCTTTGAATTATCAATAGCTATTTCCCTTATCAAGCCTGTAATAGAATCCTTATTATCAACATGTTTTGTTAATAAAAGTAAAACAAAATAAAGCAAAAATATAATAGAAGAATAAACTAAAACATCTGCTCACCTAGCTACTCAAAATACATTTCAGATATTAGATAATATATTTGGGAAAAGAGTAAAAATAAGCAAACCTCATCATACTCATATAAACACCAAAAAATGTAGAGCATTAAATTTTTGCTTTCTTGATATATCAATAGATAAAATAAGAATTATTATTCATGAAATTATAAAAAAGAATTGTAATAAAGTCATTTTTATTTATTATTAATTATAGTATTTTCTACATTCTAATAATATTTCCTAAAAATTCAAATAATACTATATTATACAAGTATTGACTTTTTTACTTTTATTTGTATAATAAAAGTAATCTTTAAACATAATATAAATGAATAAAAAAATTCAATTAGCAATGGAAATTGCTGAGAAATATCACAAGTGACAGTTAAGAAAAGATGGTACCCCCTATATAGATCATCCTTTAAGAGTAGCTAAACTCTTAGAAGAGTATTTATTTCCTGAGGAAGTAATAATAGCTGCTATACTTCATGATATATGTGAAGATACTCACCTAAGTAACCTACACATAAATGAACTTTTCTGAACCAGAGTATGATTTATTATAAACGCCCTATCAAAAAATAAGAAACCAAAAGATCATAAAAAATTAAAAGAAGAATATTCAAATAAAACAGAAAAAATTTCAAATCTAGAAAATTATAATACTTTTGAAGAATATATAGATTTTAGATTTCACTTATATATAAATAGACTCTATACATGAATAATGGCTGAGCCATGGATATTTTTTATAAAAATATCTGATCAAATAGATAACCTATGAGATATGAAGGCTTTCTCAAAAGAAAAAAAATTAAGAAAAATAAATGAAGTTGAAAAATACTTTTTACCAATATATGAAAAATCTGAAAATATTTTTAGTTTTGACGAAAAATATGTAAAACTATATAAAGATTTCATGAAACTACTAAAAAATACTATCAAAAAAGCTAAATTAAATATTAATAATTAATTAACAATTATGGAAATATCTAAATCAGAAAGAATAAAAGTTAAAGACATAGTTAAAAACTTAGAAAATTTTAAAAACAAATTAAATGATATTGATTATATTCATCAAAAAAGAGAGTTTTTTGATATAATGAAAGAATTAAGAAAATATTTACTATCAATTGAAGACTGAAAAATCTTCCAAACTTTTTATCATAGTGAATACTACAAATTATATAATGATTTCTTTAACAATATAAATCAGTATTATCTAAGAAGTTTAGAATCAATTCAATCATTATCTATAATGACAAAATGAATACATAATTTTAATTCTTTTTCTGATCTATTAGATAGAGAATTAATAAAAGATAGTTTTGAGAGAAAATGAAAAGAAATAGAATCACTAGATTTATCTGAAGCTAAAACATTAGTACTTGTTTGATGTTGACCACTACCTGAAACTCTTATATATTTTTATGAAAATACAAATATAGAAAATATAGTATGACTTGATTATAATCATGAAGCTATTTTTATGGCATGAGAGATGGTCAGTTGATTAAATTTAAATAATATAAATTTTGAGCAAATAGATTGAAGTAAATATGATTATTCAAAAGCTGATATTGTTATACTACCTTTATTTTGTTCACCAAAAGATAAAATAATTAATAGAATAGTAAAAACTTGAAAAAAATCAGTCCAAATATTAGTAAGTAATCCAAAATGACTTTGACACTTAGTTTATGAAGGATTATGAGGTATTAACCCAAGATTAAAAATAACTTATAGACAAGACTTCTTTTCAAGCTTTATAGCTCAAGAAATAATTAAACTAGAAAAATATGATTTTTAAAAAAGAAGAATAGCTTTGCTATTCTTCTTTTTTCTTTTCAAACATTTCTTCTATATCCTCTCTTATTTGAGAAATAAGCTCTAAATCTTTTAAATCAGCTATTTTTAAATCAGGTACTCATGACTGCCTTACTCAATATACTTCTCATGGTCACCTTAATTCTAAATCTATTTCAGCTAATTCAAATCAATTATTTGTTGTTTCCATAGCTTTAAGTCTATCTGTAGAATTTCATTTACTTGGAAATAAATAACAATATGATTGATGCTCTCATCTACCAACTCTTCATCTAAACTGATGCAATTGACTAAGTCAAAATCTTTCAGCTCATTCTATACACATTATTGTTGCATTTGGTACATTCACTCATACCTCTACTACTGAAGTAGACGATAATATTTGAATTTTATTTTCTGAAAATTCCTTCATAATCGCATCTTTTTCCTTTGCTTTCATTTTTCCATGAAGTAATCATGTTCTATATGGATGAAATATATCAACAAGTGACTCATAAGTTGATATAGCATTAGCTAAATCTATCTTTTCTGATTCCTCAACTAGTGGTGATATCCAAAACACTTGTCTTCATTTTTCTAATTCTGCTCTTATAAAATTTTCTATTTCATGTCTGTGAGTATCATTTCTAGCTACTTTTGTAAATATTTCTTTTCTTCACTTTGGGTATTGTGAAATAACTGATAAATCCTGATCTCAATAAAGAGTTAAAGCTAGTGTTCTAGGTATAGGCGTAGCTGTCATATTTAAATTGTGTGGTACTAATCAGGTTTTATTACCAAATCATTTCTCAAGCACTTCTCTTTGTTTTACTCAAAATCTATGTTGTTCATCAACAACCACAAATCACAAATTATAAAAACTTACACTTTCTTGAACTAGAGCATGTGTTCATATAACTATATCTATATTTCATAGCTTTATATCAGCCTGAACAGCTTCTTTTTGTTTCTTTGTGAGACTTCATACCAAGAAGTGAGAACTAATACCATATTGCATAAACAAATCCTGCATTCATTCAAAATGCTGACGTGCTAGTATTTCTGTAGGAGCCATTATTGCTACCTGTATACGATTAGCTATCTTTCAATTTCAACCTCACCCCCTAGCCCCCTCTCCTGCAGGAGAGGGGGAATTAATTATTTTCTCTATAACTAATTCTATATTATTATCTAATTCATCATTTTTTATTCTCAGTATTTTTACTCAATATTTTTCTATTATTTCATCCCTTATTTCATCATATTCCTTTGTTTTTTCATGTATTTCTCAATCTAACTCAATAACTAGTCATATATCATGACAGTAAAAATCAGCGATATATCTTCAAAATGGGTGTTGTCTTCTAAATTTTAAATTATTTAATTTTCTATTTCTTAATAACTGCCACAATATTTCTTCACTTTTTGTTTGTGATAACCTTAATTCTTTTGATAGTTTTTTCACATAATCTGGAACCTTTTTATAATTTTCAACTATTCAAACCTTTTCTCCCCTCTCCTGTAGGAGAGGGGTTGGGGGTGAGGTTAATCTACCACTTTCAATTATTGCATGTAGTGCAGCTACAAGCGCTACTGCTGTTTTACCTGTTCAAACATCTCACTCTAATAATCTTTGCATAGAATGAGGTTTTTCCATATCTTTTAGTATTTGAAAAAGTACTATCTTTTGATGATCTGTTAATTCAAAAGGTAGTTTTGATAATATATCTTTTACTAAGTTTGAATTAAGCTTTATAGGCATTGATTTTCACTCTGTATGTTCAAAATTCTCATATTTATTACTTATTGCTCTATAGTTTATTTCAAATAGTTCTCAATAAGCTAATCTATATTGCCCCAATTCTATATCATGTTTGTTTTTTGGAAAATGAACTTTATATATAGCCTCTTTTTTTGATATAAAATTATACTTTTTAATTATATTTTCAGGTAAATCCTCAGTTATATCCGATATATATTTTTTTAATTTTACTATTTTTCAAGCCGTCCATTTTGTTGGTATATAATTTATATCTGAATAAACCGGTACAATTTCTCATCAAGTTTTTGATAAATCCGTTTCTACTTCTGGTGATTGAAAAGTAACTTTTCAAAAAGCATACTTTACCTTTCAACTAAATATAACTTTTTTTCCCTCATATGGTTTTAATTGTGTTGCTAAATATTTTCTATTAAACCAAACAGCTTCTGATAAAAATCAGTTTTTATCTTCTATTACAGCTTTTGTTAACAACTTACCTCATCCTGTTTTTTGTGAATTTAATGATACTAGTTTTACAAGTATTGTATTTTTTTCCTTAATATTTATAAGAGAAAAATTATCAAGTACCTCTGTTCTATCATCATAATCTCTAGGATACCAAGACAATAAATCTCACACAGTTAAAATCCCCCCTTTTTCAAGAGCTTTAATATAATTATCAGTTGTTGATAACAGAGATTTTGTTAATTTAGTTCATATCATAATATAAATATTAACATAAATACTATACACCTACTATATACTATTTTTTAAAAAATCAAATTTTTTCTTGCTTTTTTCAAATAAAAAGTAAAATAATTGACAATACTAAATAAATATTTATTTATAATAAAAAATAATGAAAAACTTATTAAAAAAATACAATATAGAACTAGAAAAAAATGAACTAGAAAAATTTGAACATTTTTTAGATATTTTCATGGAAAAAAATTCTCAAATTAACCTATCAGCAATTAGAGATAAGGATTGAATTATAGAAAAACATTTTATTGATTCTATAATGCTAAATATATTTATAGATCTTGAATGAAAGGTCGCTGATATGTGAACAGGATGAGGATTTCCCTTAATTCCCCTTGCTATAATCAATCCAGATGTAAAATTTACAGGTATTGATTCAGTATGAAAAAAATTAAAAGCAATTGATGATTTTTCATCTGACTTATGATTAACAAATGTTTCAACTCTAAATGGTAGAGCTGAAGATATCTGACAAAATTTAGAATATAGAGAACAATTTGACTTTATTACATCAAGAGCAACTGCTTATTTCCCTACACTTTTAGAATATGTAATACCATTACTTAAAGTATGATGAATTTTCTGTGCATATAAACTTGATGATAAAGAAGAATTAAAATCAGCAAAAAAAGCTCTATCAAGATTATGAGCAAAAATATTAAAAGTAAAAAATTATAATCTATCTGATCAAGATAGAACTATTGTATTAATAGAAAAAATATCAAAAACTCATGCTAAATACCCAAGAAAGACATGAACACCTTTATCTAATCCAATAAAATAATATGATATACATAATACCAACAAATACTTGTTTCTGAATAGCTTGTCCTATTCATGATATAAAATGATATGAAAAAATCTATAAAATAAAAAAAAGAGAGTTATCTAAACCTTTAGCTGTAATGGTTAAAGATTTTAAATGGTTAGAAGAAAATACTGATTTAAATAATGAACAAATTCAATTTTTAAAAAATTATAAAAGACCTTTTACTATACTTACAAACTCAGATCATTTAAAACTATGGATGAACTATATCGATGAAGATAATAATGAATTTATCAATAGAGATATATATAAAAGTTTTGCTTTCAGAGTAGCTCACAATGATATACAAGAAAAATTAATAAAAGAAAACTGACCTATTTTTCTTACAAGTGCGAACTTAAGTAATAAACCAGAAGTATATAAAACAAAAGAAATAGAAGAAGAATTTAATTATTATATAGATAAAAATATAGTTAAATTTTTATGAAAAAATACTTGAAATCTTAATGAAGTATGAGCATCAGATATATTTGAATTTATTTGAGAAACTACTGATATAAAATATTTAAGACAAAATTAAAACAAGCCTAAAAAGGCTTGTTTTTTTATATATTAGATTGAATAAATTAAATCTTTCTTAAAATCATATCATTTATCAAAAATATTAATAATTTATCAGTTGAAATCAGAAACTGTATCATCAATTTTTTTATCAGCTGAATTCATATAAGAATCTATATTTGAATTCATTAATCAAACTGGATCTAATCACAATCTAGATCTAACCATATCTCATTTATTTTTAATTACTTCTCCATTTTGATCTAAGTATCTAGGCTCTCATAAACTAAGTGAATAAAGATCAATAGGAAATGTTTTTGTTCAAGTTAATAATATATTCATGAATTCTGCAAAGAATTTTTTCTCTGCTATTCAAAAGTTATTTATATCTCAATCTAAATTAATTCATAAGTTTCAATTTTCTAAATCTATTTCAGTTTTAAATCATAATTGAGATTTGATATTTGAATTATTAATATAATCTATAATTTGATTACTTGCTGATTGTGGAATATAATCAAATCATATTGATCATAAATATTTAAGTACTTTTTTCTTATTTTTATCAACTTCAATTTGCTTTTAATGTATTTTCTAAAACTATATTATCTACATATTTTTTTGAATTTTTTACTAGAACTTGTTTTTTATCTATTAGTTCTCATTGATAGTCTGTAACTTTAGTTTTTATATCAATTATAGAACTAGTTTGTCATAGATTTAATTTATTATATAAAGAAGTATTATTTAATTTTATATATTCTTTTACTTCTGTAATTTCAATTCAATTAAATAATGCTTTAGTTATATAATCAAGTAGATTTTTTAGAGCATTTAATTTCTCATTAATTGGTGATAATATTCAATTAAGCTCATTTTGTTTTTCATCTAAATCATTAATTACTTCTGCATTATCTAAATTTGATTCTAATTTATAATTACTTCACTTAAGAGATAATAATCTAGATTTACCATCAGATTCTAATACAAAACCATCTCATGTTTCTAACTCAGAAACAGAGTTTGTTTCACTATAATCAACAGAAGAAAAACTTACAACTCAAAAAGTTAATTTTTCATTAATATTTGAAAATCAAGATTCTATTGAATCAAATCTATCAATAAAGCTTGAATCAATAGAAACAATAGTTTGTTTAAAACTTTCATAATTATTCGTATTATTTTGATTATCTTGAGTTAATAAATCTATAGAGATAGACTCTAAAACAACAGGATTTTCTAGCTCTTTAATTACTCAATCTAAGTCTCATTTATCAAGTAAAGAAAAAATATTTCAATATTGATTATTATCTTCTAACTTTAAGTTATTTAATACAGATTTTAAATCATTAATCATCTTAGTATTATTTGAATCTTTTTCTATTGTATCCAATAATTGTATTACTTCTGAAGTTTCATAACACTCACTTGCTTTATTTATAAATCACAAAAAAGATTCTTCATCTAATTTTTTAATTTTACTTACTAAAGTAACCCTTTGACTATCTGATACTTCAAACTCATCTAATAATTCATTAATTCGATTTGTTTTCTTTATATCTATTAGGTTATTGGTATCATATTTTTTTCACTCAGAAACACCTATATTTTTTATAGGTGAAATAGCTTCATTTGATTTAAATTCAAGAACTCAAGACATAAAAAAATATTATAGAATATTCTATAATATTTTAGCATATATATAATATTAATGCAAAAAGCTACTTAGTAGTTAATAACTTTTCAATTTTTTTTAATTTTTGTAATTCACTATCTAATAATTCACCTTCTACATTCAACATACATTTTATTTCTTTTTTTGATTCCTTTTTTGTTACTAATCAAGCCTTAAAATCACTTTTTCCATTAATTGCTCAGTCATTATTAAAATCACATTTTTCTAGAATTTCTTCTGAAAAACGTTCATTTAAAACAATTCATGCATTAACAGAAGTTGAACTAACAACAGAAGCAAGTACTCATGCTAGTATTGTTTTAGAAATAGTAGTATTTCAAATATTTAAAGAATTTCCAATTAAATTTTTCATATCCTATAATTTATATATTATTATATATATATAATATTAAAAATAATCTATATGTCAATAGCCTATAATCATAGGCTGATATTCAAAGCATTTCTATATCACATATTATCAGAATTTAAAGCCTTTGAAACTTTTGCTATAGTTGTAGAGCTCATACCTGTTTTTTTCTCTATTCTAGAATATGACATCCCCAAATCAAGCATTTTTGCAACCTCAAACCTTCTAGAAAACTCTATAATTTCTTTCTCAGTCATAAGGTCTAATAAAAACTCAAAAAGCCTCTCTTTTGAATCAAGTTTTGTTAATACGGTTAATATATCATCAAACTCATATTGTAGTTCATTATTTCTCATTGTTAAAAAGTGTTAAAAACTATTATAAAATCACTTTACCTAAATAAAGTTTTTTGTTATTTTTTACTTTATTCAAATAAAGTAGAAAGTCAATACTTTGTAAAACTTTTTCACAAATCAAAAAGAAAACAGCTAAAATAAGCCGTTTTCTACAATGTTAATAATTATATATCCATTTCTTGTTGAACTTGTTTTACATCTTTTTTCTTACCTCTATTATTTCTCTTTTTTATTTTTTCTACATTTTCAACTCTACCTGAAAATATATCAACCTGTCATCTTACCTTTTCTGATTCTATATCTATTTTTGTATCATCAACTTCTACAACTCAATCAAATACAGGTATATACCTATATTTACGTCACACATAATCATTAACATCAAATTCTCAAGTTTTTAACCTAGTTAATCAACTATGAGGGCTATCATTATATATAAAAACCTTTCCTTCTCCCTTAAAAATTCATTTTATATCAAAAATATTACTTCAGTCTAAGTTATTATTATCTATAAATTCAGAAGCTTGCTCTTCTATAATAAATCAAAAAATAGATAAATCAAAAGAACCATAAGAATCACTTGCTTTTAACAGTATATAAGGCTTATTTCAGGTTTTAGTATATTTTATTTGAGGAGCACTCAACATAAATCTAGAATGAATTATTTCAGACTCTTTTATACTATCAGAATTATTCTTCACTCAAACATTGATATTATCAGCTCACAACTCTGTTTCAGGCTTCATTTTATCAAAATTATTTCATTTTTTTGAATAAACAGAAGTAACTCAATAAGAATTTTCTATTTCCTCAGCCTCTTTAAACATATTAGCTAATATATTATCAGCTTCCCTTATCTTATGATTTGGTAATTCAAAAGTATTTTTTATAAATAAATAATATATATTATTATCCCTAGAGTACCTACCTACTCTTCATTCAAACTGAAGAAGATCTTTAGCATTAGCAGGAGCACTATAAAATATAAATTCATTAACATCAAAGTTTATCCCTTGTTTTACAACATCTGTGATAAAAACCACATCTAATTCAGATTTTTTTATTCATTCAATAGAATAAGTATTTATTAATTTTCCTGAATTATTTCCTGCAGACTTCATAAATCAAGCTTTAATTCACATCTTTTGTGCTTTCCAAAGCATTCAAACTAAACTATTAACATCATTTATATAAACAAGTGTAGGATTGTTTTTTTCTTTATTTTTACATATTATCTCCCACATTTTTTCTTCTTTTGGATGCTGTCTTTTATACCTTACTTTTTCTCTAAGAATTCTTAACATAGCATGATAAAACCCTGACAAATCTTTTTTATATCACCAAAAAATATTATCTGCTTCATCACAATATTTTTTAATAGTAGTTCATAAACCTACATAATTTTTACTAATAAGCATTTTCCTTATTTGTATATATTTTGCTATTTTATATACAAGTTTTTTATAAAACTTTTCTCAATAAATTTCAATACTTTCAATTTTTTCTATCAATTCTTCTATTACCGGATCATTTTTAGTATCTAAAAAATTATTAGAAAGTATTTCTTTTTCGAAAAATATAGAAATTTGATTTTTAGGAAATTGATTTTTTATCAAAAACCTCCTTAGTACAGCTGAAGACCTAATAATATTTTCCTCAATAAAAGCTATTATAGAATTATAATCCTCATCTTGCTCAAGACCAATAATATGTCTATTTTTAGGAATAAAATATTCTTTCTTACCTGCATAAAAAAACTTTTCTATTCATATTTTCTCCTCTAAAACCTCTTTATTTGTTGTCGTTGCTGTAAGTCAAATTATCCTTATTCTTTCCTCTTTTAGTAAATGAGATGATTTATATATAGGATACAGATGCTCTTTTTTCTCTCATTTTTTCCCTTCTCATATATGTATTTCATCTACTATTATCAAATCATTTTCAGATAAGAATTTTTCCTTTATTAATTTTTCTGCTCTATGATGTGTACAAAACACTACACTAGTATTTTCGTGCAACTCTTTATCAGCTTTTGAATGCTCTAAGTTTTTAATAAGATCCTGCTTTTTCTCACTTTGTAAAAACAATATAAAATCCTCATACTGTTGATGTATAAGCTCATTAGTTGGCGCTGAAAAAACTACTTTTTTTCAATTTTCAATATAATGAAGCATTTCATGAAATGAAACTATAGTTT
>CAYFMG010000014.1:0-25794 GCA_964344155.1 uncultured Candidatus Peribacteria bacterium | reverse complement strand
TGATCTACTGATCAAAGAAAAGTTTAACAAGTGATAGTATAAGTATAGCAACAACAGCAGTTACCTATACATGATGTTTAGCAACAACACAAGATGGTCACTCAATACCACAATTATCACACTTACAAACAACAACACAAACAAAGACATGAGCAACAGTAATCTCAAACTGAGATGAGATGATATCAGATACATATAGATGTAATAACGGAACACTAGAAGATATATGAAGTACAACATCTATAGTATGTGATCCAACATATCATGAAAACAACTCAACATGTGATTTAGATGTAATATCATGTACAACAACATGATGAACATGAACACAAACATGGGATTGAACAGCATATGGAACATGTATAGAAACATCATGTACAACATGATATCACATGGAAAACTCAGTATGTACAAGTGATACAAGAACAGTTAATTGTGATTCATCATGAGTACCATCATGAACAACAGCTGTTATAGCTCAAGTTACACAAACATAGTCAAGTGGACGGCCTACAATACCAGCGTGTGTTTGGACATGTAACTCAGGGCAAATAATAGATGGGAATACATGTGCAACAGCAAAAACAATAACAAACTCACTAAGATTTAATGATGATGATAGTGCGCATTTAAGCAGAACACCTTCAGCGGGTAATAGAAAAACTATGACATTTTCATTTTGGTTTAAAAATGGTAATATAAATACAAATAAGGTATTTTATGGTTACTGGGCAAGTGGTACATCTTATAATAGTTTTGTTTTTATTGATAATGTAACTAATGGAGGTAAGATTAGAATTTATGATCATACAGGATCGTTTAATTTTGAATTAATTACGAGTCAAGTATTCCGTGATCCATCAGCTTGGTATCATTTAACTTTATCTATTGATACAACCAAGGCTACAGCATCAGACAGAATGAAGTTATATGTTAATGGTGAACAAATTACAGATTTTGATACAGCTACTTATCCATCACAAAATGCAGATTGTACAGTATTTAATAATTCTGTACTTCAATACATAGGTTATGCTCCACCTTTTGGTTGAGGTGCTTATATGGATGGTTATATGTCAGATTTTCATTTCATAGATTGACAAGCATTGGCTCCTGATTCTTTCGGTTGATTTGAGGCTGAGACTGGAGAGTGGAGAGCTAAGGAATATACTGGTAGTTATGGGGGAAACTGATATAAACTAGAATTCAAAAATAGTGGGAATCTAGGTACTGATACGTCGGGTAACAACAATACTTGGTCAGTAAATAGCATGGACGCAACAGATCAAATGATCGATACACCAAGTAACAACTTTGCTACTTTGAATCCGGTTGCTAGTGCTTGAGTATTAAGTGAATGAAATTTAAGGTCAACAAATACAACATACTCTGACTCTGTAAGTAGTATAGTTATACCTGCTTGAGGAGGTAAATATTATTTTGAATGATATTTAGTTAATGAAAGTACGGCTGATTGGATAGGTTTTTCAAAAGCAACACTGAATGGTATGAGTAATGCTAATATCAATTCATTTAGAGTTGATTACGAATATGATCATATTGAAAGAAATGGTACATGAATACCAAATACATACTCTATGCCATTGTATACAACAGGTGATCTTATAGGTGTAGCAATAGATTCAATTAATGGTATTATTTCATTTTATAAAAATTGAGTATTGGTAAATACAGATACTAACAGTGTTTATTCTTCAAATGATTGGTATGCAAAGGTTGGGCATAGTAATTCTACATGGTTAGTAAACTTTGGTCAATGATGACAGGCAGGATTAACATATTGTAGCTGAGCTGAATGATATTTTAAATATTGTCCACCAACAGGATATAAAACATTATCAACAGCCAACCTACCAACACCAACAATCAAAGACCCAAGTAAACACTTTGATGTGTTGACTTATACTGGGAATGCTTCAAATCAAACTGTAAGTGGCTTAGATTTTGGACCAGATTTTGTTTGGATTAAAAATAGAAGTATTGTAAAAGAGCATCAAGTTTTTGATACTATAAGATGAGTTCAAAAGCCTATAACTTCTGATACTACTTGGGCAGAATGGACTGATGTGAATACACTTACTGGTTTTAATTCTAATTGATTTGACTTAGGATATTCTGATAGAGTAAATGGGGCTTCTCATGCAATGGTAGCATGGAACTGGAAAGCAGGATGAGCTGCAGTTACGAATACAGATTGAACTACAACAGCTCAAGTAAGTGCTAATCCAACTGCAGGGTTTAGTATAGTTGGGTATAGTTGAAATTGATCAAGTAGTGTATCTATATGACATGGTTTAAGTAAAAAACCAGATTTAATTATCACAAAATGAAGAACAAATACTGATATTTGGTTAGTACAAGCACTATCTATACAATCAAGTACTAATTATTTAGGATTAGATAGAACAAATTCAGAAATTGCAAGTGGTACAGAATATCATAATATAACAGCATCAACCTATAGTGTTAATCATGGATGATCTGTAAACTCTTTATGAAATGATTATATAGCTTATCTATTCCACTCAGTACCTGGGTATAGTAAGATATGAAGTTATACAGGTAATGGAAATGCTGATGGAGCTTTTGTTTATACAGGGTTTAAACCTAAGTATGTGATGGTTAAAAATATAAATGCTTCAGAACACTGGAGAATATTTGATTCTTCACGTGATACAGATTGAAATATACAAACAGCTCAATTAATAGCATCTTCAGATGCAGCAGAATATACAGGTGATGCTTATTTCGACTTTTTATCAAACTGATTTAAACTTCGTGCAGCAGATACTCCTGTAAATGGAAATGGTAATAATATTATATACATAGCCTTTGCTGAAGCACCATTTAAGTATGCTAATGCAAGGTAGGGGAATACCTCTCTCTTGAATTCTCTCCCCTTGTCAGGGGAAAGAGGCTACAAAACCTAATTACAATGTAGCCCTTTTCTCCTGTTAAGGAGAGAAGATTCAGATGAGAGGTATTTTTTTTGTATCAATTTGCAAAAAACAATATATTATATATAATGAAATGAATTAAAATTAATATAAACAAACAATGAATAATTTTGCAGGGAATATAACAATAAAATGAAACCCTAATATATCTTGACTTGATTTTGAATACGTAGAAAATCTCTCAAAGCAAGGGAATAAAGTATTATATGTATCATGAAAAACTGAAATAAAAACAAGTAAGTGAATCGTTGAAATGCTTGAGGAAAAATTTGGAGAACTAGTTAATTATGATATATCAATAGAAACAGAAGAAAAATTAAAAATATTTTCTTCAGAATATGAAGAATGAGTATATGAACTTGCTAGCTTTGAATGAGAACAAGTAGATTATAATGAAATACTAGATAGATTTAGGGAATTTGATTGAGTATCTTGTGTTAGAGAAGCTGAAAACTCAAAAAGATTTTGAAACAAAGTTATAAAAGTAGACTTTATATATTAATAAAAGAAAAAATGATAAAAATAGTATCGTCAGACATGTGCCCGTATTGTGATATGGCAAAAAACCTATTAACATCTTTGGATATAAAATATGAAGTAATTGATATTACATGACATCCAGAAAAAATAGTAGAACTATCAACCACAACATGAATGAGAACAGTACCTCAAATATTTAATGGCGAAGTATCAAAACAAAACCTACTTTGAGGATATGATGAAATAAAAACACTACATGATAAATGAGAGTTACTTAAAATAATAAAATAACATGAACCTATATATACACCTTTGAACAAATTTAGAATATTTTGATTTATTAAATAAAGCTAAGTTATTATCACAATGAAAAAAAGATAGAGATTTAGCTTCTTTTTTTATGCAAAATTTTCCATGAGAATTAGCAGAAACAATCTCTCCACAATATGAAGTAAACTTCATGGCAATAAGAGAAATAAAAAAGAAATTTTGACCAGATTGTTTTAATAAAATAGATTGAATCTATTATTGAAGTGATAACTGTGAATTTTTAGTACCAACAAAAATAGAACTAGAACAAGCAATAGAAAAATTTGGAGAGTTTAATAAAAATTTTCCACCTCATAAAGTAAGAACATTTACTCTGGTAACACCTTATCTTTGAGATAAAATGCTTGAAAGACTAGAAGAATGATTAGAATATCTGAATAATCTGAAAATAAAAAATCCCATAGAAGTAGTTGTTAATGACCTATGAGCTTTAAGACTACTTTCTACAAAATATACAAACCTAAAAATATCTTTTTGAAGAGTTATACATAAATTATTAAAAACACCTTTAATAGATACATATTGATATGAAGCTCATCCAGCATGAGAACTTATAAAAAATAAAACTGAGCAAGAAAAATTAGCATTAAGAGAAGAAATAGTAAAATGGCAAATGAAATTTTATTGTAGTTCAGAAGTAAACCTAGATATATATAGAAACTTTTTAGATAAATATAATATAAAAAGAGTAGCTATAGATTATATGGAAAAAAGAGAAGATTTGTATAAGTCTAATGATACATGAATTGATTTATATTACCCTTGGGCTTTAATTTTTACTTGAAGGCTATGTGACACTAGTGCAATAGAAAATCCAGCTAGAGGAATGTATGCTACAGATGACATATGTCCTAGAACATGTAATAGATATGATATTCATTACAAAGTAAAAACAGTTTGATACAATATGATTCAAAGATGAAATGCTTGATATAGAAGTGAGTTAAATCTAGACTTTTTAAAAAATGATTTTTGTGAAAACGAAAACAATAGACTTATTTTAGCACCGTTTATAACTATTTAATAAAAAAATGAAAAAACTTATAATATTATTATCATCTATTTTTATTTTAGTTTCATGTTGAGAAGAAAAAACAGAAGAAAAAATAGAAACAAAAAAATATGCTACATGAGCATTAGTTTTAAATGAAGAAGATAACATTACAGAAATAGAAAAAAAAGAGCATTGGCAAACATATAATAAATCAAACACCTATACAACTATAGCAAATGATTATGTAAACTCTATTTTTAAAGATAAAGATGGAAAAATATGGTTTCTAACAAAATGATGAGCAAGTAGTTTTGATTGAGAAAACTGGGAAATATACACTATAGAAAATGGTTTAGTATTTAATAATGTAAAAAAAGCATATCAAGAAGAAGATTGAGTTATATGGTTTTTAACAAAATGATGAGTTAATTCATTTGATAACAAAATATGGAAAAGCTACAATACAAATGATGCTGATATAAAAGACAAAGTAGAATTATTAAAAGCTAATAATACTATAAGTTTTGATGAAACAAAAGACTGAATAAAAATAGAATGAAAAACATACAGCAAAAAGGATTGACTTGTTAGTGAATTTGTAAATTCTGTTTATAAAGATGATGATGGTGTTTTATGGTTTGCAACAAAAGCATGAGCAAGTAGTTTTGATTGAGAAAATTGGAAAACATACAAAACAGATGGACTTAATAGTGATTTTATACAAAGAATATACAAGGATAGAGAGGGAAATATATGGGCATCAACAGCATGATGAGCAAGTATTTATGATTGAAAAACATGGAAAACATATAGTGAAAGTGATTGATTAATCCATAATATGGTAACAAGAGTATTTAAAGATAGTGATGAAAATCTATGGTTTGCAGCAAAATGATGAGTAAGTAAATTTGATTGAGAAAATTGGAAAATATATAAGTATAAAGATGGATTAGCAAGTGACATGATTTTGTGAATAGATGAAGACCCTGATGGTAATATTTGGTTTGTAACAGATTTCTGAGTAAGTAAGTATAATGGTAAAAAAATGAAAACATATACTACACTACACTGACTTGTTTATAATATAGTTATGTCTTTACATATAGATAAAGATGGAAACAAATGGTTTTGAACAAAAAAATGAGTAAGTAAATTTGATTGAAAAAATAAATGGGAATCTTTTACAACAAAAGAAG
This sequence comes from uncultured Candidatus Peribacteria bacterium, assembly GCA_964344155.1. GTDB lineage: Bacteria > Patescibacteriota > Gracilibacteria > BD1-5 > UBA6164 > UBA6164. The sequence continues at coordinate 19,816 of CAYFMG010000014.1, read as the reverse complement.
GTTTAATTAATGATACAATAAATGATATATTTCAGGATGAAGATGGAAGAATGTGGTTTGCTACAGATAAATGAGTAAGTAAGTTTGACTGAGAGAGCTGGGAAAGTATTACAAAAGAAGATTGATTAGCATGAAATACAGTAAATAATATATTTCAGGATAGAGATGGTAATATGTGGTTTGCTACTTATTACTCATGAGTAAGTAAATTTGATTGAGAAAATTGGACTAATTATACAAAAGACAATTGACTTGTTAGTAATTGTATATATTCTGTAGTTCAAGATGATTCTTGAGATATGTGGTTTGCTAATGATTTTTGAGGGATAACTAAATTAACATATAAATAAAAAAATTATGAAAATAAGTATTTGTACTTGAAAAACTTGTACTGATAGGTTCAGCGAATATATTATTACAAGACTAAAAAATGATAAAACTAGATTTAACCTAGAAAAAGTATTTATAGAAGAAAGTCCTTGTATGTGAAAATGTAAAGAGTGACCAAATGTTAAAATTGATTGAAATATTAGACATTATATGAATCCTGCAAAAGTTGCAGAAGCAGTTTTAAATAATAATAAGAAAAAGAAATAATATGAAATTTTATAATACAAAAACAAGAGAAGTAGAAGATTTTAAGCCATTAAAACAAAATGAAGTAAAAGTATACTATTGTGGACCAACAGTATATAATTACGCACATATATGAAACTTGAGAGCATTTGTATTTGAAGATGTTGTTGTAAAAACTCTTAGATTTTTGGGTTACAATGTTAACTCTACAATGAATATCACAGATGTAGATGATAAAACAATTAGAGATAGTATGGCAGCTTGAGAAGATTTAAAGTCATTTACACAAAAATATACTAAACTCTTTTTAGAAGATATAGAAAAACTTTGAATTACAAAAGCTGATAACATAGTACCAGTTACAACTCTAATACCAGAAATGGTTAGAATGATAAATACTATGCTAAAAAGAAAACATGCTTACATGTCTGATGATGGAAGTATTTATTTTGATGTTAAATCATTCAAAAAATACGGTAAGTTTGCAAATCTAGATATGGATTGAATGAAATCATGAGTAAGAATAGATAATGATGAGTATGAAAAAGACTCAGTATCAGATTTTGTTTTATGGAAAGCTTGGAAAGAAACTGATTGAGAAAATTTTTGGGAAGAAGATTTTGAAATAAACGGAAAAAAAATAAATGTAAAATGAAGACCTGGTTGGCATATAGAATGTAGTGCTTGTAATATGAAAGTATTTTGAGCTCAAATAGATATACATATGTGATGAGTTGATTTAATATTTCCTCATCATCAAAATGAAATAGCTCAAAGTGAAGCTTGTACAAGAAAAGAGTTTTCTAAATACTGGATACACTCATGACACCTAATGGTCGATTGAAAAAAAATGAGTAAATCTTTAAATAACTTTTATAGGTTAAAGGATATAGAAGAAAAGTTTTCTACTACAAATAAGTCAGTTTTATATAGAGCTATTAGACTAGGTTTTGTAAATGCTAAATACAATTCCAGTATTGATTTTAGTTTTTCTAAATTAGAAGCCAATATAAATACTATTAACTCTATAGATGAAACATTAAAAACAATAGATAGAGAAATAAATACTTCAGAAAAAGAAGTATCAGGAATTAGTAGAGATTTCAGAGAATATATGCAAGACTTAATAGGTGAATATACTTATCACCTAGAAGATGATTTTAACATGCCAGAAGCTTTAGCTGTATTTCATAGATTTTTAAAATTTATAAATACAGGGATAAGAGAAAAAGACTTTTCAGAAGAAGAACTAAACTCTATAAAAGATATGTTAGAAACACTAAATCAAGTTCTTTGAATAATTGATTTTGAAATATTAGACTCAGGATTAGAAATACCAGAAGATATACAGGAAAAATTTGAACTTAGAAATAATGCAAAAAAAGAAAAGAACTTTGATCTAGCAGATAAATTAAGAGATGAGTTATTAGAAAAATGATACAAAATAGTTGATAATAGAGACGGAAGTTTTTTAGAAAAATTGTAGAAAAAACAATTTATTAAAAAACTTTTGCAAAAACGAAAAAAATGAATACAAATAGTTAATTAAATTTTTATTAATTAACTATTTTTTTATGGAAACAAAAACAAAAAAGATATTAAATTTCATGAAAACAAAAGCTTTTCCTTTTTTGGAATGGCTACCAGAATTAAAAGATAAAGAAGTATTAAAAGCTGATATAATAGCCTGAATTACAGTAGCATTAGTACTTATTCCTCAATCTATGGCATATGCTCAGTTAGCATGACTTGAAGCTTACTATGGGTTATATGCTTCATTTCTACCTGTTATGATAGCTGCTTTATGGTGAAGTTCTAGACAATTAGCAACTTGACCTGTAGCAATAGTATCACTTCTTACAGCTACATCATTAGAATGATTAGCTATAACATGACCAGTTTGATACGCTGCATATGCTGCAATAATAGCACTTATAGTATGATTGATACAATTTACTATGTGAGTTTTCAAAATGTGAAAACTAGTTGATTTTTTATCTCATCCAGTAATAGTATGATTTACAAATGCTGCAGCTATAGTTATATGAGCATCACAATTAAATAAACTATTTGGTTTAAGTTTTTGACAAACATTATCTACATGATTTACTCTAGATAAAGCAGAACATAAGTATCAAGAAATTGCTAATATAATGCAGGCATCAGTTACAGATACACATATGCTTACTTTTCTTATATGAATCTGAACAATATTAATATTAGCTTATTTAAAAAAATACTTTGCAAAAATACCATGAGTATTAGTTGTTGTTGTATTATTTACACTATTATCTTGGTATCTAGAATTTGAAAAACAAGGATGAATGGTTGTATGAACTATTCCTAAATGATTACCAGATTTTACTTTTCCTCTAGCTAGTTTGTCATGGGAAGAAATGAAAGAAGTATTTAATAAACTACTTTTCCCAGCATTAACAATTGCTATATTATGATTTGCAGAAGCTATAAGTGTTGCAAAAGCTATGGCATCACAATCAAAACATGCAATATCTGCAAATAGAGAATTAATAGGGCAATGACTTGCAAATATAACAGCTTCTGTAAACCAAGGTTATGCTGCTAGTTGATCTTTTTCTCGTAGTGCTGTAAATTTCTCATCTTGAGCTAAAACAGGTTTTTCTTCAGTAGTTACAGGTTTGTTAGTATGAATTACTTTGTTATTTTTAACACCTCTTCTTTATCATTTACCACAAGCAACATTAGCTGCTGTTATAATGGTAGCTGTAGCAGGACTTGTTAAAGTTGAACCTATAGTTCAAGCTTGGAAAGTTCAAAAACATGATGGTATTATTGCTATAATAGTATTCTTTGCTACATTAATAACTGCACCTCACTTAGAAAATGGTCTTATATTATGAGTTATATTATCATTAACATTCTTTATATATCGTAGTATGACTCCTAGATTTGTTGAGTTTGGATGGTATTGAAATGATTTAAGAGATGCTGAAATTTTTAATCTAAAAACAAGTAAAGATGTTTGAGTATATGGTTTCCAATGACCACTATATTTTGCTAATTGTTGATACTTTGAGTGAAAACTATTAAAAGCTGTTTCATCTAAGCAAAATATGAAATTGATTGTTATTGATATGGAATGAATATCTGAAATTGATGCATCATGATTAGAAGTATTAGAAACTCTATATGATGGTTTTGAAAAAGCAGGAATCAAAGTATTATTCTCTAGAGTTAAAAGACAAGTATATAAATCATTTGAGAGAACATGATTTATGGAACATATTTGAAAAGAAAATATATTCTTAAGAAGTAGACATGATGCTTTAGAATACGCTAGGGATGTTTTAGATATGGATATAGATGTAGAACCTTTTTATACTGAAATTATAGATGAGGTAAAAGAAAATGCAATTGATTTATATGTTTGAATTTTATGAAAAGTAAGAAAATTCAAAAACTTACTTAATAAAATAAGACAAAAAGATTTAAAATAAAAAAGAAAGTTAAAAAAACAAGGGGCTAAAGCCACCTTGTTGACAGTTTGTTAACAGAGGGCTTTAGCCCTTTGAAAAAACAAGACCGGTCTACAGACCGGTCTTTTTTATTTATTATAAATCTTCAAGCATTTCTAGAACATCTTCAGCATCTTCTTTTTTTTCTTTAGCTTCTTCTTCTTTAATTTTTTTCTTAGAATCTTTCATTTGGAATTCTTGCCATTCGATTAAATGTTTTTCATTTAGATTTTTTATTTCATCTTGATATTTTGTTTCTAGTTTTTCTAATTTCTTTTTTTCAGTATCCAAGATATTAAAAAGTCTATCAATTTGTTCATCAGTCATTGAAGGAAGAATGTCAAACCAATATTGTCTTTCATCATCATCCATTGACTCTGTATTCAAGATTAAATCAACTAACTCTTTATATTGAGCTAGAGTTTCTTCAGATATATTAAATTCTTTTCAGTTGTGTGTTATTTGAGACATATTTTTTAATTAATATTATATAATATGTTTTATTATAACAAAAAATTTTAAAATTTGCAAAAAAAAAAATAAAGTTATAATGATTATGATAAAAAATATACAAGTTTTTAAATTATTTTGTTACCTATATAGTTTATGTTAATGACTTATTTATGAGTATATACTTTGATTTTAGCTTTTTTATGGTGATTGTTTATTGTTGCAAAAATACATGCTTACAAGTTTAAAACTTTTTCTTTACACATAAAAAAAGTAACAAATTTTTTACTAATAGTTTTATTAACACTATCAATTTTATGATATGTATTAATATTTATGTCAGGTTCTAGTTCTACAAATACTGTAAAAAACTATGAATCTTTTGAAACAAAAGAAATTAATTACTAATTTTTAATAATATGACAATCTTTACAAAAATTATTAATAGAGAAATGCCAGCAGATATAGTTTATGAGCAAGATGATATTATAGTAATAAAAGATATAAATCCTGCAGCTAAAACACATCTTTTAATTATTCCCAAAAAAGAGATCCCAACGATAAACCATTTGGATGACTCAGATAGAGAATTAATAGCAGAAATGTTTATGGTAGCAAAAAAAGTAGCTAAACAACTATGAATAGATGAGTGATATAAATTGAATTTCAATGTATGAGAAAAATGATGACAAGAGGTTATGTATATACACATGCACTTATTATCTAATATATAAAAGTTATGAATAAAAATAAATTAATCTTTGCAATCATATGAGCAGTTTTTCTTGTATTTATTTTGTTTGTCGCTGCTACATTAAAAAATAGTTGAAATAATAATAATGAAAATCAAACAGCTAGTGCTTTTAATATATGGGTTGTTGGTGATGAAGTATGAAAAGCAAGAGACTTTGTAGAAGGATTTAAAAAAGTATATCCAGAATACAAAAGTAAAATCATAAATATAGAATCTTTTTCTGATTATGATGATTATAGTTATGCTTTAACAGCAGCGATAGCAGCAGATAAGGCTCCTGATATTTTTGTACTAAATAATAATGAAAGAGATTCTGCTTTTTCTAGTCAAGTATTATGAATAGATCCAAGTGTAATTAATCCAAATGATTTTAGAAAAAAATACAAATGAGTTTTTGCTGATGATTTAATATTAAGATCTGGAGAGTGAGAAAATATAAAAGAGTTTTTAGCATGAGTTCCAGTGTGATATGAAACTTTAGGGATATTTTATAATAGAAGATATGTAAAAAATTCAGACTTAGAGAGTTTATCTTGATTAAATAATATAGTATCTGAATTAAAGGCTAAAAAGAAAAATATAGTACCTATTTGAATCTGAAACGGTTCTACTGTTCCTTATGCTTGAGATATAGTTGCTCAATTTTTTATGTTGGAAGATGGTGTTAGCTGATTATCTGATATAACTTGAGCTAAATTAAAGCAGGGTTTAGCATCATATCTACTTTATTGAGATACAGATTGATATAATCAATATGATTCTAGGTTTATGGAATTGAGTAATATGTGACAAAACTCTATAGATTTATTTTCTAGGTGAGAAACTTTTATGGTAGTTTGATATCCTAGTTTAATAAAAGAAATAGATGAAAAATGATTTAGTAAAAACTTTTTATTAGCTTCAGCTTTTCCTCATTATTATTCATGAGCAGGGAAAACTCTAGTTAATTATAATTACTTTGTTATGAATAGAGATTCTCAAAACACTGAGTTAGCTAATAAGTTTTTATCATATTTATCTAGTGATATTTGAGCTTTGAGTTATCTTGAAAAGTTTAGTTATTACCTACCTGCTTTATTATCTTTAGAGTCTGATAAACTAGACAAAAAAATAGATGCAAAATATAACATAGCTTTAAAAGATTTTTATTCAGAGGATTATGAATTATCAAGTTTTGATAAATGAATAAAAAATATTTATGATAGAGAAATTAATTCTATATTAGATAATTCTACAAACTCAGTGAGTAGTTTTGAGAAATTCAGGACTAGTATTATTTGTAAAGCTAATAAAATATCTACTTTAGAAAATTTATCAAAATCTTGTGACTAATTTTTGTTATATACATATTCCTTTTTGTAGTAGTAAGTGTAAGTATTGTAAATTTGCTTCTTTTTGAAATATTGATAAGTTAAAAGTTGATTTATATATAAATCATTTAATAGAAGAAATAAAAAACCACCCCCTAACCCCCTCCTTAGTAAGGAAGGGGGGACTTTTAGAGTCTATCTATTTTGGTTGATGAACACCTAGTGTTTTAAGTTTAAAGCAATTAAAAACTATTATAGATGAATTAAAAAATAAATATGGTTTTTCAGATGATATAGAAATAAATATGGAAGCAACTCCTGTAACTATAACAAAAGAAAATCTAATATGATGGAAAAAATTATGAGTTAATAGATTAAGTATATGAGTACAGAGTTTAAATAATAAAACTCTAACAGAAATATGAAGATGAGAGAAAGGAGATGTGATAGAAGCACTAAATCATATAGATAAGCAATGATTTGATAATCTTAGTTTAGATTTTATTATATGACTACCATATGTAAAAAAATGATGAGTAAAAAAAGATATAGAATATTTATTATGAAAATATAGTTTTATTAATCATCTCTCTGTTTATATGCTAGAAGAGTATTATTATCCTGAGTTATGGGAACATTTATCTATCTGAGAAGATGATTATTTAGAAGAATACGAGCAAGTAAGTGGTTTTTTAAAAGAAAAATGATTTAATAGATATGAAATATCTAATTTTGCAAAGAAGTGATTTGAATGTAAACATAATAAAGCATATTGGAATCATTCAGAGATGTTAGCATTTTGATTATGAGCTCACTGACTTATTAATTGAGAAAGATTTAGTAATAGTGAAAAGTTTATAGATTATTATTCTTGAAAATGAGTAATAAAAGAAAAATTAAATAAAGATGATATATTTTTAGAAAACATTATGTTTTCTTTAAGAACTAATTGATTAACAAAAAAACAAATAGAAAAATTAAATACAAAAAAAATCAATTATTTTTTAGATAATTGACTTTTACAAGAAAAAAATGAAAAGATTTGTTTAACAAACTCATGAGTACTTCTTTTAGATTATATATTAAAAGAAATGATAAAATAAAAAATAATAATCCATCCCCACTTCGTGGTACTTCCTTTAATTCTAAAGGAAGAAAATTGATTTTAGTTATTAAAAAAACAAATAGAAAAGGCTCCCTTTAGAATTAAAGGGAGCTGTCCGAAGGACTGAGGGATTATTTTTCTTTACTAAGAGCTTCTTTAAAGTGATCAAATAAATGATTAATTAAATCATCTAGATTTTTATAATCTTCTCTTTCAAATCTGTAAGAGTGACCATCAAGATTAGCTTGAATCTTACCATCAAATAACCCTTTTTTGTTTTTATCAGTAGTTATTTCAATAGTTCATTCAGCATCAGGTTTAGTAAATTTGTTTAAGTAGTGATCTAGTTTGTTTTCTAAGTTTTCTCAAACTATTCTTTCTACTACTTCTTTAGATTCAGTTAATTCATTACCTATATGTATCTTAATTTGAATTTCCATTATTTTAATTTAAAAATATAAAAAGCAAAGACCATTTTAATCCAATGTTTAATAAAATCAAGAAAAAATAAAAAAATAATTGAAAAATAACTAGAAATAGATATATTAAGGCTGATTATTTAAAATTTAATTAAGGGAAACGATATGACAAAATATGTAAAAACTATATGACTTGAGATACATGTGAGAATAAAATCAAAAACAAAAATGTTTTGTTCTTGTAAAAATGCTGTAGCTTTAGCGTCAGAACCAAACATTAATACTTGTTCAGTATGTATGTGATTTCCATGAATGTTACCAGCCTTAAATAAAGAAGTTGTAAGATTGTGACTTATTTGATGAATGATGATGTGATGTGAAGTAAATAAAAATTCTAGATTTGATAGAAAAACATATTTCTATCCAGATAATCCAACAGCATATCAAATAACACAACTATATGAACCAATTGTTTGAAAATGAAGTGTTAAAGTAATTGTAGATGAACAAGTAAGAGAGTTTGCTATTCACCATATGCATTTAGAAAATGATGCATGAAAACTTATACATGCATGAGGAAAAACTCTTTGTGACTATAATAGAGCATGAAGTCCTTTGATGGAAATAGTTACAGATCCAGTTTTCCATGAAAAAGAAGAAGTAATGGAATTTTTAAAAGAATTACAAAAGCTAATGAGAGCAGCTGGAGTAAGTGATGCTGATATGGAAAAATGACAATTAAGATGTGATGTTAATATATCTTTAGCTCCAGAAGGATCAACAGAGCTATGAAATAGAACAGAAACAAAAAATGTAAATAGTTTTTCTGCTATAGGTAGAGTTATAGATCATGAATCAAAAAGACAAATAAAAATACTTGAGTCATGATGAGTTGTAGATCAAGAAACTAGATGATGGGATGATGATGCTTGAACATCAAGAACACAAAGATCAAAAGAAGATGCAATGGATTATAGATATTTCCCAGAACCAGATTTATTAGAATTAGTACTTGACGATGAGTTTATAGAAGAAGCTAGAGCTAGTTTACCAGAATTACCAATAGAAAAGAGATTAAAATATTTAGAAGAATACAAATTAAGTAGTGATGATGCTAGATTGCTTACTACAACTAGAGATTTAAGTGAATATTTTGATGAATTAGTAGAGTTAACAAAAGATCCTAAGAAATCATGTAGTTATATAACAACTATATTACTAGCTATGATTAATGAGTCTGATGATATAAATGGAATATGAGATTTAAAATTTGAAATAAAAGAATTAGCTAAAGTTATAGAATTGGTTAATAAAGATGAGTTATCATCAACTAATTCAAAACAAGTAATAGAAGAATTATTTAATAATGGTTGAGAAGCTGATATTATAGTAGATGAAAATAATCTAAGACAAAAAAATGATATGTGAGCATTGGAGGCTATTGTTGATGAAGTTATAGCTAACTGTTCAAAACAAGTAGATGATTATAAAGCATGAAATACAAACATATTTTGATTTTTTGTATGACAATGTATGAAGGCATCAAAATGACAATGAAATCCGAAGATTTTTAACGAATTACTAAGAAAAAAACTAGATTAGAGAAAATAATCTAGTTTTTTTTGCAAGATAACAAAAAGTGTGTTAAAATAAAACTAATAATTAATTTGTACTTAACTTATAAAAAATGATTTTTTCAAATATAAGCCAATTTTTTAAACAAAACAAAAAAATATTTTGTTATATCGTTTTATTTCTAGCTCTATTTTGAGTATCAGGAGATTTTGCTTTTGCAAGAGGAGCAGGAGATGATACAGATGGGCAAGACTTTGTAGATATTATTAACTGATTAATGCAGTGAATCTGAGTTTGACTAGCTCTTTTTACTTACTTAGCAACAGTTTTTCTTTCACCTGAATGGTATAATGGGAACTTTTTTGGTATGACTGATGAGTTTAACAAAATATGGATTTTGGTTTCAAATGTAGTATATTTTGTATTTGCTCTTATCTTAATTTGGATAGCATTTATGAATATTATTTGAAAAAATGCTGATCAATATCAATTAAAACAAGCATTACCAAAATTTATTGTATGAGTTTTGATTGTACCTTTTTCTTGGTTTTTAGTTCAATTTATTCTTTCTATTGCAGCTGTATTAACGGTATCATCTCTTACTTTACCTTTTGATACATTTAAAGAATATGGGACTAATATGAAAAATATTTCTCTTCCTAGTAAGTGTTATTTAGATTTAACTACATTTGGTAATTCATCAGATAGTGCAGCAAAAAAAGATACTGCAACAGAAACACAAACACAAACAACTGGAACAAAAACTACTAGTTCAACCTCTTCAGATGACTATATTCGTTGTGATAAAATTAATTCTTCTACGGCAGCAGCTGATTCAAATTCTATAAGTTCTATTTTTGGAATAGTATCATTATATACTTATGGTATCTTATCATTTGATAGTATTGATAATATTACAAGAAGTCAGATTAATAATTGAAACATAAAAACATTTTGAGATTTAGTTGTAAAAATATGATTTGATTTTATATTTGTTATAGTTTATTGAATACTTTTTATAACATTATGAATGGTATTATTAATTAGATGAGTTTATATTTGGATATATACTATGATGTCTCCAGTATTCTGACTTATGTATTTCTTTGATAAAAAGGATTGAGCTTGAGAAGGTTTTTTCTCTAAGTTTAATGTAAAAGAATTTATCTCACTAGCTCTTGTGCCTGTTTATGTTATGTTGGCATTGAGTTTTGGTTTATTGTTTATATATGTTATAGGGCAATGAATGACTTCTGTTGAGTCAGGATGAGATGGTAATGTTGTAATTGATGGTAAGAATAATATAATAACTCTTGGTAACAACTTTTCTCTTGAGATTAAATGAAATATGTCTAACTTATCAGCAGATGATGTTACTGGATTTTTAGATACTATTGAGGAAGGATGAACTGGTGCTTTATGAGTTATTGGTACATTAATATTAAAGGTATTTGGTATTATAGTATTACGGTGAGCTATCATGGCAGCGATGAGAACATCTGAGATTACAAAGACAATCACACAACCAATTTATGATTTTGGTTCAAAGGTATGAGGTATTGTTGCCTCAGCACCAGGGAACATGCCAGTGTTCTGATGAAAAAGTGCAACAGAGCTTTCAAGTGCAGCCTGAGCAGTTAAAACTAGTATAGATTCCCACTATACTTCAAGATGAACAGAGTGGTGAAATGAAGTATCACCTTTTGCTAAAACATCTGCTTCATGAATGAACTCTGTTAATGCTAGACATACTTGAGTTAATTCAAAAGCTCAATGAGAAGAATATATTAATGAAATGAGAGAACATGTAAGAGATTTAACATCAACATTAAGAAATGATTCATCTAGAAAACAATTCTTAGAAATGATAAAAAAGATTTTTTGAGAAGATATGTATGAAGCAGTTAAAGCTGCTAGAAATGAAGTTGATTTTCATAGAGAATTTAAAGCTGCTGGTGATGCATGAAAAATTACTACTTCATATGGACAAAATATTTATAATGATCAATTAAGATCAAAAGATGCTGAATGATTAGCTAGATATTTTGAAAATACATGAGAAAATAATAGATCTGATTCTCAATACAATAGACCTAATGAAGATTTTTATAGTACTTGAGATATAGAGAATTGAAGAATGAAAATAGAAATAAATTGAAGAAATATGTGAAGAATTCCTGTTAATGAAGATGGTTTTCCTACAGAAATTAATGATAATATAGTAAATGAAATTAGAGATTTAATAATAAATGAAGGAAAAAGAAAAGATGATATAAATGAAATAATAAGATGAATTTGATTTACAGATGAAGCAGCTACTCAGTTGAGAGATGGTATATTAAGTTCACTATATTATAATGAAACAACAAGAGATTATTGAAGACAAGAAGCTGAATGATATGAAAGAGTAAATAGTTATGATGATATAAACTAAAAAAACAAGCCATAGGCTTGTTTTTTTAGTTTCTTTAGTTTGTAAGAAAATCAGTTATATCCATTATTTTTACAGTATCATATTCAGTTTTTCTAATTCAAAACTTTTCTAAATTATTTACAAGTAAAAACTTGTTGTTGTTATCTCAAATCTTTAGAAGCTTCTTAACCTCTTTTTTTAACTCTTCCTTTGTATCCTGTTTTGAAATATGAACATAAATCTTAAAAGAATCCTTTTCTCAGTAAAAACTAAAATTAAATTTTCAATTATAACCACTGAAAACATTAAAATTGTTATACTCCAGTTTGTTAAAAATAAGGTTTTCTGTAAGTATATCTTTATCTAAGTTAAAATCAGATAAACAATTTCTGATACCATTATCAGTAAAATAATACTTTGCTTTTGAACTTGAAGCTTTATTTGTTTTTATGTTAAACTTAGAAACCTTTTTGATTATCTTAGTCTGAAGAGAGAAATCTATATAATCAATCGTAGTCTTTAGAGAAATATTACAAAAACTACTTACTTGCTTTTGAATCTCTCTTAGAGAAATAAAAGAGTCGTTTTTTGCTATAAATGATAAAGTAGAGTTATATAAATCAAAGTTTTTTATAGAAAAGTATTTAAAAATATTTACGAAAAATATATCACTTTTAATTAATCCTAAAAATTTTTGTTTTAATTTAATACTATCCAAAGAGTCTATTTCTTTTATATTTCAATAGTTTAGTTTTGTATCTATATTTTCTTTTGTAATACTCATATCACTAAAAATCTCTATCTCTTTTATACCTCAAACCTTTATATCATTTCATACAATCATAGTCTTTATCCCAGATTTATATACCTCTGTTATAAAATCCTTTATTCCTTTTACTTTTGATATATTTTGTAATGCTATATATTTTGGTTTTTTGTATAATCTTGAGTACTCATTTAGTAAAAAAGATATATATTTATCATCTAGTTCTATATTTGGATCTTCTAAAGAACTATTGAAGTAAAAATAACTACTAGCTGAATCTGTAGAATTTATAAATTCTTTTATGAAGTTATTTATTCCATTGTGTCTCATTCCTGTTATTATCAGAAGCTGATCATTATCTAATATTTCCTTTGCTCTAGAAATATTTAGAGAATCAGTTTTATAATAATCTTTTAAATCTAGAGTAAAAAAGTTTCTTCTTTTATTTGTATTCATTATTTTGTGTAAATGTATAAGTCTAGTTATATAAAATACTTTTTTATAACCATAATTGTATTTAATATACTAGCAAAAAAAAATAAAAGTCAAGATTTTTATAAATTATTTTTTACTTTTTGCTTTTTTGATTATAATCATAAAAAATAATAAATATTAAATAATTTAAAAATGGAAGAATCTTTAAAGAAAATAATACAAAAAATAATTTTAGATAACTATGATCTAGATTTAAATTTGGATTTAATAAAATTAGAATTACCACCAAAAAAACAATTAGGAGATTTTGCTTTTGGTTGTTTTGTATTGTCTAGAGATTTAAAGAAAAATCCAGCACAAATAGCTTGAGAATTAAAAGATTTACTTGATTCAAATGATTCTATAGAATCAACAAATGCTGCAGGACCATATTTAAATATAAAAGTAAACAAAGATATTTATGTATGACAATTCAATGAACTATATTCAAAAAAAGATAACTTAGTAGAAAATATCTGATCTGAAAAAACTATATTTATTGATTATATCTGAGCAAATGTATGAAAACCTATGCATATAGGGCATATGTGTACACCAAACCAAGGACAGGTTCTTGTTAATTTGTACAAAAAACAATGATACAATGTAGTATCAGATAGTCATATTTGAGATTGGGGGATTATTTTTGGTAAACTTATATCAGCATACAAAAACTGGGGGAATGAAGAAAAATTAAAAGAAAATGCAATTAATCACTTACTTGAACTATATATAAAAGCTACTACAGAAGCAGAGAAACATAGTCACCTAGATGAAGAATATAGAAAAGAGTTTAAACTATTATCTGAATGAAATAAAGATTCTATGAAGTTTTGGAAAGAGTTTACTAGATACTCTATTGACTCTATGCAAGTACAACTAGATAGATTAAATATAAAACCAGATTATAATATAGGGGAGAGTTTTTATGAATGATTATGATTAGAAAAAATGGAAGATTATCCTGATTTAAAATGGGATATGGAATATATAGTTAATGAATTAATAGAAAAAAGTATAGCTACAAAAAATGAAGATAATTCTGTTTGAGTAGTTTTTGATGAAGAATTAAAAATACCTAGTTGTATTTTACAAAAAAGAGACTGAACACATTGATATTTAGCATCAGACCTTGCTGCTATAAAATATAGAATAGATAATTGGAATCCTTCAAAAATAGTTTATTTTGTAGATGTTAGGCAACAACTACACTTAAAACAAGCTTTTTTAATAGCTAAGCAAGCTAAATGGGCACAAAATACAGAATTATTTCATGCTCATAACTGATTTATATCACTAAAAGATGGTGCTATGAGTACCAGAAAGTGAAGAATTATAAAATTAGATGATTTACTTGATGACGCTGAAGCAAGAGCAGCAAAAATTATACTTGAAAAAAGAGATGATATAGTTTGAGAAGAGTTAAAAGATCTATCAAAAATAATTTGAATTTGAGCAATAAAATATGGATATTTAAAAAAATCAAGAGATACAGATGTTGTATTTGATTGGGATGATTTTATGAGTTTTGAAGGGAATAGTTGACCATATATTCAATATGCGTATGTAAGATCTAGAAGAATACTTGAAAATTATGGGGCTAGTATAGAAATAGATACAAAGGGAAGCTTTGAAACAGATGAAGAAACATTTTTAGTACAAAAATTAAATGAATATAATGATGTATTAAAAGAAACAGCTGAAAAAAATATGCCACATATTTTATGTAAATATGCTTATGAGTTAACAAAAGCATTTAATTCTCTTTATAATAACGTCTGAATATTAAATGAAGTAGATGAAGATAAAAAAATAATTAGATTAAAACTAGTTAATTTATTTAGTTTAGTATTAAAAGAATCATTTGAAATATTATGAATACAGATGCCTGAAAAAATGTAGATTATAATAATTTTGCAAAAACTTTTTCTAGTTCTAGAAAAAATATGAAATGGGAAGAAATAAATTATTTTCTTTCCTTTTTGGATTGAGAAAAATCTATTTTGGATATATGATGTTGAAATTGAAGATTTTTGTCACACCTAAAGGATACAAAAACACCTTTTTCAGATTATTTATGAGCTGATTTATCACAGTGATTATTAGAAGAAGCTAATTTGATTCATCCAGAGGCTAGGTTTTTACATTTGGATATGAAGGATGTGGATAATATAAAAGATAGTTTTGATAATATCTTTTTTATAGCATCGTTTCATCATTTGGATAGTATTGAAGATAGATTGGAGGTTTTAAAAAAAGCTTACAACTTACTTGAAAAATGATGATATATTTTTATGACGAATTGGTCACTTAATAGTGAATTAAATAAACAAAAATATTCTTCAAGTATTATAAAATGATCACAAAATAAATTTTGAAGTCAGGATTATGATATAAAAATATGAGACTTTTCTAGATATTATCATTGTTTTGATTTAAAAGAATTAGAATACTTATTTTTAGAAGCATGATTTGAAATTGTAGAAAATAAGGAGTTTGAAAATAAGAAAAACTTTGTAAGTATACTAAAAAAAAGCGACTAAGTCGCTTTTTTTTAGTATCAGTTTACAGGGTAAGGGATTCATTGATCACTAGCTGCTGTATTACTGTTAGTATTTTCATCTTTGTCTGCTAATACAGAAGTAGAACTTCAGATTAGACTATTAGGACATAATGATTTTTCATCAAAACAAGATTCACTATCATAATCTCAAACAATTTTTGTTATATATTTATCACCTCATTCAATTTTTATAGTATATGCTATATTGTAGTATGTACCATTTTTATTACTTGACCATGTTGTATCTGCAGATAAAGGTTTTTTGAAAACACCATATACATATCTACCAATTCAACTATCTATCATTTTACCATTTGTTCATACTTTTATATCTCATAATTCAGGATCATATAAATCTTTTGTTAAGTATTTTTTACCTAAAGTAGCTTGAGATATAGTTCACTTTGCTCATATTTGTTTTGTTGACCAATTTGTTGATCAATCATTTAATCACATAACTTTTCAACCTCAATCAGCACTAGTTATTGCAGTAATTTCTTCTCAGTTTTTAGAAACAACTAGAGTATTTGATTTTGTAGCATTTTTACTTGAGTCATATCACCATTTATTTGTAGCTGAATTAACATCAACCGCAGGATAATAGTTTTTATCAACTTTATATTGTTGTAAAGAACTTTCTATAGTAGAAACATCACTTATTTTTCTTCCAGAAACAGCTTTATCAACAGCTCATCAAAAGTTTTGATAAGCAACTACTGATATAATTGCCAATATAGTTATAACAACTAATAATTCAACAAGAGTAAAAGCCTTATTATTTGTCTTCATAATAATTTTTTAAAAATATAATTTAGTTTATATTACTTTTTTTTTTATTTATGTAAAGAAAATATTGAAAAAAAGATTATATCTGTTATTATAAGTGTAAATTAAAATTTTTAAACTTAAATAATTATGGAAAATAAATATTTAAAGACTGATGAAAAAATAGCTGAAATAGTAAATCTAGTTTCTGTATATATGAGTAATTTAAATAAAACATATATAGAAACAGAAATATTAAAAGCTTATGAATATGCAAAAGAGGCTCATGAATGACAAGATAGATTATCTTGAGAGCCTTATTTAAGTCATCCTGTTGAAGCAACAGAAATTCTTTTAAGAATAAAACCGGATTTATTTACAATTCAGGCTTGTTTGTTGCATGATGTTATAGAGGACACTCCAAAAACTGAAGATGATATTAAAGAAGATTTTTGAGATGAGGTTGCTTTTTTGTGTTCTTGAATGGAAAAATTATCAAAAGTAAAATACAGATGAGAAGAAAGAAATATCTGAAGCCTTAGAAAAATGTTTATAGCTATGGCTGATGATCTTAGAGTTGTTTTTATAAAATTGGCAGATAGGCTTCATAATATGAAAACTCTAAAGTTTCATCCAAAGAAAGAAAAAAGAGAAAGAATAGCTCTAGAAACTTTAAATATATATGCTCCAATTGCAGATAGGTTAAGTTTATATCATTTTAAAAATGATTTAGATGAGGAATGTTTTAAAATTCTTGAACCCAAAAAACATAAAAAGTTAAAACAAGAGCTAGAATGATTAGAGGAAGAAGTATTATCATTTACACAAAATGCAAAAAAGGAATTTGAAAATTTATTTAAATGAAAAATAGATAATTATGAAATAGATTTCAGGGTAAAATCTATTTATTCTATATATAAGAAATTACAAAAAAAATGATTGACTCATGCTCGTGAATTATATGATTTATTTTGAATAAGAATAATGGTTGAATCTGAAGCAGATTGTTATAGAGCCTTGTGAATGGTGCATAATACTCGGACTCCATTACCTAAAAGATTTAAGGATTATATAGCATTACCTAAACCAAATTGATATAAAAGTCTTCATACGACTATTATGTGACTTTTTAAATCTCAAAGAAAACAACCAACAGAAATTCAGATTAAAACTTACAAGATGAAAGAGTATTCAGATTTATGAGTAGCAGCTCACTTTGAATACAAAGAAAAATGAAGTAAAATGGCAACAGAAATAGATTGGGTAAATGAGTTAAAAGAGCTTGTTAACAATGTTTGAGATAATGATTTTGTATGATCTTTAAAATTAGATGTTTTCAAGGATAGGATCTTTGTTTTTACTCCAAAATGAGATTTTATAAACCTACCAGCATGATCAACACCTATAGACTTTGCTTATTATGTTCATACAGATTTGGGTGATCATGTAACATTAGCCAAAGTTAATGACTCAGTTTATCCTCTTGATAAAGAGTTACATAATTGAGATGTTGTAGATATTGTTATTGATAAAAATAAAAAACCAAATCCGTTTTGGATATCTTTTGTTAAGACTGTAAAAGCAAAAAATAGAATAAAAAATTATCTTAAGAAAGAAGATAAAGATCTTCATAGAGAAAGATGAAAAGATATGATGAATAAATATCTTGAAAAAGCAGGGCTTGATACATTTGATAAAGATTTATCTATTTTAAAAAGCTTGGATTGAGTTATATATAACAAAGAAGATAGATTAAATCTATTAGAACAAGTATGAAATTTTAGTATAAATCCATCTTCAATTATAAGAAAAATATTAAAAAAACAACTACCTACTTCTGATAAAAAAATAAAAGTAGATATAGTTGAGGAGGATAAAAAAACTGATAAAAAAAGTGAAAAGAAGAAAAAAGATTTAATTATTTGATGAGAAGAAAATTTACCATACAAATTATGACACTGTTGTAGAAGAAAAATAACAAAAAATATAGTAGCACATATTAATTGAAAATGAACAATAACAATTCATAGAAGAAATTGTGATGTATTAAAGTGAGTAAATAAAGAGAGGTTATTACCAGCTTATATAGCCTGAACAGAAGAAGAATCTATAATAGTTGATGTAGAGTTAGTTTTCAAAAACAAAACTTGAGTATTAAAAGAATTAAGTGATATTATTTATTCTATGGGTATTGATGTTGATTGAATTAGTACAGAAAAAATATCACATAAAAAAACAAGAATAGATTTAAAGTTAAAAATTCTTGATTATGATTATTTGATTATAGATAGGTTTATAGAGAGATTAGAACTTAAATTTAAAAAATTACTTTTTTCTTCTCACGTATGATGATTAAAAAAATAATAAAAAAAAATGTAGAAATATTTCTACATTTTTTTTATTTTCTTAAGTTTAGTTTTTCTAATACTTCATTGTATTTTTGTGGATCTTTTCTTTTTAAGTAAGAAAGAAGTTTTCTTCTTTTAGCAACCATTAGTAAGATACCTCTTCTAGAGTGATTATCTTTTTTGTGTACTAATAAGTGATCTTTTAGATTTTCGATTTCAGCAGTTAAGATAGCGATTTGTACTTCAGTAGAACCAGTATCTCATTTTTTTGCACCAAAATCCTTAACAATTTTTAATTTTGCGTCTTTAGTAACAGCCATAATTAAGTATTTTTATAAAATAAAATATGTGCATAACCAGAAAAATACACTAGTAAATGCCGAGGTATTATATAAATAAAACTAAAATCTCCAAATAAAAATTATTTTTTTATATTTTTACTCAAAAAAATTTGCAAATAGTAATAAAAACAATATATTAAAGTAGTATTACCACCCCCTAACCCCCTCCTTAGTAAGGAGGGGGAATGAAACGAAGTGAAAGGGGGTGGTCTAAATTTATTACATAATTAAAAAATTATGAAAAAATTACATAACAAAGGTTTTACCTTAGTGGAATTAATAGTTGTGATAAGTATCCTAATTATCTTGGGAACTATCGCATTTATAAGTATGCAAAACTATACAAAGACATCGAGAGACTCAGTAAGAATCTCAGATATGAGTAGAATGAAGACATGACTAGAACTGTTTCAAATAGAAGCAGCAAAATACCCAGATCCAGATGGTACAACATCAATCACAT
>CAYFMG010000013.1:0-27550 GCA_964344155.1 uncultured Candidatus Peribacteria bacterium | reverse complement strand
TACTTATCACAACTATTAATTCTACTAATGTAAATCATTGTTTGTGTATTTTTTTTCATAATTTTTTAATTATGTAATAAATTTAGACCACCCCTTTCACTTCGTTTCATTCCCCCTCCTTAGTAAGGAGGGGGTTAGGGGGTGGTAATACCTAATTAATATAATAGTATTTACTAAAATAGCAAGTTTATTTTGTTTGAAAGTGGTTGATAAAAATAGCTCCTCTTTTAAATAAAAAAAATAAATTGTCAAATATTTGCATTAATAATTATATTGTGATAAAATTATATTGTAATTTAAATAAATTAATATTTAAAAATATGAACTATAAAGAAACTATAGATAATATTTTAAGGTACTCTTCTGCTAAGAACTACCCTGATATTCATATTACTACTTGAGAAAAAGTAAAAATTAGAAATAACTCATGAGAGATAGAAAGCTTGGATAATGTTGATGTTAACTGAGCTGATTTTGCTGTTCCTGAATTAACAAAAGAGGATATAAAATGAGTTATTATAGCTATTGCTTGAGAAGAAGGTCTTAAAAAGTTTGAAGAAAATCTAGAATTAGATAACTCTTACTCTGTAGAAAATGGTGATAGATATAGAGTTAACTGTTATATGGATACAAATGGTTACTCTGTAGCCCTGAGAAGAATTCCTAGTAAAATCCCTACACTTAAAGAATTATGACTTGGAGAACAAATAGAATCTATGTGTAAAAAGAATAAATGATTAATACTTGTTACATGACCAACTTGATCAGGTAAATCAACAAATCTTGCTGCAATGATAGATTATATAAACTCAAATTATAAAAAACATATAATTACTATAGAAGATCCAGTAGAATTTGCATTTAATTCAAAACAATCACTTGTTAATCAAAGAGAAGTATGAAGTCATACTAAATGATTTTCAAATGCAATAAGAGCATCTCTAAGAGAAGATCCAGATGTAATAATGATATGAGAAATGAGAGATCCTGAAACTATTAAAGCAGCTATTACATTAGCTGAGACATGACACTTGGTATTCTCTACTCTACATACAAATGATTCAGTACAAACTATTGATAGAATTGTTGATGTATTTCCATGACCACAACAAACACAAATAAGAATGCAATTAGCAATGAGTTTAGTATGAGTTGTATCTCAAAGGCTTGTTTCTAGATCAGATACAAAAGGAAGAGTTGCAGCAAGAGAAATACTTATAACAAATGATGCGATTAAAAATCTAGTTATATGAGCAAAAACTCATCAACTATATAGTGTTCTTGAAGTATGACAAAAACAATGAATGATCCTTATGGATAAATACTTACTTGCCCTATACAAAAAACAAATTATCTCGAAAGAAACTCTTATGAGTTATGTTAGAGATAAAGATGGTATAGAAATGATGTTAGATTAATAAAATAACTCACCCTTGAATTCCCTCTCTTATCCAAGAGAGGGAGGACCAAAAATGTAGCCCCTTTCTCTTAAGTAAGAGAAAGGATTCAGGATTGAGTTATGAAAAAGTTAGATTAATAATTATTTAAAATAAATGTTAGATATAAATATATTAAAAAATTCTTGATACTTTAAAGAAGTAGTTCTTGAGAAATCTCAGGTGCTTTTTTCAGAGTGACAAGTTGATAATAATATTTATATAGTACTTGCTTGAGAATTATCAGTAGAAAAATATACAACGAAACAAAAAAACGAAACAAAAATACTTGCTTATTTAAAACAGAATGATGTTTTTTGAGAAGCCGCATTAAGTAATAATGAAGCTAAACAAGTAAGTATAGTAGCCAAAAGAAAAACTCTTTTATTATCTATAGATGCAGAGAAATGAATATATGATTTTTCTAAAAAATATCCAAAAGAAGCTTTTGAACTACTTAAGTATATAATCTTTTTATCAAATAAAAGACTGCTTGATGCAAACTATCTGATAACAGCAAACTATAAAATAAGTAATGAAATAATTGCTTTGGAAGAGATAAATATAAAGAAAATATTTGAACTAATAGAAAAATTAAAAGAGTCTATAGATGTATCAGAAATAATATACTATGAAACAAATCCTGTAATGGATAACTATATTACTCTTAGGTATGATACAAGACAAAAAACAAAGATGCAAAACAAGGTAATAGAGATTACTAATAGTAAGCTTGATTTGCTTGATCTAAAAGTAGATGGTTTTAGTACTTTTACTCAAAGATTATCTATATGACATAACAATTTAGGTTATTTAGTTTTTCTTAAAAAGTCAGATAACTTTAATGAGCTTGATAAAAAAATATTAACATCAACTGCTACTTCTATAGCATGACTTATAAAACAAAAACAACTTCTTGATGAAGAAAGAGATAAACAGTTTATGAATGAATAAAAAAAATCCTTAACTATTAAGTTAAGGATTTTTATATTTTTCTAATAAGTTTACTATTTTGTATTCAGATTTAACTCATTTGTACATAGATTTTATACTAGGGGTTCAGCTAGCTAGCACTAGTTTATTTCAATTCAATTCTGTTATTTTTTCAGCTACTTCTATACTATTGTATCTAGGGGCTGAGTCTGATATATATGAGTTATCATGTTCTTCATCTATAATTATTAATCATAGGTTATTATATGGATAAAATAAGGCTGAACGTGTTCCTATTATTATTTTTGCTTTTAGTGAATTTATTGCTAACCAATATTTGGTTTTTGTAGCGTCTGTTATTGTTGAATTTATGATTATTACATCTTGAGAGAATACTTTTTTGATTTTTTCTGATATTTGATTTGTTAGTACTATTTCTGGTATTAGTAGTAATGTTTGCTCACCTTTTTCTAGGCACTCTTTAATTAGTTTTATATAAATCTCTGTTTTTCAGCTTCATGTTAATCAATAAAAAAGTATTTTGTTGTTTTTTGAGTGTTTTATTTCTGTAAATGCTTTTTCTTGGTTTGTAGATAATCATATTTCATGATTGTATAGGTAGTTGTATTCCTCTGTATTGTCTATTTTTAATTTTTGTTTTCTGATCTTTTCTACTAGGTTTTTTGGAAAAAATAGGTTGTTTGAATTATGTATGTTTGTTATATAATAATCACTTATCCATTGTAATAATTCTGTTCTATATTTACTTAAAAATATATTGTTATTATATATCGATATTATTGATTTTATTTTTGTTTCATTTAGTTTATTTTCTATTTCTATATTTTTTTTCAGTACCACTCCTAGCTCTATTTTTTCTTTAAAGGGTATTTCTACTATGTTTCATATTTCTATATCTTTACTTAAAAAATCTGCTACATGATAAGTTAGTCATGTAGCATTAAAGGATTTAAAAAATGGTGAAACTAAGATATACATATAAAAAGTTAACTAATTTTTATTTCAGGTGTGTTAAATCACATATCTTCTAGAGATTTTGTCATTATAGATATATTATCAACATTTTCTACTTGTGTTTTTGCTATTTTTGTTTTTACTCAGATAGTTAAAGTATTTCAATTTATACTTAGATTTGTTCATCTTATAGCCATTGTTAATCATCATTTTGCTCAGTTTTCTTTTAATTTTGTTATAAAAGTATCTACATTAAAATTTTGTTCCCCCTTAGTAAGGGGGATGTCACTTGTGACAGGGGGATTAATTTGAGGTTTTTCTGTTTCTCAGAATATATCATCTATATCATTGTGTTCTATTTTTTCAAGACCGGTCTTTTCTTTGTTTAAGTTTTTTCATTTAGAGACCGGTCTTTCTTCTAAGGTTATTCCTCAATTAAGTATTTTTAATACTCATATCAAAAAAGTAGTATTTTCATCTAGAGAATTTTTTGTCTTTGAATATGAATCATCTAGTATCTCAAGGATATTAATATATTTTGTTATATCAGATCATAGTCTTAATTCCTCTAGAGATTTATTTTTTGTAAAAAATAATACTTCTTTGAAAAATAGTTTTATATTTTTTCCATCATCAATCATTTTTTCAAAGATTTCAATAGCTTTGTTATCTTTTGATACAAGGTGATTTAAAAATGATTCTATTAAGTTTTCGTCTACTATTTCTAATTTTTTTACTATATTTTCATAGTTTATTTCAGAGTCTGTTATTAGTTGTTCAAATAGTGAAATAGCGTTTCTAAGTCATCCTGAAGAATTTTTAATTATGTATTCTATAGACTTAGAATCAGCTTTTATATCTTCAGACTTAGCTATAAATTCTAATCTTTCCTTCATGTCGTTATTTGATATTCTTTTGAAATCATATCTTTGACAACGAGATATAATAGTTTCAGGTACTTTGTGAGTTTCTGTTGTTGCTAGTATAAACTTAACATGTTTTGGTGGCTCTTCAAGGATTTTTAATAAAGCATTGAATGCTCATTTACTAAGCATATGTACTTCATCTATTATATATATCTTGTACTTCGTCTTTGTTGGAGAAAATTGAGCTTTTTCAATTATTTCTCTTATATTATCCACACCAGTATGACTAGCGGCATCTATTTCTATTATATCTATCAGTTTTTCTAGAGCAAAATCTGTACATATTTCACATTTTAAACAAGGATTTCATTTATCTGGATTTATACAGTTTATAGTTTTTGCTAAAAGTCTGGCTGTTGTTGTTTTTCAAGTTCATCTTGGTCAGCAAAACAAATAAGCTCAAACTGTTTTGTCTTGTTCGATTGCTTTTTGTAGTGTTTCTTTTACAAAACTTTGTCATACTAGGTTTGCAAAGTCAGAAGGTCTATATTTTAAATATAAGCTCATATTTATTTAATTATTTTATTATCATCTATTTGTTTTAGTAATTCTTGTATTACTGTTTTGTCATGCCATTTTACAGGTCACTGGTTTGTCATCATTATGTGTTCATCTCATTTTCAGGCTACTAGTATTATATCGTCTTTTTCTGCTTTTAATAATGCTGTTTGAATTGCTTCTTTTCTTGTTGGTATTACCCAAAAGTCTTCTCATTCTTTTCTTTCTATACCTGGTAATACATCTTTTATTATTTCTTCGGTTTTTTCACTGTAATCATCATCTTGTGTTAAAATAACTACATCAGATAACCTAGATACTATTTCTCACATAATAGGTCTTTTAGTTTTATCTCTATCTCAAGTCGCTCCAAAAACAGTTATTACTCTTTTTATTCAATCTATTGCTTTAATAGTTTCAAGAACTTTTTCCAAAGCATCAGCAGTGTGAGCATAATCAACTAGTATATGATATCATTCATCATTTTCTATATTTTCCATTCTTCATGGTACTCAAGTAACGGTCTTTACTATCTTTGTTATTTCTTCAGACTTAATTCATAGTGTAATAAAAACTCATACAGCAGCTAGGATGTTTTGTATGTTGAAGTCTCATCTTAGTTTTGTTTCTATTTTTATATCTGGTCAAGCTACATCTATAGAAAACTTTGTTATTATTCATTTGTTTTCTATGTTTTCTGCTACTAGATCTATACCTCTACCTGTTCAATATGTATATAGTGAATCAAATGTTTCAGCTAGAAATAGATCAGAGTAGTCACTGTTTTTGTTTATTACTGCTGTTTTTTTAACTCAAGGTTTCCTATTGTTTGAAATTAAGTTTTTAAACAGTTTTAGTTTTGTATTTACATAGTCCTTCATTGTTCTATGTAAGTCCAAGTGGTCTTGGCTTATATTTGTTAATACTGCTATATCATACTCTATTCCCCATACTCTATGCATTTTTATTCAGTGACTTGCTGTTTCTATTACAGCTATTTCACATCATTCACTTTTTGCTATTTTTAGTAGTCTTTGTAATTCAAAAACATCAGGAGATGTCATTTTTGTATCATTTTGGTATTCTTTGTCATTTATTATGATATTTACAGTAGAAAACATAAAGACTTTTTTCCCTGCTTGTTGTAATCATTTTGCTATTATGTTACATGTTGTTGTTTTTCAGTTTGTACCTGTTACTCATATGATTGTCATATTTTTGCTAGGAAAACCATAATAAATATTTGCTATTATTGCTCTTAGTTTATGGTAAAATAATCTCATAGGATTATCTAGAGCTACTAGCTTTTTTAGTTTGTTTAGCATTTTTGAAATATTATTAATTTTAAGTTAATTCTTTTATATCTATTTTTTCTCTATTTTCAAGTACAAAGTTATATTATATGTTAAAAACAAAAGTCTTGACATTTTAATAATATTAATTATAATACGCGAAATTATTTTATAATATTTTTTATTTTCTATGGGATTAGATGACTCTAATTTTGGTTTAGATAACCTTGTAAGTAATGGTAAGAGAGATATTTTTGATGCTGAAAAAGAAAAAAGACAATGAAGTATCAGTCGTATATTAACAAGAAGAGATAATAGGCAATGATATAATGAAGGTTCATCTACTTTAAATTGAATATATGCGATGGAAAATTCTGAACAAAGAAGGAATAGAGAGTTTTTTGAATGAAAAACAAAGGAAGAAATTATATTAATTTTAAAGGATCTATTAGATGAAAAATGAATTAATGAATTAGATTTTTTAATTATAAAAAATAGTAATTTTTTTAATTTTGATCTAATAAATTGAATTACATTAAATGCTTTTGTTTACCGTATTTTCTGAGAGAGATATATTAATTCAGTTAATTTTTTAAAATTAAAAGAATTAAGTCGTGCTATTTGAATAAAAAGTAGCAATTTAGTACTTAGTGAAATTATGACAAAAGACCGTTTGAGTAAAATAAGTACTATTGAAGATTTTAAAGGAGAAGTATTTTATACAAAATCTTTAGATTGATGATTAGAATATAGTTTAACTTGATTAGAAATATTACAATATTATGAAGATCAATGATGAAGAATATTGATAGATATAAAAGTTTTATTAAAGTTTTTTGAAACAATAGATAAGCAAGATTTAATATATAATTTTGTAGATGAAGACTGAAAAAAAGAAATAGAAAAGCAGATATATATTGATTCATTATCTCCGGAAGAGAAAAAACAAAAAGCATTAGAAGCTTTAGCTGAAAGATGATATACTTCTAGTTTAGATATTATTAGTTGAATAAGAAAGTGAAATCTTTTAGAAGAAAAAGAATTAGGTATTTTTAATGATTTCTTTCATATTTATAATTCTGTTATGGATAGAGTTGTTACTACTTATGTTCACATTTGAATTAAGAAATTAGATACTTTTATCAAAGAATTAGGATTTTGAGGTTTATTAGAAGCTATTAAAGAGCAATTAGAAAAAAAAGAAAAATCAATATCTATTATGTATGTTAATAAAGAAATAGAAGAAATAAGAGATATAGTATTTTTTAAACAAAAATGATGAGATAAGATTGAATTAACCTGGAATGATATAGTAAAAACCTATATTTTATTTAATTCAGAGCAAGTAGTGGATAGAATTACAAGAAATAGTTTAAGTACTTTTATGATAGATTTTAAATTTAAAGATAAATTGTTACTTAAAGCTAAAGAAATCTTAAACAATAATTGATTTGTTGATATAAAGGATTTACTAAGTGCTAGAAACAATGAGGATTATAGTTGAGATTATGGTATATTTAAAACATTTTTAGGTTTAATAAATTTTGTTTTAAATATGGATATCCAAAAAGAAAGTAAAGTAGACCAAACTTTGTTATTAAAATTAACAAAAGCTGTCTGACTAGAAATAAATAATAAATTTTAATTTAAAAAAAATGACTAGAGAATGAGAATTAGATATAAATAGTCTAGATTGATGACTTGATACAGGAGAAATAAGTTTAGAAGTACTAAATGAAGTACCTGAAGATGTTAAAAATCTTTTACAAGAAGATTATGGTGATAATGAAAATGAGGATTGAATAGAAGTTGATGAATATGAAGAACAAGGTGTAGAAGAAAGAGGTTGAATAGAGGTTGTTGAGTATAAAGTTGTTGGTAATAAAGAATTAGATAAACTGAACAAAAAACAATTAGTTTCTAAGGCTTTAGAGGTTTTAGATAAACTATGATGTACTAGTGTTTTGGATTTTTTAATAGCTAAAAAATATGATAAATATTCTGGTGATTTTAGTCCTTTTGATAATTTTGAAGATTTATTTAATAGGATTATTCCTGATATGCATATAGCTAGTATAAAAGAGTTACATTATTATAAAATGGATATCTTAGCTAAAGAATTATGATGGAAAACTATAGAAGAAGAAGTTGCTGATAAAATAGAACTTTGAGTTCTTCCTAGAGTACAAGATTTGTGAGATATTGTTCTTTATTTTAAAAAAGAAAATAATCCAATATTTAAAAAACATCCAAGTTTTAGAGACTATATTTCTATTTTGGATATTGTAAAAATTTCTTTAAGAGAGTATAATGCAGTAAGTTTAAAAGTTTCTCTTTTAATTAGATATTTAAGAAAAGTATGAAGACAAGATTTACTTGATTTCTTTTTGGAAAACTATAAAAGCTCTATAAGGACTACTAATTTTGGTAGTGATTCTTATTTTGATAATATGTCTCAAGAAGAAGTGAGACAACAAGCTATAAAAGCATTAGAAAAGAATAGATGTGAAAATGTATTTGATTTATTTATTAATCATAAACATCATTTAGGTGGTAGATTTCTTTCTTTTAAAGCATTAAATGATGTATATGTAAAACTAGTATGATTATCAAATGGTCTTAATTTTGGAAAAATAAATGTACTAGCTAAGGAATTAGGATTTAAATCAGTAGAGGAAGAATTACATGATTCTATAGAACTAGATTCAGAAATTACATTGTCTGATTTTGTAAAAATACCAGTATATACAAAACTTCAAAATTCTTACACAAGTGATGTTTTTGAAGTAAATATAGAATATGTTATTAAATGATTTCTTGGTGATAAAAATAGAAAAATAGGTGCTGGTGAATTAGAAATGTTTTGTGATAGAATAAATAGACCAGATTTATTAGATAAAGTTATTATAAAAAAATAGATATTTTTTATTGTATTATAAAAAGTATCAAGGGGCTAAAGCCACCTTGTTGACACATTGATTGTTAACAGAGGGCTTTAGCCCTTTGTGTTTAATACTTAAAATCTCAAGTTATTCATCTTTTTTTGATTTTGTCTCATCATTTTATTATATCTACATCATAGATTTTTATACCAGGTTGTTTATATAGTTTGAAGTCATATTTTTGACAATTTATATTTGGTATTTTGTATTCTATATCGTAGTTTGTTGATTCAAGTCTTCTAGTTGTTATATAAAACTCTGCTACAGTATAGTCTTGTTCTTTGTATACTGTTAATCATTCTTTTGGTGTTACTACGGCTTGTTTAGGTAGTACTACCCTAGTATATGATTTATTTGTTCATCTTCATTGGATATTTATAATATCAGTTTGGTCCTCTACTCAGTACTTATTTAGTAACTCTACTACTTTTTCTTCTTCTAGTTTAGAAAAATGATGAGCTCTATATATATTTAGGTTTGTATCTACACTACAATCATTGTTTGTTTTTATGCTTTTTTTGTATTTTGTTTCTATATACCTGTCTGATTTATTTCATCAAATAGATGTATATACAGGATAAGCAAAGTCTAGAGTTTTAGAGTAATCTATTTTTCATGTTAATCATAGATCTTCTAGTAGCTTGTTTTCTTTTGGATCAAAAGAATAGATAACTAAGTCTCTTGATTTTATATTTTTATCAATTATTTCCATATACTTGGAGTAATCTTTTTTAGCTTTTAGTATACTCAAGAAATCATTAGCAAAATCAAATAGGATTTGTTTAGGTGTTCATAGTGTTCATACTTTGAATACTTTTGCTTCAACAAGAGTAGATATTACTAGAGAGAAGTTATCTTTTGTAATACTTGTTCAAAGTTTTGAAAAATGTATTTCTCAAGTGTATTCTAGGAAATCAAGAATAGTATTTTGGTTTATATAGATTATAGCATCTATGTCTTTATTTATTTTATCTAGGAAAAATTTTATTTTTCTAGAGCTTCTGTTGTGTTCTATAAAATAGTTAGCATCTCTTAATCAAAATGTTCAGGTTATTTCATGTAATCATTCAGGTGCTGATTCTTTGTCTGTATAGACTTTGTTTATATCCCATTCATAAGCATATATATCATCTCTTACAAAGTTTGTAATTTTTCAGCTTTTTATGCTAACTGTAGCAAGACTTCACATAAATCATCAAGTAGGTCTTATTTCATCATTATTTTGAAATAGTATTAGATAATTTTTTTCTTTTCTATGTCACATTATAGATAAGAATGTATCATAGTTGTTGTTTACTATATTTAAAACACGTTGGGCTTCTGTGAGTTTTGCTTTTGCTTTTTCAAATTGAGAATTCAATTCTTGGCTTCAAAGATCAGTTACTTTGTTATATATTGATATAGTATCATTTAACATTGAGTAAAGTTTCTCAAAGTCTGGTCTCATATTTTGTAATAGATTTGTCAGTTTTATATTTTCTATATCTTTTTTATCGTCTATAAATTGTTTTAATGCTATATAGGCCTGTATTCATTCATCTAAAAATTTAGTTAGTTTTTTTCATCACTCTATTATATAGTATCAGTTATCTATATTTTCATTATCTATTAATAAAAATGGTTTAAATAATATATCTGAGATTATAAAATCTAGTTTAGCATTATTAATTGTTTTTCTGCTATTTTCTATATTTGTTATGTTATCTTTTATTGATAATATTTTTGAGTATCAAGATTTTATTTGTTTTTCTATAACTATTTTATCAACAACAAGTAGAGCTGATAAAACAAGAAGAGTTATAGTAGTTTTTAAAAAGAATTTTTTAGTAAAGATTTTTTTATTTTTTAGGTTTATTCCTTTTGTAAAAGTTTTTTTCTTTATTTTTTTCTTTTTCTTTTGTGGTTTTAAATTTTTGATCTTATTTTTAATGCTAGTTAAAACAATCTGAAAATGATTAGGTTTTTCAGATAGGTCTAATTTTTTTAATCTTTTTTTATTAACAACAGAATCAAAATTTTTGGTTTTGATTTTTTTTATTAAACTATATCTTCTTCATCATACATTTAAATCATCTAGTTGTTTTAGTATATCATTTGTAGTTTCTTTTTCTAATTTATCGGCTGTTGGTTGGTATTCTTTATAGCTATCTTTAATATCTATATCAGAATCAAGATTTTCTAAAATATCATTTATTTTTTCAGGCATTTTTATTTAATTATTTTTTTGTATTTATATATTAATTAAAAGTTAAAAATCATCAAGAAAAAAGACTACTTTTGTAGTCTTTTTTTTATATTCCCATACTATCTCTTATTACATTTACTTCGTGAAGTAGGTTTTGGTCAGTTTTTATAAGTTTTTCTAGTTTGTTACAAGAATATAAGACAGCAGCATGATTTCTTCCAGAAAAGATGTTACCAATTCTTTCGTATGTATAGTTCATTTTTGTTTTTAAAAGATACATAGATACTTGTCTAGGAATCATGAATTCTTTTTTTCTGTTTCCTCATAAGATACCTTCTGTTTCAATACCGAAGTGTTCTCATACAGTTCTTATAATATCCTCATAACTTTTAATTGTTGTTTTTTGAGGTACTTTTGTACTTCATAGTATATCAGTTGTAAAACTAAGTTTTTTAAGTTTTTCAGCTATTCTTGGAAGAGTTGGTGTATTTCAAGTTAACTCGTATTCAGCAATCATTTGGTTTAATACTCATTCTAGTTCTCTAACATTTTCAGTAACATTTGCTGCTATAAATTCAGCTACATCTTGAGGAATCATAAATTCTCTAGCTCTAGCTTTTTCTTGTAATATAGCAAGTCTTGTTTCAAAATCTGGTCTTCAAACATCTACTGTTATCCCCCATTCAAATCTACTTCTAAGTCTTGGTTCTAGGTTTTCTAACTCTTTTGGAGCTCTATCACCCGATATTATTATTTGTTTACTTGAATCATATAGTATATTAAATATGTTATATAATTCATTTTGAGTTTGTTCTTTTTTAGCTAAGAATTGCACATCATCTATTATAAGTACATCTATTTCTCTATATTTTTGTCTAAGTCTTTCTATACTTCTTTTCTTAACTGCTGTAACATACTCTGTTATAAATTTATCAGCCGTAGTATATACTATATTTTTATCTTTAAATTTTCTAATTATTTCATTTCAAGTACCTTGTAATAAGTGAGTTTTTCATAATCATACTTCTCCATATATATATAGTGGATTATATGATTTACCTGGATTTCTACAAACAGCTTCACAAGCTGAATATGCTAATTGGTTATCACCTCAAACTACAAAGTTTTTTAGATTATATCTTTGGTTTACAGATTTTGTATTAGATATAGTTTTGTGTTCTACTGTATTTGAACTTGTTGTTTTTTTAGATTTTTTATTTTTAGATACTTCTTTTAATAAGCTAGCACAATCAACTACATCAGTATTAGAAGGATTATCTATATTTGAATCTATTTTAAAAGAAACTTTTTCTACTCAAGAGTTTTCAATTTTTGTAGATTCTAAAATTTCATTATAGAATTTAGCTTCAAGATTGTCTTTCATAAATCAAGATACAACTCAAAAAACTACTTCTTTATCAGATATTTCTAGAATAGATATTTTTCTGAAATATACTAAGAAATCTTGTTTTTTTAGTCTTTCAATTATATGACTTACGATATTTTTTAGCTTGTATTGTTTTTGCATTTTTGTTTTATTTTTTAAGTATTAATTTTATATATTTTTTTCTTGTCTGGAATATAATTTCATTCTAATAAAATACACTCAATAGTCAAAATAATATTTCTTCTTGACGCCTTTTTCTGTTTAAAAAATGTAAACAATACCTCTTTTTCTTTTGTATAGCAAAGTAAGTTGAGTTTTTAACATTTTTAAACATTTTCTTTTTATATTATTTTTTTAGTAAAAAAATTAGAAAAAAAAGATTTTTTGTGTATAATACAGTTTGTGAGAGAAGGTATCTACTGCACTTTTGTGGAGAGGAAAGTCTGGACATCATGAGAATAGCGTAGAAGATAACAACTTCGGTCTTGTAATATATCTAAAATGCAAGATACCACTAGTGCCACAGAGACTATACTAGGAAGTTTACTTCCCAAAGGTGAAAAGACATTTTAAAAATGTATATCTGTTTTACAGATTTTGGTAAACTGTACGTGATGCAATGGGAATGGTTCTATATATTAATTATTATTCTCTATTGTTTTTATATAGAATACTCAGCTTGATTTTGTAGGTGACTACAAAACTAGATAGATTGATACCGAGATACAGAATCCGGCTTATTACTCTCACTTTTAACCACCCCTTAATCCCCTCCTTACTAAGGAGGGGAAATAATACTTAATAAAAAATAATATGAAATTAGTTTTTACATGAATACAGTGATGTGGAAAATGAACACAGGCAAGATTACTTGTTGAAAAATATTGATTTACTCTTCTTGAAATGGGGCAAGAGTTAAGAAATATAGTAGCTTCAGGTAATGAATTATGAAATAAAATAAAAGCTATAATAGAATCTTGAGCTTTAGTAAGTGCTGAGATTGTATGAGAAGTTATGCAAGAAGTACTATCTAAACAAACAAATGATAAACTAATACTTGATTGATTTGTAAGAAATGAGTGAAATAAAGCTTCTCTAGAGGCTATTACAACTGATTACAAAGTTGTATTCTTTGAATTATCAAAGAAAAAAGCTATAGAAAGATTGTTAGGTAGAATGTATAATCCAAATACTTGAGAAACTTTTCCTACAGGAACACTTCTTGATCCTGCAACATGAGAGATGTTAATAAAAAGAAAAGATGATAATGAAGATTCAATTTTAAAGAGAATAGATGAGTTTATGAATAATACTCTTCCTACAGCTGAAAAACAAGAAAAAGAGTGAAAGGTTATAAGAATAAATGCTGATCAGGCTATAGAGGATGTTGCTAGTGAAATGGTAGAGAAATTAAATCTTTCATAACTCACCTTTGAATTTCCTCTCTTACTTAAGAGAGGAAGGCTACAATTATTATAGTAACTTAAAATGCAGCCCCTTTCTCTTAAGTAAGAGAAAGGATTCAGGATTGAGTTATGAAAAAATAAATTTAAAAAATATGATTTGATTTATACTAGGTAGAGAATTTAAATTAAGTATAGCTGAAATATTAGCTGTTTTTCCTGCAGGAAAAACAGCTTATTTTGCTAAGGATGTTTTAATTTTGGATAATTTAGAAAAAGAAGATGTATTAAAAAAAGCAAACAATCTTTGATGAACTATAAAGATAATTGAAACCTCACCCCATCCCTCTCCTGCAGGAGAGGGGGTTATAATAAAAGATGCTCTATTACATGATTGAAAGTTTAAGTATGGGATTAGTATTTATTGAGATAAAAGAAATCTAAAAGAAATACTTATAAAACAAAAAAAACAATTAAAAGCAAGCTCTGTTTCTTCAAGATTTGTAAATAAAGATTTTAAGAATCTAACATCAGCTCAAATTATATGAGAAAAACTTGTAGAGAGATGAACTGATTATAATATAATAAATAACTGGTTTTGAAAAACTATATGGGTACAGGATATAAATGCCTACTCAAAAAGAGATTATTCAAAAGATAGGGATATGCAAATAGGTATGCTACCACCAAAACTTTGTCAAATTATGATAAATTTATCTCAACCTCACCCCAACCCTCTCCTACAGGAGAGGGAGCAAAAAGATATTACAATATATGATCCATTTGTGTGACTAGGTACAGTGCTTATAGAATCAATACATATGTGAAATAAAGAAGTATATGGTAGCGATCTAAATGAAAGAATGGTTGAAGCATCTAGAAAAAATATAAAAAATCTTATAAACTCCCCTCTCCTAGCAGGAGAGGGGTTGGGGGTGAGGTCTGATATTTTAAAACTAAATGCAAAATTTATAGAAGAATCAGATATACTAGCTAATTATAAAATAGACTCTATAATATCTGAGGGATACTTGTGAGAAGTTATGACAAAGAAAAATATTAGTTTAGATAGGATAGAAAAACAAAGAGAATCATTAAAAAGTTTGTATGAAAAGTTTTTTGAATGACTAAAAAAAGTGAAATATCAATGAAATATAGTTATATGTTTCCCTTTCTGGGAGATAAAATGAAAGTATGTATATTTCTCTGAAATATATGATATACTAGATAAGTATTGTGAAGTTGAAGGTTTATTCCCTAAAGATTTCAAAGAATTAGAAACCACTAGATCTGGTAGTCTGTTGTATAAAAGACCACTACAGCTAGTAGGTAGAGAAATATTTAAGTTAAAAATAAAAAGCTAGATTTTTTCTAGCTTTTTATTTGATTGAATTTATCTCATCAAGTTCAGCTTGTTTTTTAGCCTTTGTATTTGCTCATGCTGAATCAATAGATTTATCGATATCTTCTTTTACTGCTCATAGTTTTCAGAAGAAGTCACTAATAGTTTCTTGTATACTTGTAGTAAAAGTAGTTTTTGTTAACTCATCAATTTTTGGTCATATAGATGGTAATACAATAAGTACTAATACAAATAAAGTAAAGAATGATAAAGCTAGAGATATAACTTTTTTTATAAAAGAAATTAGTTTTTGCATAATCTATTTATTAAGAAATAATTGTTCATTTTAGGTTGTATCTATTTAGTTCCTCAACCTTTACGTTTACTATATCTCAAATTTTTATATTTTCAAGTTTTGGAAAATAAATCTCTTTAAAATTCCTAGTTCTACCAAAAAAATCTCAGTCTTTTTCTCAACAAATAAGTACTCCCATAGTTTTTCATAATAGTTTACTGTTTCTGGTTGTAATACTATCTAAAAGTAAATCATTTAAAGTATGCCATCTTTCAGCTTTTATTGTATCTGATACATTATCAGGATATAGTTTTTCAGCTATAGTTCCCTTTCTAACTGAATATCTAGCATTGTATACAAAATCAAATTGACACTCTTTGAAGGCTTTTACTGTTTGTTTAAACATTTCATCTGTTTCTCATGAGAATCATACTATTATGTCTGTTGAAATAGAGAAATTGGGATCTTTACTTCTTAGGTAGTCGACCATATTTTTAAAGTCTGTATAAGTATGTCTTCTATTCATCTTTTTAAGCATTTCATCTGATCATGACTGCAAAGCAAAGTGTAGGTAATTACACATCTTATCAAGTTCAAAATGAGCATCTAATATATCCTGGGTCATATCATGGGGATTACTTGACGTGAACCTAATCCTTTTTAGTCCTTCTATCTTGTTTATTTTTTCTAGTAGTTCTCTGAAAGGAGTTTTAAAACCACCCCCTTTCACTTCGTTTCATTCCCCCTCCTTACTAAGGAGGGGGTTAGGGGGTGGTCCCCATTTTGATTTTTCTTCATTCCAGAATTTTTTATTTGCAAATTGTTTTCAATAAGAATTTACATTTTGTCCTACAAGAGTTATTTCTTTTGCTCAAGATTTTACAGCATCCTTAGCTTCTTTTACTATATCTTCTATTGGTCTTGAATTTTCTTTTCATCTGGTGTATGGTACTATACAGTAAGTACAGTAGTTATCACATCCTGTTTGAATAATTATTGTAGCTTGACTAGGATTTTCTCTTAATTGTTTTGATTTTAAATAATCATCAAAACTATGGTCTTTTCATATAGGTTCCTTTAATATATGAGTCATTATAAAAGGTAGATACTTAACTTCTTCTATTCTTAGTACAAAATCTAGTTTATTATCAAGTCTCGGAAATAGTTTATCATCATTGTTAAAGATTCCTTTTTTATCTTCAAGTAGGTTTATTTTTTTTGCATTGTTTCTATCTCTTTTATAGTCCTCTAAATATTCTCAGTTTATACCTGTTTTTCTTACCATACAACCTGTAATTCATACTACTATTTGTTTGCCTCAAGTTTTTTTTCTTTTTCTATTTTCTTTGGCAATATCATTTATAGCACCAAAAACTTTATCTTCTCATTTTTGTCTAACAGAGCATGTATTAAAAATAACTAAATCTGCATCAAGCAAATTAGTTACTTTCATAAAACCAGACTGTAATAATACCATGTTTATCTTCTCACTATCTGCCTGATTCATTGCACATCCAAAAGTCTGGATAAAATATTTTTTCATTTATTTTATTAGGTTACTCGCACTGAACTACTTCTATTCAGTTTTCTATTATAAATTTTTTTGTTATATCTGTATCTACGTGTTTATATTTTTGTTCATAAACTATTCTTTTTATACCTGCTGCTATTATGTTTTTTGTACATTGAAAACATGGTTGGTATACTGTATATAGAGTAGCTCATTCAATAGATACCCCTCTTCTAGCTGCATAAAGTAAAGCATTCATTTCTGCATGAATTTCATATTTTAATGACCATTCATGATGGTCTGGATGATGTTCTCCTTTCCAGTGATC
This sequence comes from uncultured Candidatus Peribacteria bacterium, assembly GCA_964344155.1. Classification (GTDB taxonomy): domain Bacteria; phylum Patescibacteriota; class Gracilibacteria; order BD1-5; family UBA6164; genus UBA6164. The sequence continues at coordinate 10,098 of CAYFMG010000013.1, read as the reverse complement.
TCTACAATTTGTATATCCTGAAGGAGTACCATTATATCAAGTTGAAAGTATTCTTGTATCTTTTACAATTACAGCTCATACTTGTATTGATACACATTTAGATCATTTAGCTATTTCTTTAGCTATTTCTATAAAATTTTTATCTCTTAACATAATATATATTTAGTTAGTTGTAGATCATGATGATGTTGTAGTTCAAGAACTTGTTGTAGATCATGATGATGTTGTAGTTCCTGATGATGTTTCAGTCGAGTCTGAAGTTGTGATATCATTTATAGCTCAAGATAATGTGTTTACAGTTTGACTCGCTTCATTTATTATTTCACTACCACGTTCTATTACTGTTTTTACGCTTTCTATTCAATCTTGAATTTCATTTATTTTTGTTTCGGCTCATGATAAAGCTAGTCTAACATTGTCTACTTTTTCTTTTGTGGCTTCAAGAGAAGTTTCTACATTTTCTTTTATAATTGTTGCTCAGCTATAAGTTTTATTATATATATCTTGTATTTCATCTTTGTGAGGAATGTTTGTAACAGTTTTATCATAAGTAGACTTAAACTGTAATACAAATTGATTAAATTTTGTTAATCAAAAAGTATCTCATATTTTTGCAGCAAAAGTTGGAAAATTAAAAATAATCAATATATATACTGTAAATATTAATACAAAGTACCAAAAAATTTTATTCATTTTTTTTATTATTAAAAAATAAAGCATAGTTATTTTTATAACTATACTTCATTTTTTAAAAAAATCAAGAATTATTCTTGTTCTCCTAATAAATCAGATACATTGAAATCCTCTTTTTTTAGATTTTTATTTAAACTAACAATTTGTTCGTCTTTTATTTTATTTTGATTTTGTTTCATTTTTCATACTAAAATTCATTCTTTTAACTGTTGTAGATTTTCAGGACTTATACCTTGTTTAGCTAAATCTAGAGTTAATACTTCACTTTTGACCATAGAGTGTTTACCGCAATTTGGACATTCAATATCTATATTGATTGTAGATCATGCTGCTCATATAACATCTACACTATCACTAGAAGCATGAGCCGAACATTCTGGACAAGTATAAGTTTGTATCAAAGAATCTATCATTGTTTTTAGTGATTGAAAATTCATGTTTTGTTTATTATTTTTAATATACAACCAGTATAGCACACTTTTGATAAAATATCAAGAGTTTTTTAATATTCTTCTAATACTTTTTCTATTCTAGTTATAGACTTAGTTGTTCAAAGTATATAAATAAGCTCTAATGCTCAAGGAGAAAATTGCTCTCAACTTAAAGCACACCTAACTGGCCATAATACTTGTCAGTTTTTCATTTCAGCTTCTTTTATTTTTTCTATAAAAACTTCTTTTATTTCACTTATTGATTCAAAATCACCATCTTTTGTTTTTAATATTTCAAGAGCGATATTCAGTCATTTTTTAACTATATCTAGATCTGTTATTTTCATTTTTTCATTTATAATCAGGTCTTGTTCTGGTATTTTTGAGTCAGAATAGAAAAAGCTTGTATAGTTTTTGTATTCTGAAAAATGTTTTATTCTAGTTTTTAGTTCGTTAAATATTTTTTTGTTGTACTCTTCTGGAAAAGTAGATATTAATTCTTTGAACTCAGGATCGTATTTAGCTAAAAAGTTTAGTAGTTTTGAATAAAGATAATCAGGATCTAGTTTTTTTAAATAGTTTGCATTAAAAAAGTCTAGTCTATCTATATCAAATACAGCTCATGCTTTATGAACATGATTTAAATCAAATCTTTCTATAAGCTCATCTAGTGTGAAAAATTCTTCTGTTGTTTTTGGATTCCATCATAAAAGTGAAATATAGTTTATTAAACTTTCTGTTAAATATCCTTTTTCTAGGTATGCTTCTACTGCTACATCTCAAGTTCTTTTTGATAATTTCTTTTTATCTGTTCAAAGTAGTAATGGTATATGAGAAAAAACAGGAGCCTCCCATCAAAAAGCATCATACATTATAACATGTTTTGGAGTACTTGGAGTCCATTCATCTCATCTGATAACATGAGTTACTCACATTAAATGATCATCTACTACGTTAGCTAGATGATATGTTGGAAATCAGTCTGTTTTTAATAATACTTGATCATCTATATCTTTTGTATTTACACTTACTTTTCATTTTATAACATCTTCAAATACAATATCTATATTTTTAGGTACTTTTAATCTAACTGTATAAGGTTCTCATGCATCAAGTTTTTCTTTTACTTCTTCTTCTGATAAGTATCTACATTTTTGGTCGTATTTTGTTGGTAGTTTTAGACTTGTTTGTTCTTCTCTAAGTTTTGTTAATCTGTCACTACTACAAAAACAGTAGTATGCTTTGTCTTTTTCTATTAATTCTTCTATATATTTTTTGTAAATATCTAGCCTTTCAGATTGATAGTAAGGTCATTTGTCTCATGGATTATTTGGTCATTCATCAGGAATAAGTCAAACAGAAGCTAGTACTCATAACATATTTTCGATACTTCATTCTACATATCTTGTTCTATCAGTATCTTCTACCCTTAACATAAACTTACCATTATTTTTTTTCGCAAATAAATAATTGTATAATACTGTTCTTAAACTTCATATATGTAAATATCATGTTGGACTTGGTGCAAATCTAGTAACTACAGTCATTTTTCTTTAATTTTTAAGTAATATTTTTTGTATTCTATATACAAAACTGTCTTTGTAAAGACTTTTTATTTTGATTTTTAGAAAAATTATAGTAATATATAAATATATAGTAAAAAAGTTTAATTTAATAACGTAAATAATTATGACTATAAGATGACAAGCTAAACAAATTACTTCTACATTAATTCCTACAGTAATTGATAGAACTCCTAGTTGAGAAAGAGCTTATGATATTTATTCTAGATTACTTGAGGATAGAGTTGTTTTTTTATGAGATGCTATTGATAGTAGTGTTGCTAATACTGTAATTGCTCAATTATTATTCTTAGAAAAACAAGACCCAAAAGCTCCTATTACAATGTATATTAATTCTCCTGGTGGTCATGTAACTGCTGGACTTGCTATATATGATACTATGCAATATATTTCTTGTCCTGTTCATACTGTATCTGTATGATTGTCTGCTTCTATGGGATCTGTTATACTTGCAGGTTGAGCTAAAGGTAAAAGATATGCACTACCTCATAGTGAAATAATGATTCACCAACCTCTTGGTTGAGCTGAAGGTCAAGCTACTGATATAAAATTAGCTGCTGAACATATTATTAGAACTGGTAATAGATTATATACTATTTTAGCTAAACATACAGGTAAAAAAGTGGTTCAAGTAGAAAAAGATTGTGATAGAGATAATTTTATGACTGCTGAAGAAGCTTTAAAATATGGACTTATTGATAAAATAATTAAAAATTAAAAAAATAACTTAGTAGATTCTACTAAGTTATTTTTTTCTGTTTCCTATATATTCAACCAAGAAGTTTAGTTTTTCAGAATTCAAGTCTATTATTATTTCTTTGCATTCAGATAGTAGAGTATTTAAATATTCTTTTGACTTTTGAAGTCACATAAAGTGAACAAATCATTTATCTTCTCATCATACACTTTTTCCTGTTTCTTCTTTGTTTCATTCTACATCAAGTAAATCATCTTTTATCTGAAAGGCTAGTCATATTTTTTTTCAAAAATTTATGTATTTTTCTATATCAGTAAGTTCACTTGATAATATTATTCCTCCAACTATAGATGATTCTATTAATGCTCATGTTTTTTTGTTATGAGTTTCTATAAGTTTGTCTAAATCTAGTTTATCTGGATTATTTTCATAGTATATATCAAGTTTTTGTCATCAAATCATTCAGAAAAATCATATGGACCTAGAGAAGTATCATAAAAGTATTTGTATATCTTCAGCGGTAGATAGATTCGATAGAGCTTCTAGAGACATTGTATTAAGTAGGTCTCATGTTAAAACTGCTGTTGATTCTCAGTATTTTTTCCATACTGTTTCTTCTCATCTTCTTAACTCATCATTATCTATACAAGGTAAATCGTCATGTATTAAACTATATGCATGTAAAAGCTCTATAGCTATACAATATGTTATTATATCATCTCAAAATACTATATCTTTAAATTTTTTACCTGAAAATATTAAATAGAATTCTATAGCTAATATAGATCTAACTCTTTTTCATCATTTTACTCAATAGTAAACTGATTCTTTTAGTTTTTTTATTCACTCAGGAGTGTCTCATTTAGAGAAATACATATCTAAATATTTTACTATAGATTCATCTATTTTTTCTTTATAATCATTATACCAATTTGGTAGCATATTTTGTTAGTTAAGTTGTATATTTCCCCCTCCTTAGTAAGGAGGGGGTTAGGGGGTGGTTATTTCCCAAAGTTTCTTTTGCTTCTTTCAAAGAAGTCTATTACTGATTCTAGTTCTGTTTCATCAAACTCTGGCCATTTTTTTTCTGTGAAAAAGTATTCACTATAAGCTGAGTCATAAAGCATAAAACCAGAGTGTCTTATATCTCAACCTGTTCTTACTATTACATCTGGTTCTGGGAAATCTCAAGTGTCTAGATATTTTCTAAACTCAGTTGTTGTTAAAGAATCTGGATCTATTCATTTTTGTATTATTTTTTTAGTAGCTCTTAATATTTCATCTTGTCATCAGTATACAAGTGCTACAATCAAGGTTATTCAAGTGTTATCTTTTGTTTTTTCTTTTACTCTTTCTAATATTTCCTGAGACTTTTCTGGTAGTTTTGAAATATCTCATATAGTTTTAAATCTAAGTCATTTTTCTATCATTTCTCATAAATAATTTTCTATATTATCTATAAGTTTTATTATTCATTCTACTTCTTTTTTATCTCTTTTTATTAAATTTTCAGTAGAAAGTGCCCACAGGGTTAAATATTTTATTCATTTTTCTCAGGCTAATCTAGTTATTTTTAAAACATTATCTGCTCATTTTTTGTGTCACATAATACTAGGTAATCCTCTATTTTTAGCCCACCTACGGTTTCAATCCATTATTATTGCTAGATGTTTTATCATTTTTTTAAAAAAAAGTTGTAAAATATTTGACAAATCTTTTATTTGTATGCTATTATATATATGAAGATGTACTTGTTACTCTTCAGTAGTAGGTTTGATGGAGCCGTGATACATGAATTCATATGTAATCATAAAATCCATCGTCCTATTCTAAACTAACACCTATTCTTTTAATTAAGAATAGGTTTTTTAATTTATTATCAAATGTTCTGGGTTGGCTAGGTGGTAGAAATTATCTTTTTTGTTCATTAATTCTTCGTATGTTCCTGATTCAACAATTTTTCCTTCTTTTAACATAAATATCTTATCTGCATTTTGTATAGTAGATAATCTATGAGCTACTACTATTGATGTTCTATTTTTCATTAGATTATCTAGAGCTTTTTGTACTAGTTTTTCTGTTTTGTTGTCTAGTGCTGATGTAGCTTCATCAAGTATCAGTATTTTTGGATTTTTTAAAAATAACCTAGCTATATTTAATCTTTGTTTCTCTCAGCCTGATAATTTAAGTCCTCTTTCTCAGATAATTGTATCTATTCAGTCTTCTAGTTTATAAACAAATTGTGACTCAGATAATTTTAATGCTTCGTCTATTTCCTTTTTTGTAGCATCTGGTTTTGCGTATAATAGATTTTGTTTAATTGTATCATTAAACAAAGTAGAGTCTTGCATAACAAGTCATATGTTTTTTCTGATTGATTTTTTACTATATTTTGAAATATTTTTACCATCAAGTAAAATTTTTCAAGAATCATTATCCCAAAACCTAAATAATAAGTTTATGATTGTTGATTTTCAAGCTCATGTATTTCATACAAACGATACTTTTTCTCAAGGAGAAACTGTAAAAGATATATCTTTTAGTATTTTTCTTTGTTTATTATATGAGAATCAAACATTACTGAACTCTATTTCTCATCTTACATTACTTAATTTTGTACCCTTTTTTATATCTTCAGATTTTATATCTCAAAAATCTTTATAGAATTCATCTATTCAAACAAGCCATTCTTGAATATTCCTTAAACTACCGAATAAGAATGATAATGGAAAATATACCCAACCAATATAAGCAAAGATTATAAACAATGTAGTCAAGCTAATTTCTCAAATATATATATAATAAACTCAGAAACCTAAAACAAGAATTCTAGATATCATTATTAAAACACCTGTATATATATCAGCTACTGACCAAGATTTTGATATTTGTTTTTGTAGTTTGTTTGAAGTATCTATTTGATTATTAAAAGCTTCTATAAAGTTTTTTTCTAATCATAGTATTTTTCATAGAGAAAAGCTTGATAAAAAGTTTCATATTATAGAGTATGCTTTATTCCATTTGTCATTATTTTTTTGTTGTTTTTTTGTGGTTACTTTTGCAAAATATATTCAGAAAAGTATCATTATAGGTAGACAAGATAGAGCTATTAGTGTCATTTTAATACTATAGGTCATCATAACAACGAGTATAACCATTAATCCAAATATATTTTTTAAAAATTCTTTAAAAAACCAAAAAATAAATTGAAATTGAAAAGTAGCTCATCTATCGAATTTTTTATATATAGCTCAGGTTTGTTTTCATAGATATTCATTATTTGTCATATAAAAAATATCAGATACATATTTTTTACATATATACCTATGAAAATTTATGCTTACTATGTCAGTTACGTAATATCTGTGTATGTATGATACTATAAGTGTTACTATTATAAATGCTACCCAAATAATAAGCATGTTTGTAAATCATTCAAAATTAAATATTTTTGTATTATAAAATTCTTCTAGGTATCCAATTATAAGTGCGAAAAATACAGGTTCTATTACTGCTATAAAAGCTGTAAGAAAAGTAAAAAAGATATAAAAAGAAAACTTTTTATATCATAAAAACTCTATTAATTCTTTAAAAATTGTTTTTAGTGTATTTTTCATATTTTATATTTCTTATTCCTCCTCTGCTAGGGGGAGGTTAGGAGGGGGGGTTAAACAACTATTTTGTCTTCAGGATTGATTTCTTGTTTTTTATAAACTGATAATTTTTTATTTTTATTTACTTGGTATAGTATAGGAGATGCTATAAAAATAGAGCTATATGTACCTACTAGAGTACCAAAAATCATAACTAATATGAATCCTGAGATTGTTTCTGGTCCAAAGAAGAAGATAGTTAAAAGTACAAATATTAAAGTCAGACTTGTATATATACTTCTCCTAAGAGTTTCTTTTACAGATATGTTTATTATTTCATCTAGATTTTTTCAGTCTTTACCTTTTTTTCCAGCATATCTTTTTAGATTTCATCTGATTCTATCAAATACTACGATTGTATCGTTAATAGAGTAACCTAGTATTGTTAATAGTGCTGTGATAAAAAATGTATCTATTTGGAATTCTTTAAAGAACATAGATGTAAATATGTATAATCAACTAGAGATTATTACATCATGAAATAGTGTTACTATTGTGATAGCTGCAAATGATAGTACTGATATTCCTGATACTACTCAAGAGAATGCAAAACTAACATAAAAAGTGATTGCAACTATTGCTAAGGCTAGAGTTATAAATGCTGTATCTTTTATATAGTCTCAGAAGCTTTTTCAGATATTTATGTATCTAGATTCTATTGTTGTTTGGTCTTCTTTTTTTATTATTTCAAATACTTTTTGTTTGAATCATATTTTTAGTTCTTCTAGTTTTTTTTCATCTTCTATGTTATAGAATCATGCTACAACTGCTACTATTTTTTCTCATGTTATAGAGTATACTTTTATATTATTAATTGCTTGTTCTCAGTTGTTTAAAAAATTGTCTTTTTCTGTTTCTAATTTGGTTTTTATTTGTTCTATATTTACGTTGTTATCATAATTGTATTCCATTTGTATTCATCATGTCATGTCTATACCTAGGTTTAGTTTTAGTACTAGTAGTAGGAATAAAGATATAACAAAAAATACTGCAGAAATCCCTAAATATGTCATTCTCTTTTTTAATACGTCCATCTTGTTTTTATAGTTAATGTTAAATAATGTTTATATTGTATTAAAATAAGAAAAAAAGCAAGGGAAATAAAAAAAAAGACTGATACAAAAAAAGACCTCTCATCTGAATCTTCTCTCCTTGTCAGGAGAAAAGGGCTACATTTACTTATATTTGCAGCCTCTTTCCCCTGTTAAGGGGGAGAGAATTCAAGAGAGAGGTATAGTTTTCTTACCTCGCATTTGCATACTTAAATGGTGCTTCTGCAAAGGCTATGTAGATGTATTTACCACCGGCACCGTTTAATCATCCATGTCTTTGTCTAAGTTTAAAACCATTTGATAAATGATCAATGTGAGTATATGCAACTTGTTCATTTGATAAGTTTAGTCTTAGCCATAAATAATCATTTTGTGATCCTATATTATACGGTTCTCTTTCAGAGTCCCCTATCCACCAATCATAAACTGCATCTATTCTTTTTATCATTACATACTTTGGTTTAAAACCAGTATAAACAAAAGTTCCATCAATAGAGTCATTTCAAACATAACTTCATATCTTACTATACCCTGGTACTGAATTGAAGGCATATCCTATATAGTCAACTCAACTTCAGTTAACTTGTCAGTTTGATCCTAGTTCTATAGTAGTTGATAATGGTTTTATTTCTACACTAGTTCTGTGTTGTTCTTCTCTTGATGTATCAAGATTTAGGAAGTAGTTTACAGATGTTAGATTGCTATGGTATACTCTCCAGTAGTCAGCGTTTGTTCTTCATTTTATTATTACCATTTCAGGTGTAGAATTTAATCCATGTCCAATAGTAGATCCAGCTGAACCGTTTCATTGGTAACCAATAATACTAAAACCTGCAGTAGGGTTAGCACTTACTTGAGAAGCTATTGTTCAATTATTATTACTAACTGCAGCTCATCCTGCCTTCCAGTTCCATGCTACGTAGTCTTCACCTGAGGTATTTACGTTCCAGTTACCTCAATTTCAAGTCATACCAAATCAGTTTGGTTCAAAACTAGAGAAATGACCATGAGTTATAGGTAGAGTATCTTCTGCATTTGTTTGGTTTGACATTAGATGTTTTGATACTCATCTTACAGAATCAACTAGATTGAATTGGTGAACTTCTGTTCTTGCTTTACTCCAAATTAGATCTGGTTGAAAATCTAGTCATGTTATAGTTCTACTTAAAGCATTATCTCAAGTCCAAGTCAGTATATCAAAGTGTTTACTAGGATCTACTATACTTGGTGTTGGTAGATTTTTTGTACTTAGAGCTTTGAATCCTATTGGTGGAGCATATTTAAACGATCCCCCTGCATCTGAATAATACGTAAGACCTGATTGTCATCATTGACCGAAGTTAAAATTAAACACTGTTCCATTTATTCATGTTCATCAGAAAAAATATCCTCAATCATTTATCATACTATTAAAAGCTTCACCTTGTGATACTCAATTTTTAAAGAATTCTATAGTGTTATTATCAGCATCTAACGCTATACCTATTACATCATTAGTAGAATATGATGATCAGTAAGATATTCATGGATGTACATTGTTTGGAGATACTTTATTTCAATTAGCATAATAAGTGTAACTATTATCACGTAAAGGAGATGTGTAAGTTCAAAGTCATGCTTTTTCTGCACTATTTCAAACTCAAACACAAGTATCAGCAGCTGTTCATTTAATTAATACTTCAGCATACCATTTTCCTGATGTTACAGGTATAGATGACCGAGTAGATCAACTTACACTAGCATATGAAGAAGAAAAGTCTAAGCTTCAGTTTGATATAATATCAGTATTGTATGGGTATGGACGAATCGCTGTATTTAATGTATTATAATTATTCTCTGGACTATCAAGCATTTGATCAGTTGCATCCATGTTATTTACTGTCCAGTTGTTAGTATTTCCTGACACATCCTTACCTAAATCTACCCCATCACTGAAATCTAGATGGAATCAGTTTGTACCGTAAGTACCACTATAGTTTTTTGGTACCC
>CAYFMG010000012.1:0-28000 GCA_964344155.1 uncultured Candidatus Peribacteria bacterium | reverse complement strand
ACAGAGGGCTTTAGCCCTTTGAATTAAATAACCCACCTCTGAATCTCCTCCCTAAAATTATGGAGGAGGGCAGCAGGTAGTTTGGTTTAAAAAATTTGCTTTTTAGAAAAAATATTATATAATACTAATAACTCATATTTATGGCATGAGGAAAAATAGAAAAAAGAGAGGGGCTAGCCTCTCTTTTTTCTTGCCTTATTTTTAGAATTACCCTTGGTAATACTAAAAGCAAAAATATATTCCTTCATTTTGAAGGAGAAATATATTCTCATATTTATGGCTTTTAGGAAGTAAAGTATACTTCCTAGTGGAAAACTTCCAAAAGGAAGCCTTTCTAGTATATATAAATAAAAAATAAATCAAATAAAAGTATATAAAAAGAATATATTAATTTATATTAATAAAGACCACCCCCTAACCCCCTCCTTAGTAAGGAGGGGGAATGAGCTATAGCGAAAGGGGATGGTCTTTAACACACCTATTTGACAAAATAATTACTAATATGATAAAATATTAGTAATTATTTTTTTATAAATAAATTATGCCTGATGCTTTAGCTCAATTTAAACAGTTACCAAAAGAACCTCAATTGTGAGAAAGAGAAAATACTGAACAAGAAAATGCTGAATATAATAAACCATTAAAAACCTCTTTAGATGATCAAAAAAAGGAATTAATGGTATCTTTGTATTGATGAAAAACAGAACAAGCTGATAATACAACAGAAACAACAGAACAAGTAGATGAAGATAGAGAAGCTAATAAACAAAGAGCAGAACAATTGTTTTATAACCCTGAAACAATTGAAAGTATTATAAAATCAAGTGTATCTGAACCAAAAGAACAAGAAGTAAGATTAGAAAGATTTAATTCTGATAGCTACCAAGAAGACCTAGAAATTATAATGTGAAACTTCTCAACTCAAGTAGAAGGAGCGTCTTTAAGTGAAATATATGAAAAATGAGGAGCGTGAGCATCCTTTGAAGTAAATGAAGCTTTAAATGTAGCATTTAAGATGCAAATAGAAGTAGTACTTGATTGAAAAATGAATTACAGTAGAGAACAAGTAGATAAATTACTAGTAGACTTAAGCTTATGAGACCCTTTTGAAAAACTAGATATATTTGAAGAGATAAAATCTATAGTAAACCAAAAAGAATGAGCATGATGAAGAAAACAAGATATGGCTTTCAGAAAAATGAAAGCATGAGTTGAAGCTAAAGCTGAAGCATTAGAACAAAAATTTAATGATTGGCAAATGGAACTAGAAATAGCTAAACAAGAATGAAACCAAGAACAAATACAACAACTATTAACACAGGGAGAGGATTTAAAACAAGAAGCAGAAAATTCAGGAGATGTGTTTATAGCATGAGAAATTGATAAATTAACAGATAATATAAAAAGTGGAAATGATGCAGCTTAAGCTGCATCATTTTTTTCTCTAAACCATAAAATAAGAAAAATCAAAATAATAAAATACAACAATTCAAAATGATATTTGTAAACTCATAAATCAATCTGTAACAATGACCACTCCTGTTTTCAGAAAAAATGTACTACCATAATATCCCATTTTAATAAAATCCAGGCCATATATCATAGACAAATTCATAGTATATTATGGACAAAATAGACAGATGTAGATATAAAACCAAACAGCATAGCAATAGGAATAGTCCAAGAAACCGCTATATTAGCCAAGGGAGATAATATAGACATCTGTCCAAAGTTTAAAACTATAATAGGAAGACTTAAACTCATAGCAGATAAAGTTAAACAAAAAGCCATTTTTATTTCCAGAAAATTTGGTAAAAAATAAAAAATCCTTTCAAAAAACTTCTGAGTATAAATAATTCATAAAACAGCAAGAAAACTTAAATGCATAGAAATATCATAATTTATACTTAAAGGAGATATCAAAATCATAATTAAAGCAGTAAACAGTATTATAGAAATACTATTTGCTTTTCTACCAGATGAAATTATATAATATCATATCAGTCACATAATAGAAGCTCTAACAACAGGTGCCGTATCTCATACTAAAAGAGTAAAAGAAAAAATAAAAAAAGTAATAATGATAATCCTTAGAAAAATAGGGAAGTATTTTAATAAATAACTAAAAAATACTACTAGTATAGTTATATTAAATCAAGAAACCGCTATAAAATGAGTTAATCAAGAGTTATTAAAATCTTGTTGTAAGTCTTTTGGTAGAGATTCTCTTGCCCCAAAAAGTATTCATCACAAAAAAATAGCCTCTTCTTTTGGATATATTTCATAAATAGCATCCAAAAAAGTTTTTCTGATTTTTATTATATTTGATTCTAAGAAATTTAACTCCTTTTGTTTTATTAACTCATAATTATACAAAACAGTACTAAAATATATATTTTTACTTAACATATAGTATTTATAAGAGAAACCTTCAAAATTTTTTATCTCTCTGATTTTAGAATCAGTTTTTATTATATATCATTTTTCAAAACTATTATTCTTAGAAGTTTTTACCAAGACTTTTATATTAGAATCAATTTTTTTATCTCATAACTTTTTTAACTTAGCTATATATTCTATATTATAATCACCAATTTTGCTTGTATTAAGTATTTCCAAAGTAATAGTTTCTTTTTTATCATAATATTTACTTAAAAAGCTAGTATTTTGATTTATTTTTTCCAAATGATGGTATGATACCAAAATTCATACAAGAGCTCATATAATGCAAATAATGGTAACTATGAGATGCTTTTTTGATAAAAGGTAGTACAGCAAAAAAAACACTCCTAGTATAAATAGTACTAGGAGCGAAATATGAGTTTTTATTATTAAGTTGTTTATAAAAACAAAGATTAATAAAAAAATTGTAAAATAGATAAATAAAATATTTTTCACTTATTAATTATTATTTGTTTTAAATATTAGTAGCAATCTGTAAGCACAGAATATTATTAGTGTTATGGCAAAAGTTTGAGTTAGGTTAATTCATAAAGAATCTTTAAATATATCATATTTTCAACTAAAAAATTCAAAAATGAGTAACACTGAAGCTGATGCTATAAGTCATATATATCAAACTATTCATTTAACATTTATATACATAGAACTAATGTATGATATAGAGAATAGTATAAAAAACATTATTGAGTAAACTATTGGAAGGGGGAATATTGGTACTTGATATGGTACAGGAGTAAATGGGTGTGTGTATGATATTTCTATTCATAATAAAGTTTCTCTACCATATACTTGTCATCATAATAGTGCTCATATGAAACCAATAACAAGCACAAATAGTAATGATAGGGTGATTCCGTCTATAAAGTTGTTTAGTTTTTCTTTTCTGATTTTTAATAGTATAAAAAATACTGTAAAAAATCATATAATAGCTCATGCTAAAGAAAAATTATAATCATTCATTATAAAAAATTCAAATGGGTTTTTTATATATTTTAGATCATGCCATTTTCATATAACATAAAATAATCTAGAAAATATAAATACTCATAAAAATAACCATAATATATTTTTCTTAAATATTAGATAATCATATCAAAATCTAATAGATAACTTTTTGATCATCCATATAAATAGGAAAAAACATATTGTTATTGTTAAACCAAATGTGTATATGATAAATCATTCAACTGGTTCAAATAGTGGAAACATAATTTTTTAATTAAATTGTAATAATTTAAAATATAAAAATATCTTTAAACAAAACTTTTCACAATTTCTTATATATATTTTATATTTAAATGCTCAAAGTTTCTTATTAAAATATTTTTATATTTTAAGCTCTACTTCTATATTCTTTTGTTCTTGTGTCTATAACTAACTTATCTCAAACATTTATAAACAAAGGTACTTGTATAACTAATCATGTATTCATCGTTGCTGGTTTTTTTCATCATGTTGCTGTATCTCATTTTTCTCATGGTGGAGTTTCTACTACTTCTAGAGTACAAGTTGGTTCTAGATTTACATTTATAGGATTACCATTAAATTCTTGTAGTAAAACTTTGTCTCAATCGATTAAAAATAATTCTCAACCATCCAAAGCTTCTTTTTTTAATTCTACTTGTTCAAAAGTAGTGTTGTTCATAAAAAAGTAATTTTCACCATCATTGTATAAATAATCATATTCATTTGTTGTAATATCAGCAGGAGCAAACTTATCACTATCTGATAGTGTTTTTGGAATATTAGCTCATGTTAATAAGTTTTTCGCTTTAATATTTATAATAGAACCTCATCTTCCCATTACTTTTTGAGAATATGATAGCACTTCGTAAGGAGCACCATCCATTATAAATTTTTTACCTACTTTTAAATCATTTCAATTGTACATATTTTTCTTTTTAAGTTTTAATATTTTAATAATCCATCAGTCCTTCGGACAGCTTCCTTTAATACTAAAGGAAGCCTTTTTATTAAAGTATTTTATTTAATTTGTAGCCTCCCTCCTTTAGTATTAAAGGAGGGAATTCAAGGGTGGATTATGAATTCATTTTCATTATTTAGCTACTTCTATAACTCTCATTTCTCTGATAAGGTTTACTTTTACTTCACCAGGGTATGATAGTTTATCTTGTATATTATCAGCTATTTTTTTAGCCATTTCAGCTGCTTCTATATCTGATATAGTATTAGCATCTACAAATACTCTTATTTCTCTACCAGCAGATAGGGCATAGGCTTTGTTTACTCATGAATAACTTTGTACTAAAGCTTCCATTTCTTGAACTCTTTTTAGGTAATCTTCAATTACTTCTCTTCTTGCTCAAGGTCTTACAGATGATATAGCATCAGCAACTTGAACTATAGCAGCTTCTAAAGAAATACTAAATTGTTCACCATGATGATTTTCAATCATGTCTATTATTTTTTCATTTAGTTTATATTTTCTTGCTAGTTTTCAACCTATTTCAGGATGAGTTCATTCATAATCTTGATCTAATGCTTTTCCTATATCATGTAATAATCAACCAATTTTTACTAATTTAGCATCAGCACCTAATTCTTTAGCTAAAGCTTCTGCTATAATAGCTGTTTCTTTAGAGTGTTTTAATATATTTTGACCATAACTAGTTCTGAATCTAAGTTTACCTATTACAGGAATAATTTCATCAGGCAAGTTTCTAATACCTAACTCATCAACTACTTTATTACCTAGTTCTTTTAATAGTATATCAGCTTCTTCTTCTGTTTTAGCTACAACTTCTTCTATTCTAGCAGGTTGAATTCTACCATCTTCGATTAGTTTTTCTAAAGATTTTTTAGCTATATATCTTCTGAATAAATCAAAAGCAGATATAAACACAGTATCAGGAGTATCATCTATAATTAATGCTACTCAAGCAGATTTTTCAAAAGTAGTAATATTTCTACCTTCTTTACCGATTAGTTTCCCTTTTAAGTCATCAGAAGGTAATTGTATTAGGGTTGTAGTTACTTCAGAAGTAACATCTCAAGCATATTGTTGTATAGATTTTAAGATTATATCTTTAGATATTTCTTTTTTATCATCTTCTATTTTTTTCTTATATTTTTTTATAACTTCTACTCAATCTTCTTGGAATTTTTCTTTTATTTCTTTTACAAAAAGTTCACGAGCTTCTTTTTCTGTAAGCTTAGACATTTCTGCTAGTTTTCATTCTAGCTCTAATTTTTTATCTTCTAGTTTTTCTTTTTCTTCTCTTAGTTCATTTTCTCTATTTATTATTTTATCTTGTTTTTTTTCTATTTGTTCTAATTTTTTTTCTATTTTTTCTTCTCTATCTAAAATTCTTTCTTCTATTTTTTCAGCTTTTTTTGTTATTTCATAACTTTCTTTTCTAGCTTCTTCTAAAATAGAATTTCTTTTTTCTTCAGCCTTTTTTATTAGGTCTTCAGATTTTTTTCCTGCTTTAGCAGTTTTTTTCTTTTCCAACAGGAAAAAGATTACAGCAGTTAGTGTCATTCAAAAGACAACAGCTGCTAGCATCAGTATATAATTCATTTTTACTTTATTAAGTATTACACTATTGTACGAAAAAATCAGTTTCTTTAAAAGTTATGTAATAGAAATATTACACAACTTGAAAATTAGTTTATTTTGTGATTGTAGAAGGGAAAACTACATATTAGTTTTCATAAAAAAATTAATTTTTTAAAGAATTGATTTTAAATTTTATTCACTTTTTAATACTCGCAAATCTTTTGCAAGTAACTACATAGTAATAATAATTTAAAATAAAGCAAACAAAATGGCACAAAAAATTTTTATTTTTAAATTTTTTGTAAAATAATATATATTATTATAATAAAATTACTTTATTAAATTAAGAGTTAAAAAAATGTTTAATTATATAATGAAAAAGAACAAATTTAAGCCTTTAATAATTATTTTTATCTTATCAATAATTATATCTATGTTAGCTCCTTACCTTAAGGATGAAGAAGATTGATCAGAAAATAAAGAAATAATAAAATCTATAGATAATACATTAAAAATTCAATCAGAAGCATTAGAAAATATAGATGTAATAATTCATAAAGCTTTTAGGTATGATTCACCAAGATTAGATAATAAATGAGAACCATATAAAATGTTATGAATAGATATTGAATTTAAAAATTACAAATGAATAGATTTAGATGATATGGAAGTTTATAATGCAGATACTTGAGAATATTATGGATGTTGAGGAGATTCGGCACTTTTATTAGATAAAAATTGAAAAGTAGTCCAAAATGATTATTTATGGTGACAAGAAAAAGAATCTTTAAGAATTTTAATGAGATTATGAAATGATGATAAAATTAATAATTTAAATATAAAGTATTGGCGGACGAAATATAATAATAAACCAATTAGTATAGAGGATTGAGAGTTTCCTTATCCTAATAATAATGTTTTAAATGATATAAAATATTATTATTATGATTTTATTTATTGAATAACAAAGTCTTTTAAAAAAAATAATTATTTAATTATAAATTCAATTGGAAAAGATTATTCAGAAGTATTAAATTTAAAAAATAATAAAATAGATTCTTTAGGTGCTAATATAGAAGAAATAAATTTTGATAATAATATATGGGGCACCTTGTCTAGAAAATGGCATAAAGGATCTGATAGAAAAATTTATTTATGAATTTGAGAAGGTAGTGATGTAAAAAATATAATACCATTTAAACATAAATTTAAAAAAGATGAAACTATAGAATGATTATTTATAGTAAATAATCATGTTTATATTTATTCAGATTTTCATGTTTATAAACTAGTTAATAATGAATTTATAATTGAAAATAATTTTCATAAGCCAAAATGAGTACCATATGAAACTACATGGAACGGAGAACCATATACTTATAATAAATATTTTCATTGATTAGTTAATTTACCATGAAATAAAAAAGGTTTTTTATGGGATGGTGTATTATATCTATATTTAAATTGAAAATGGGTAGAAAAAGAAAAAATATGAATATATGAAGAGTATAACTTTACTACTATAGCTTGAAAAGAGTGATTTTATTTTACTAATAATGATAAGTTATATTATTTAAATTTAAATAATAATAATATAGTTGATGTTATTCCTAAAATTGAAAATATAAAAGCAATTACTTCATGACCAAGTAATAGTATAATATATTCTCAATGAATTAATAAAAAGTGAAATATTTGATGAATATATTTTCCAATTTCTAATAAAAATATAAATATAAATATTTCTCAAATAAATAATTTTTCTACATTTAAAGATTTCGAAGCTATTTATTATAATGAATTTAATGGAAATATTCTATTTTTATTTGGATATTGAATATATGAGATATCATTTGAAAAATTAATTTCTTTATATAAAATCAAATAAAAAAACAAAAAAATCTGAAAATATTTTCAGATTTTTTAAATGGCTTGTGAATACAAAAAAATAAATATATTTATTTAAATCACTTTTAATCAATAAAAAACTTCATAAGGAGTTTTAAATCATAATCTTTCCCTAGGTCTATTATTAATGAGAGTTACATATTTTTGTAGCTCTTTTTCATTCAAAAGTTCAAAATCAGAACCTTTAGGTAAAAACTGTCTTGGTAATCAATTAGTATTTTCATTAGTTCATCTTTCCCGAGAACAATAAGGATGAGCAAAGTAAATATTCATATTAGTTTCTCTTTCAATATTATAATGATAAGCAAACTCTCTTCAGTTATCAAAAGTCATAGTTTTTCTTTTATATTTTGGAAGTTTTAGAAAATCTTCTAAAGTAGTATCAACACTAGCTTCATAAAAGTTTTAAACATTATATAGTAAATCTAATATTATAATCTTCTCTTGTTAATTGATCTATTTTTGTACGTTTAGCATCTATTGCTAATATTCTCTCAACTTTAAGTAAGTAATGTTCATTGATTTCATCCTCATATTCACTATTAAATAAATTATCTAAATAATCTTCAGTATCTATATTTTCTCCATTGTACTCTGCAAGAATACTAAATAATTGATCTTCTTCACTTTCACTATGATGGGTACATTGATTCATAATAATTTTATTAACTATAATATATAAATATTATAGTTAAATATCTTAAAATTACAAAAAAATTTTGTTTTTTTGATTTTTAGTATATAATTAGCTGTAAGAAAGAGAAATTATTGGTTAGTGGAGATCATGGAGTGATTCTGTAGTCTATGAAACTAATGGATGCTCTCTTTTTTTATTTGCTTAAAATTTTAATTATTTTAATCTCTTTATTTACAAAGTATTCTATAAAATTATAGGGTAAATTTTCTTTATTTTCAATATACTTTTTTCTTAATATTCAAGCTATAAAATCAGCAAATTGTAATCATCAGAATTTTTTAGAATTATAAAAATCAAATCAAATAATTTTTAGATAATTTTCTTGTTTTAATCAATGTAGATTTTTGTTAAGTAATTTTTGAATATAATTTTCATTTTTATTAAGTTTTAGTTTATCGGCTATAATTTGAATTTTTGAAAATCAGTTATTATTAAATTTATTTTTTTTAATAATAAAGCTCATTAAAATAGTCAACATTTCAATATAGTTATTTCCATTTTCTTTATATTCATCTATATAAATTCAACAAAATTCTATATTTTTCATATATCATTTTGAAATTAAGAAACTGTAAAATCAATAAATTTTATCTTTATAATTTCTATCTGTTGATTTTAGTTCTCATCACTTTAATGATACTCCTATTTCTTCTAAAAATTCTCAATATATTTTATCTATAGTACTTGGCTTGTAGGTTGTAATAAGTCATCAAAAAATATATTGTCATTTTTTTCATTTATTTATTTTTTTAGATTCATCTAAGAATATTATCATTTTATATTATTAAAAAAAATAAAAGCCCCTAAAAAATATTTTAGGAGCTTTTTATGTAAAATTTTCTTATTCATCATCTGGAAGAACAAAACCTCTTTCTTCTCTGATTGTAGTTGCAACATTTGTTGGAACTTCTTCATAGTGATCAAATTCCATAGCATATGTAGCTCTACCTTGAGAAGCAGATCTTAAGTCTGTCATGTATCCAAACATTTCTGATAAAGGAACAAAAGCAGTAACAATTTTTGCTTGACCTCTGTCACCCATTTCTTCAATTCTACCTCTTTTACTATTAAGTTGACCGATAACATCACCCATATATTCTTCAGGAGTATTAACTTCAACTTTCATGATTGGTTCAAGTAGACAAGCTTGAGCTTTTCTACAAGCTTCTTGGAAAGCTTTACTTGCAGCCAATTTAAATGATAATTCAGAAGAGTCAACTTCATGGAATGAACCAAAAGTTAAAGTAGCTTTAATATCAACCATAGGGTATCCAGCAACAAAACCTCTGTTGTAAGCTTCATTTAAACCTTTCCCGACACCAGGAATGTATTCTTTAGGGATAACTCAACCAACAATTTTGTTAATAAATTTATTACTTGGTTTTTCTTTTAGTTCAGCAGCTGTATCTTCTTCATCCATTTCTTTATATGGTTCAAAAGTAATAACAACGTGACCATATTGACCTCTACCTCATGTTTGTTTAGAGTATTTGTGTTCTACATCAGTAGCTACAGTTTTAATTGTTTCTCTGTAACTTACTTGAGGAGCACCAACATTACATTCAACTTTAAATTCTCTTTTCATTCTATCAACAATGATATCAAGGTGTAATTCACCCATACCAGAGATAATAGTTTGACCTGTTTCTTCATCAGTAGCAACTCTGAAACTTGGATCTTCTTCAGCTAATTTAGATAAAGCTAACCCCATTTTTTCTTGATCACCTTTAGATTTAGGTTCTACAGAGATAGAGATAACTGGTTCTGGGAATTCAATAGATTCAACTAAGAATTTATCATTTACATCACAAAGAGTATCTCATGTTTTAGTATTTTTTAAACCAACAATTGCACCGATGTTACCAGCTGTAATTTCAGGAATTTCAACTCTATCATTGGCATGCATTTGTAAAAGTCTACCAACTCTTTCTTTTGATCCTGTAGTAGCATTATAGATGTATGATCCTGATTTTAAAGTACCAGCATATACTCTTGTAAATGTTAGTCTACCTACAAATGGATCAGTAGCAATTTTAAATGCAATAGCTGCTAATGGAGCACTATCAGCAACATCAATTTGTTTAAATGTTTCTCCTGAATCAATTTCTTTACAGTCAATTTTTGCTTCATTTACATCAACTGGACTAGGTAAGAAATCAACAGCAGCATCAATAACCATTTGTACACCGATATTTTGTAGAGCAGATCCACAAACTACAGCATATAAATCATTATTACAAACAGCTTTTCTTAAACCTTGTTTGATTTCAGCAACAGTTAAGTCACCTTCTTCAAAATATTTTTCCATTAGAGCATCATCTTGAGAAGCTACTTTTTCAACCATTTCTTCTCTTAATTCTTCACATCTAGCTTTTATATCAGCAGGAATTTCGATTTCAGTAACATTTTCACCAGAATCTCCTTCAAAGTGATAAGCTTTCATTTCAATAAGATCAACTATACCTTCAAAAGTTTCAGCTGCACCAATAGGGTATTGGATAGCAACAACTTTATCTCCAGCAAGTCTTTTTTTGATAGTATCAATTGACATTTCAAAATCACCACCCATTTTATCCATTTTATTAATGAATGCTATTCTAGGTACTGAATATTTATCAGCTTGTTTCCAAACAGTTTCAGATTGAGGTTCAACTCATTGAGAACCATCAAAAACTGCAACTCAACCATCAAGAACTCTTAGAGATCTTTCAACTTCAATTGTAAAGTCAACGTGACCTGGAGTATCAATGATATTTATTTGGTGGTTTTTCCAGAATGCTGTAGTAGCTGCAGAAGTAATTGTAATACCTCTTTCTTGTTCTTGTTCCATCCAATCCATTGTACCTTCACCATCGTGAGTTTCACCTATTTTGTGAATTTTACCAGTGTAATATAAGATTCTTTCTGTACAAGTAGTTTTACCTGCATCAATATGGGCAATAATACCTATATTTCTAATCTTATCTAAAGGAGTTTTGTTACTCATTGTAAATAGTATTAAAATTTAAAAAATATATTTTGTGCCGGAATTTTATACAATATTGATTAAAAGTCAAATTTTTATTTTTCTCTATTTTAAGGAACAAAAAAAGATATAATTTTTATTCAAACTATATCTTTTTAACTTAGTTTATTTTTAAGCTTTTTTATTTCTTTTTCTTTCTGTTTCAGTTAAGAATTTTTTTCTTAATCTGATAGTCTCAGGAGTTACTTCAACATATTCATCATTACCTATATAATCAATAGCTTCTTCTAGAGTCATTAATTTTGGTGGAGTAAGTTTTAGTGCTTCATCAGAACCAGATGCTCTAACATTTGTTAGTTTTTTATTTTTTGTAGCATTTACTGTTAGGTCTTGATCTTTAGCAGACTCACCAATAATCATTCATTCATATATATCTGTAGCTGGTTCAACAAAGATTGTACCTCTTTCTTGTAAGTTAAATAGAGAGTAGGCCATTGTTTTACCATTTTCCATAGAAATCATAGATCAAACAGATCTTTTTTCAATTGGTCCTTTGTATTCTTCAAATTTATCAAATGAACTAGAAAGTAAACCTTCACCTTTTGTCATTGTTGTAAATTCTGATTTGAAACCAAGTAATCATCTAGTAGGAACAGAGAATTCTAAGTTTACAATACCATTTTCTTCAGTCATATTATTCATCATACCTTTTCTTTTTCCTAGTTCAGCAATTACTGATCCTTCGTTTCAAGATGGTACTGATATATTTACATTTTCAATAGGTTCCATTTTTACACCATTTTCTTCATGCATTATTACAACAGGTGCTCATACTTGTAACTCAAAACCTTCTCTTCTCATTGTTTCAATAAGTACAGATAAGTGAAGTTCTCATCTACCTGCTACTTCATAGTTATCACCAGAGTCAAAATCTATTTTTAATCATACATTTGTTTCTAATTCTTTTTCTAGTCTATCTCTTATTTGTCTAGAGGTTACAAATTTACCTTCTCTACCTGCAAAAGGAGAGTTGTTTACTAAGAATTCCATTTTAAGAGTTGGTTCGTCTATTGTTATTGGTGGCATAGCTTCAACAGATTCTGATCAAGCAACAGTTTCACCAACAAATATATCAGGAACACCTGCAATAGTGATAATATCTCAAGCAAAAGCTTCTTTTGATTTTTCTTTTTCTAAACCTTTGTTAGTTAAAATTTCAGTAATTTTACCTTTTCTTTTTTCTCAAGCATTGTTTGTAACAAATACTTCTTGTCATACTTTTGCAGTACCTTCATAAATTCTACCTATACCAAGTCTTCCTAAAAAGCTATCATAACCTAGGTTTGCGATTTGCATTTTTAGAGGAGCACTTGTATCTTCTTGAGTATGTTCTACTCTTTCCATGATAAAATCAAGTAGAGGAGTTATATCTTTTTGTTCTGGATTTTCATCTGTCCAAGCAAGTCAATCTCTAGCTATTGCATAAATTGGTTCGTTTAAGTGATCACATTGATCATCATTAGCTCAAAGAGTAACGAATAAATCAAATAGTTGATCAATTACCCAGTCTGGTCTAGCTGTAGGTTTATCCATTTTGTTAATAACAACAATAGGGTGTAGACCTAGTTCTAAGGATTTTTTTAGTACAAACTTAGTTTGAGGCATAGGTCATTCGTATGCATCAACAACAAGACAAACAGAGTCAACTGTTCTAAGTACTCTTTCTACTTCTGATCCAAAATCGGCATGTCCAGGAGTATCAACTATGTTTATTTTATTACCTTTGTAAGTAATACCTGTATTTTTAGAGTAGATTGTAATACCTCTTTCTTGTTCTTGGGCATTTGAATCCATAGCTCTTTCTTCGATACCAACTCTGGTATCAAAATTATCATCAGCTTTTAAAAGCTCATCAACCAATGTAGTCTTACCATGATCTACATGGGCGATAATTGCTATATTTCTATATGACATAAAAATGTTTAATAAATTTATAAAATCCGGGGGATTATATGAAAAAAAAGGGAAAAGTAAAGGGAAAATAAAAAAAGAGAAAGTAATTCTCTTTTTTATGCAGCAACTTTAGATACAATTAGTTGATTAACTGATACTCATTGGTCTTTTGCTAAGTAGTGTAGTTTTTTGTGTAGAGGTTTTGGTAGTCTTAGGCTAAGTTTTCAACTAGGTGTGAAATCAGCATCAGCTTCAGGGATATTTTTTCATTTTTCTTTTAATACAATAATGGCTGTTTCTATAGCATCATCAACTCATAAAGCTAAATCATTAAGATTATCATCTACTATTGTAATATTAAAAGCAGGAATAAATGCAGAGTATCAGTCTTCTTCCTTTTTTATAGTAAAGTAATAATTATTTTTCATAGTTTTCTTTGATTAGGTTTAATAAAATTTTAACGTAACATACTTTTATTGGTTTTCTATGAGGGAATGAAAAAAATACATTTTTTTCTTCATTATAATAGTGTGCATGTGATCATTTTTGTCTTTTCTTTATGAATCAATATTGTTTTAATAAGGTTTCAAAATCTTTTACAGAAACATTCACAGGATTATTTTGTATTTTTTCTAAAATTCACATAAAATAACTATAAAATATGATACTATATATGGTATTATTATATCATGTTTATGAAAAAAAGCAAATAAAAACAAAAAAGAGAATTATTTTAATTAAATAATTCTCTTTTTTGTTTTTATATCAGGATCTATCCTTCGTGATTTGGATCAAATCTTTTAACAAATGGTAATAAAGCCATAACTCTAGCTTTTTTAATAGCATTTGCTAACTTTTTTTGGTTTTTTAGACATACACCAGTATAGTATCTAGGAGTAATTTTACCAAATTTAGTGATATATTTTTTTAATAATTCTACATTTTTGTAGTCAATATTTTGTCCATCTAAAGGACATGTTGTTTTAGACATAATATGTTTATGTTAAAGTATAATAAATTTTGGATTTATAACCAAGTTTTTAAAACTTGATAATTTATCTATCTAATATTTAGAATTTATCATCATCAAAATCAGAACCAGCTTCTACAGAAGATTCATCAAAATCAGATCTTTTGTTTAAAAATATAATATTAGACACTACAACTTCTGTTTTATACATTTTTGTTCAGTCTTCTTTATCGATAATTCTAGTTTTTAATCTACCTTCAGCATATACTAATTTACCTTTTGTTAGGAATTGTTCGCATCTTTCAGCTAAACTCCCCCATGCAACACAATTTGTAAATTCAGATTCAGATTTTTGTTCACCCTCAGCTGTTTTATAGTATCTATTTGTAGCAATAGTAAATAAAGCAACTTTTTTACCATTTTCTGTACCTTTTATAGCAGGATCTTTTGTTATATTACCAATAAGGATAACTTTGTTAACAGTTCTCATCTTTTTTAGGGAATTATTAAAGTATAAATATTAGAAGTTTTTTATTTTTATTTAAGCTTCTTTTTTTACAAACATATATCTCCATATATTTGTATTCAAGTTTATAGTTTTTGATAAACTAGAAATTAATTTACCATCCATATCTAAATCATATAGAATGTAGAAACCTCTATCTGATTTATTAATTTTGTAGGCCATTTTTTTGTCTCCCCAAACATCTTCTTTTTCTATTTTTACAGAATTTTTTTCAAGTAATGCTTTTAATTCATCTATTGAAGCATTTCTTTCTTCTTCTGAAACAGTAGGGTTAACTATAGCCATCATTTCATAATTTGCCATATATTCCTATGGGTTAATATCCAGATTTATAAATACCTGGAAGGATATAATATATACTTTTTAAAAATAAAAAGCAAGCGGTATTTTATTTATTAATTATATAAAGTCAAAAAAAAATGTTTAAAAAATTTGACTTTGTAAGCTTTTTCAATATAAATCCCTACACAAACTAATTTTTTTTGTCACTATAGCTCAGTTGGTTAGAGCGCAGGATTCATATCCCTGAGGTCGGTGGTTCAACTCCACCTAGTGACACCATTTTAAATTAAAAAAAGAGCTATTACTAATTTATTAGTGGTAGCTTTTTATATAGATTATAGTTAATTATTTTATGAATCATAATCATATATCTACTAGGGTAGATATGCATTTTCATACACAATTATCAGATGGTCAAAAGGATGATGACCATATTTTTTCTACAGCTAAGGAAAAATGACTAGATACTATAGTGGCTACTGATCATGATATAATAAATGAGGATTTTTATAAACAAGCTAGAAAAAGAGGCTTTAATAGTTATTATTGAGTAGAAATAAATACTAAAAATCATACAGGAAAGCAAATGCATGTTGTGCTTTATTCTGAAAATTTTTCTAGAGAAATTTATGATATTTTAGAAAGAAATAGGGAATGAAAAATAAATAGGATTATTGCTCAGATTATACAAATGGAAGAGTTATGATTTGAGATAACAGCGGAAGGATTTTTTTCTTATTATAGGAATCTTTGAGTAAATATATCTAATTTAAACAATTTTCATTTATCAGAATATTTATTATCTAAAAAAGAAAATATAATTAGATTAAAAGAGGTTTTTAAAATAGATATAGGTCAAATAAATTTTATAAGAGAGTGTTTAAAAAAAGGTTGAAAGTACAGCTTTATTTGATATGTAGAACAAGATGATTATTTACCAAGACTTTCAGATTTATGAGAACTTTTTTCTTGAACTCAAACTATTTTATCATTAGCTCATCCAAACTTCACCTTTAAATATACTTGAGAATTAAGACAAAATATAGATAGATTTGTGGCAGAGGGAATAAATGCTATAGAGGTAAATTCTTTAACTACAAAAGCTTGGGTTCATACAGTATTACATGCTGTAAATGACAGATCTTTGATTGCAACATTTTGAAGTGATTGTCATTTTTCAGATAAAAAATCATGAAAACATTGAGTATTTTGAGAACTGAATCATTATTTAGATACTCATATCTTAAGAAGAGAAATAAAGAAATTAAAAAAAGCTTTAAGCTAAAAAGTATTATTGTAATTTGACTTGCAATAATGCTTTTTTTGTGTATTGTTGCTGGTGCCAAAATAACCAAACAATCCAAAAAAACATTAATAAATGTAGTTAAATGTAGAAAAGGGCAACTTATGTTGTCTGGTCCTTCTTGTATTTAACTACACTTTGGATTGGTTGTTTTGGCGAACTTCTAAGACTTCATAGGTTGTCCTTTTTTGTTCGTCAAAACAACAACAAATCTCCTAAAATATTTATTTTGGCGTTTACTTTATTTTAGTAAATGCTTTTTTATTATGAAAAAATTATCACTAATAGAAATGCTTCCAAAAGTAGTTTCTGAAGGGAAAAAAGAAGTGGAAAAAATTATGGAAAATATAGCGAATTGAAATAAAATTAAATTTCAAACAAATGAGATAGTTGTTCCAAGTAAAGATAGTAATTATAAATCTTTATTTAATAATTGAAATAGTAATAATATTGACCTGAAAAATAGGCTTGTCTATTGAGATAATATTTTAGTTATGTCTGCTTTACTTGCTTGAGATGAGGCTAATATGTTGGAATCAATGAGATGAAAAATAGATTTAATTTATATAGATCCACCATTTGATAGTAAGGCTGATTACAGAACAAAAATAGAATTACCATGAGTAAATTTAGATAAAAAACCAACTGTATTAGAGCAATTTGCTTACAGTGATACCTGGAAAGAGTGAACTATTAGCTACCTAAAAATGATGTACCCAAGACTTGCTCTCATGCGTGAACTTCTCTCAGAAACCTGAAGTATCTATGTCCATATAGATTGGCATGTCTGACATTATGTAAAAATATTATTAGATGAAATATTTGGTAAAGAAAACTTTGTAAATGAAATAATTTGGTCTTATTGAGCTGGTTGAGTTTCAATTAATTTTTTTCCAAGAAAACATGATTGAATTTATTATTATAAAAAAAATATAAAAAATTATTTTGATATTTCTGATAAAGTAATGAAAGTTCCTTATGATGAAAGTACATTAAAAACACATTATAAGAAAATTGATGAGTCATGAAGAAGATATAGAGTTCAAACTGTAAATTGAAAGGAATATAAAACTTTTGCAGATGAATGAAAAATGGTTACAGATGTTTGGATGGATATTTGAGCTCAAAATGCTACATCTCCAATATCTAATGAGAGTACATGATATAAAACACAAAAACCAGAAAAATTACTCGAAAGAATAATAAAAGCATCATGTCCTGAATGATGAATTGTGGCTGATTTTTTTGGGGGAAGTGGTACTACTGCAGCAGTGGCGGAGAAGTTGGGGAGGAAGTGGATAAGTAGTGATTTGGGGAAACCTTCGGTGATGATACAGAGAAAAAGATTTATTGATCAAAATGCAAATCCTTTTTTATATCAATCAATAGGAGAATATCAAAAAGAATATTTAGCTCAAACTCATGGTACAAGATTTAGAATATGAGATTTATCGCAAATAGTATTATCCTTATTTGGCGCAATACCATGTAGCGTAGAAGAAAATCCAACAAGAAATATAGGGTATATAAAAGAATCAAAAACTTTAGTTATAGCAGATAGCCCAAATAAATTAACAAACCTCAACTCTTTAAAAAAAGCAATACAGCTTAAAGATACATTTTTATGATGATGGAAAAAAGTAATAGTTTTGGGCTGGAATTTTTCATCAACAATTTCATTTGAATTAAGAGAACTACAAACTAAAGAGTTGGAATTACTCGTTATACCACCAGATTTATTAGATAAATTAAAAACAAAGCAATGATATAAAAAACTTGTTGATAGTTGAAGTGTAAAATTTAGTTCTTTACAATATTTACAAATACATTTTCCAAAAAGAATAAAAAAGGAAGATATAGAAGAATTAACTATAAAATTAAAAAATTATGTGATACTTACGCCAGATGCTTTACCTTTAGATGAAAAAAATAAAGAAAAATTAAAAACAATAGTATCAGATACTCCACTAGATTTGATAGAATACTGGTCAATAGATCCAGATTATGATTGAAAAACATTTAGAAGTATATGGCAGGATTATAGACAAAATACGGAAAATGATAATGATCCATTAAGGGTTATAAAAGAAGCAAAATTAATATTACCGATAAAAGAATGATTTAGAAAAATATGTATAAAAGCTGTAGATGTATTTTGATGGGAAAGTGAAGTAGTTGTTGAAATTTAATTTTTAATTATTTATTATGCAAGCGCCACTAATTTTAGCACAAGAATTAACAGATATAGTAAATGATAGTTATATATCTTGAGAAATGCTTGGAAAAGTATCTCCAGTGACAAGAGAGTTATTAATTTTTTGGTTTGATGAAAAATGGACTCAAACAAGAAATTTTAATTATCATGAATGACAAAAACAAGCAATATTAAATACTATATATTTAACAGAAATATTAAAAGTAAAGGATGTTAAAGATATGTATAATCATATAAGCCCAGATTTGATATTAGAACAGTCTGTATGATTAAAATATATAGAAAATGATAGATTTTCATTCCCAAGATACTGTTATAAAATGGCAACTTGAACGTGAAAAACATGGGTTTTATCTGCACTTTTAATCTGGCAATATCTTAATTATAAATATAATAGAGAAAATGAAATACAAACAGATACTGTTTATTCTTCAAATTTTTTAATAGTAGCTCCTTGAATTATAGTCTATGAAAGACTACTTGATGCATTTTGTTGAAAAATGGTATGAGAGAATAGAGATTTTATAAGCTCTGATATTAATCAGTTTAAAGACTTATTTATCCCAGAAGATTATATAGATAGCGTATTTTCATTTATACAATCATCTGTTGTAAAAAAAGAAGATATAAGTAGAAAAATAACTTGATGAGGACAAATTATTATTACAAACTGGCATATCTTTTTAGAAAAAGAAGAAACAAGTTGAGAAGAATTAGATCCATATTTAGATTGAGATAAAGTTGTAAAAGAATTACTTCCAACAACACCATGAGTAGCAACTTGAAATAACTTAGAAAATCTTGATAATAAATTATTATGAAAGCCAGAATTAGAATATATTAAATCACTTAAAGATTTAATAGTTTTTAATGATGAAGCTCACCACTTATGAGAATGAAGTTCTAAAAAGGATCAAGATGAAGAAAAAAAATGGCAACATGCTATGAATGAAATATCAAAAAATAAAACTTGAAGCTTTATGCAGCTTGATTTTACCGCAACCCCATATATTCAAAAATGAAAAGAAAAAGTATTATTTCCTCATATTATTATAAATTTTGATATAGTTAAAGCAATGAAACAATGATTAATTAAATCACTTGTTTTGGATAAAAGAAAAGAATTAGCAACTCTAGCGAGTGAAGATTTAGAATTTAAAGCAGTTAGAGATGAAAGTAATAAAGTAGTATCACTTTCAAAATGACAAGAGATAATGTTACAAGCATGACTTAAAAAAATTAAAATTTTGAGTGAAAGTTTTCAAAAAGAATGAAAAGATAAATATCCCAAAATGCTTGTAGTTTGTGAAGATACAGAAGCAGTACCATTTGTAGAAAGTTATTTAGCATGATTAGGTTATAATGAAGAAGAATATGTTTCAATTCATTCAAATAAAAAATGAGAAATATATAATGAAGATAAGAAAAAAGTATTTTGATTAGATAAATGAGAAAATCCAAAAATAGTAGTATCAGTTTTGATGTTAAGAGAATGATTTGATGTAAATAATATATGTGTAATAGTACCATTAAGAAGTAGTCAATCATGAATATTACTTGAGCAAACTATTTGAAGATGATTAAGAATAATGTGGAGGTGAGATAAGGCATTAGATGAAGCAAAAGCAGAAAACAGAAAAAGAATTTTTATTGAGAGAAAATCACCAAACAACTATTTTGATATATTATCAGTAGTAGAACATCCAGTCTTTGAACAATTTTATAAGGATTTAATGGAAAGTTGAGAAATTATATTATGAGAAGATGATAATGAAATAGATTGACCTTGATGATGAGTTACTTGAGAGATAGAGACTCAAGAGTTAAAATGAAATTTTAAAGAATATGATATAGCTTTTCCAATAATTTTAAATGATGTAGAAGAAATATTAAAAACACCTAAATATTCAATAGATACCTTAAATACTTATCCTTGAGATTATGAAGAGTTAAAAAAGATGGTTTGAGCAAGAGAAAAGTTTACATCAGAAGTAGTTTTAAGTGGTACAAGATTTTGAGATTATGATGTAGATATATGAATAATGACAGCAGATAGCTATAATGAATATTTAGCAAGACTCACAAGAAAAATAGCAGATGCAATTTGATGATGACAAGTTGATGTAAAGAAAAATTCTAAAAATTATAATTTGCTACAAATTCACTTACCACAAATCACAGAATTAATAGATACTTATATTAATACAAAATTATTTAAAGTATGATTTGCTCCATTAAAAGATAATAATTGGAGAATATTAATGATAGATGATATAGTTAAGTTTATTATAAAAGAATTAATTAGAGTAGTAGAGGAGGCAAAAGAAATGGAAAATGTTTGAGAACCTGAAATAATAAATAGATATATTTCAGAAGTAGAAAGTATAAAAATAAGAGAAGATTTTTGTGTAGAAGTCAGTAAATCTATCTTTGAAAAATTACCTTATTCTTCAAATAAATGATGATTAGAAAAAGAGTTTATAGAGTATGTAGATAAAGATAGTTTAACTGAAAGTTTTTGTAAAATATTTGAATTTAAACATACTTTTATGAGATTGAGGTATATAAGAGATGACTGAATACCAGCTTATTATTATCCAGATTTTATAGTAAAAACTGAAGAAAAAATTTATTTAGTGGAAACAAAAGCTACTAAAGATATAAATAATGATAATGTAAGAAGAAAAGAAGCATCGACTATAACTTATTTAAATAGAATAAATGATCTACCAGATGATTTAAAACAAAATAGAAAATGGGAATATGTTCTTTTAAGTGAAGATAAATTTTACTCTTATAAAAATAACTGAGCAAATATACATGAAATGCTAGAATCAGCTAAAATATTAGATTTAAAAACTTCATGAGACCAGGTTGCTATTTTTTAACATTCCTTAACCATGCATCAAATCCAAAAATACCTACTACTATTTATAAACAATAAACACTTTCAAAAGATAATAAGCTTCCACATGTGTGAAGAAGAAAATAATAAGAAAATACTAAATAAAAAAGAGAAAGTATTTTATTATTTAGTAGTAACAATAGCATATCAAGAAGTATGAGAAATAGAAAAAGCAAAAAAGTATTTTTCTGTTTATTTGAGTTTGTTAGATGGAGACTATATAAAAGATTTTATAAAAGAAAATTGATATCAAAAAATAGAAAAAGAGGATACTCAAAGAAAAAAACAACTGATAATGAAAATGGAGGTTGCTAAGTTGGGATTTAGTTATAAAATATAAGAAAATTTTGCTTTTTTATAGAAAAGTGATATACTATAATAGTTCACTTATAATAAAAAGTAATATATTGTAGTATGTCAGAAATAATAAAATCAGTATTAGACTGGAACCCTTGGTTTGATGTATGAAAAGTTCCAGAAGAATTATTATGAAAAAAAAGAAATATTGATTTAAAGCAATATTTGGAATTTAAGGAAATAAAGATACTTAATTGAGCAAGAAGAACAGGTAAATCTACATTGGTTTATACTGTTATTTCAGAAGTTATAAAAAATAATAAAAATATAGTTTATCTAAACTTTGATGATGAAGTGTTAATAAATCATAGTTTAGAAGAAATAATGGAAGAAGTACTTGTGAAAAAAGATATAGACTATATATTTTTAGATGAAATACAAAATTGTAAAAAATGGGCCAGATACATTAGAAAAGCTTATGATACTAGAAAATTTAAACAAATATGGATAACATGATCAAACTCCAGCTTAATGCAAAAAGAATATTCAAATATATTAACATGAAGAATAATAAGTTTAAAAATTAACTCTCTTAACTTTAGGGAATATCTAGAATTTAATTGAGAAAAAAATATAGATTTAGATTTACTCTCTAGTGATAAAGAAATACAAATAAGAAAAAATTTAGAAAATTATCTACAGTTTTGATGATTTCCTGAACTAAGCTTAAGAAAATTTAATAAAAAAGAATTATTAATAAATTATTTCAATGATTTTATATATAAAGATATAGTATGAAGATATAATGTTAATAGTGAAAAAGTAAAAAAATTAGCTTATTATTTATTATCTAATACCTCAAAACTTTTCTCATATAGAAAACTAGCACAAACATTAGATTTAAATGTTGAATCTCTATATGATTATTTAAATTATTTTTATGAAATATATTTTTTTGAAGAATTAAAGAGATTTGATTACTCTTATAAAAAACAGTTAGTTTCTCCTAAAAAAATATATAGTTTAGATACAGGTTTTATTTCATTAGGTTTTAATTTTTCAGAAAATATATGAAGAAAACTAGAAAATCTAGTATTTATAGAGTTAAAAAGAAGAGGTCTAGAAGTGTATTATCATAGAGAAAAAAAGGAGTGTGATTTTGTTATAGACAATTGATGAAAAATAGTAAAAGCTATTCAGGTAAGTTATAGTTTAGTTGATGAGGATACAAAAAAAAGAGAATTGGAGTGACTTATAGATGCTATGGAAAGTTACTCTTTAGAAGAGGGGTTAATTATTAGCTATGATGAAGAATATGAAATACCTCATTTTGAATATAGGATAAAAGTAATACCTGTTTGGAAATGGTTACTTTGAGAAAATAAAAACTAAAATTGCAATTTTTCAAAAATAGTTATAATACTTGTCAATTAATGAAAGTATTTTATAATTAAACTTCTAAAACGTGTTTATAGATGAAGTTCAAATAAAAGTAATTGCCTGAAAATGAGGCGATTGATTAGTTTCTTGGAGGAGGGAAAAATATATACCTAAATGATGACCTCGGTGAGGTGATGCTTGAGATGGAGGTAGTGTATATTTACAAACAGATGAAAACCTAAATACATTGTCTGAATATAGACATAAAAAAGTATTAAAAGCAGAAAAGGGTGAGTGAGGATGAACTCAGTTAAAACACTGAGCAAATGCTCCTGATCTTATTTTAAAAGTGCCTGTTTGAACAATAGTAAGAGATGCTGATTCTCAAGAAATACTTGCAGACCTATCAGAAAACAATGTAAAATTACTTGTTGCAAAATGAGGAAGATGAGGTTATTGAAATGCTCACTTTTGTTCATCTGTAAGACAAGCTCCAGCCTTTGCTGAACTATGAGATATAGCAGAAGAAAGAGACCTACATCTAGAATTAAAACTAGTAGCAGATATATGAATTATCTGAGTACCTTCAGCTTGAAAATCAACACTTATTTGAAATATTACAAATGTAAAACCAAAAATAGGTGACTATCCATTTACAACACTTACACCAAACCTTTGAGTGCTTGATCATAAATGAAAATCATTAGTTTTGGAAGATGTGCCATGATTGATTCCTTGAGCTCACGAGTGAAAGGGGTTATGAATAGAGTTTTTAAAGCATATAGAAAGAACAGGTGTATTATTACATCTTCTTGATATGTATAGAATGGATAAAGTATTTAGTGACTATGAAGATATAAGAAAAGAACTAGAGTTATTTTCAGAATTATTAGCAGAAAAAGAAGAAATTGTAGTATTCTCAAAGGCTGATTTATTAGATGATGAGATGAAAGATTATATAGTAAGCGAGTTTAAGAAAAAATACAGTAAAGAAGTATTTGTTATATCAGCAGCAACAGGGGAGTGAGTAGCTGAATTAATAGATTTTCTAATAGATAACTATTCTAGAGAAAATATTTTAGAAGATGTAGATGAAGAAGTAAGAGAGATAAAAACCTATGATCTAAAAACAAACAGAAATCCAAAAGCAGTAGATGTGGAATATGTTTGAGATTTCAAATTTAAGGCAAGTTGAGAAAGATTAGAACAAATAATTAGGATGACAGATTTTGAAAACAAAGAAGCTCTGCTTAGAGTTTATGATGTTTTAGATAAAATGTGAGTTATGAAAACAATAGAACCAGAACTAAAATCTATATTAGAAGAAACATGAAAAGATAATTCTTTTTTCTTTGAATCAGATAGTGAGGATGCTGAAGAAGTTGAAGCAGTAAATCCAAAAGTAATTATTGCTTGAAGAGAGATAGCTCTTGATAAATTAAAGTATAATTTATAAAAACTCAAAAATTTGGCTTTTAAGCAATCCTAAATTTTTTCTCGTCATGAAGAAAAAATAAAAAAACGGTATTTTTTTTAGAAATACCGTTTTTTGTATAAAAATTTGGCTTTTAAGCAATTTTAAAAAAACTTTCGTCTAGAAAAATATAAAACTTGATTTTGTTTTCTAACTCTTTATTATATATAAAGACATTATTTATATATTAATAATAAAATTTTATGGCAGAACAAAACTATTGAGCTGAGAGTATACAAGTCTTGGAATGATTAGAACCTGTTAGAAAAAGACCTTGAATGTATATTGGGTCAACTGATGAAAGATGATTACATCACTTGGTTTGGGAAATAGTAGATAACTCTATAGATGAAGCTATGGCTGGTCACTGTGATACTATTAAAGTAACACTATGAGCTGACTGATCTTGTACAGTAGAAGATAATGGTAGATGAATACCTGTAGAAAAACATGCAAAAACTGGTAAATCAACACTAGAAACAATTTTGACAGTACTTCATGCCTGAGGTAAGTTTGGTTGAGGTTGATATAAGGTATCAGGTTGATTACATGGTGTATGATCAAGTGTAGTAAATGCTTTGTCTACAAAAATGGAGGCATGGGTTCATAGAGATAAAAAAATTCATTATCAATCATTTAGTGTTGGTAAAGTTGATGGTGATATAGAAGTTGTATGAAAAACAAAAACAACATGAACTATTATTAAGTTTTATCCAGATCCTAGTATTTTTAAAATATCAACAGATTTTGATTATAAAACTATTAAAAATAGATTAAGACAACAAGCTTATCTTACAAAGGGAATAACTCTTTATTTAAATGATGAAAGAACTTGAGAAAGATATAAATATTATTTTGAATGATGAGTTAAATCATATGTAAACTTTTTAAATAAAAAAGAAGATACTATTTGAGATATATTTTATGTAGAAAAAGAAGCTAAAGAAATACTTGTTGAAGTTTCTATGCAATATAATAAAGAATATTCAAATAATATAATTACATTTGTTAATAATATACATACTCCAGAATGAGGTAGTCATCTTACATGATTTAGAATGGCCCTTACAAGAACTATAAATAAATATGCAAGAGCTAAAGGTATATTAAAAGAAAAAGACCAAAATCTAACAAATGATGATGTAGTAGAAGGACTTACGTGTGTAATATCTGTAAAAGTAGTAGATCCACAATTTGAATGACAAACAAAAGGTAAACTATGAACTCCTGAAGCAAAATGAGCTGTTGATTCAGTATTTGCTGAAAAATTTATGGAATTCTTGGAAGAAGATCCTAATACTGCAAAAAAAATAATAGAAAAAGTATTCTTAGCAGCAAAGGCTAGATTAGCAGCAAGAGCAGCAAGAGATACTGTTATTAGAAAATGAGCATTAGAATGAATGACTCTTCCTGGTAAATTAGCTGATTGTTCATCTAAAGATCCAGCTGTATCAGAATTATATATAGTCGAAGGAGACTCTGCCTGAGGTTCAGCCAAACAAGGGAGAAACAGAGAAACACAGGCTATTTTACCATTAAGAGGTAAAATTCTTAATACAGAACAAGCAAGAATAGATAAGATTTTTGCAAACAATGAAATAAAAAATCTAATTATAGCTTTATGAACATCTATTTGAGAAACATTTGATATATCAAAACTTAGATATCATAGAATAGTTATAATGACCGATGCTGATGTAGATGGTGCACATATTAGAACACTACTTTTAACTTTCTTTTTTAGATATTTAAAAGATATAGTAAAGTGAGGATATTTATATATAGCTCAACCGCCATTATATAAACTTACAAAAGGTAAAAAATCTTGGTATGTATATGATGAAGAAAACAAAGAAAGAATTATAAAAGAAAATGATATTACATGAGAAAATATTCAAAGATATAAAGGTTTAGGGGAAATGAATCCAGAACAACTTTGGGAAACAACAATGGATCCAGAAGAGAGAAAAATGTACAAGGTATGAATAGAAGATGCAGAACAAGCAGATGAAATATTTAAAATACTTATGGGGTGAGAAGTTGCTCCTAGAAGAAGATTTATTCAATCAAGAGCAAAAGATGTTCAAAATCTAGATGTTTAATTTTCTAGAACACCAAATTGTTAAAAAGCTAGTTATTGTTAAAAACTAGCTTTTTTTAATAAAAAGAAATGGCTTTAAATTAGTGTTTTTTTAAAAACTATAAAAAAGTGTGAAAAAACCTTTGACAATTAATAAAAAAAATATACAATACGCCTCGCTAAATTAAAAGTATATATTCCTCCGTAGCTCAGTGGTAGAGTAGATGGCTGTTAACCATTTGGTCACTGGTTCGAATCCAGTCGGGGGAGCCATTTTAATTTAATAGATCCTTAATATTAAGAATTTAAGTGTGGAGAGATGACTGAGTGGTCGAAGGTGACGGTCTTGAAAACCGTTGTGTCACTTGTGGCACCCAGGGTTCGAATCCCTGTCTCTCCGCCATTTTTTTTGAATTAAAAATGGAAAGGTGGCAGAGTGGTTGAATGCGCACCCCTGCTAAGGGTGTGAGTCCTCACGGGCTCCGTGGGTTCAAATCCCATCCTTTCCGCCATTTCCTTTATGGGCCTGTAGCTCAGGGGTTAGAGCAGTTGGCTCATAACCAATTGGCCGTTGGTTCAATTCCAACCAGGCCCACCATATTTTCCTTTAAAGTAGAGGTTTTAAAAGAAAAATAAAAAAAGTCAAAAAAAGTTTTGACATATGATTTTTTATGTATACAATCTCTCTCGCTGAATCGGGTAAAAAAGATTGTTTATACAATAAAAATATTAAAAGTAAAATTCTTTTACTATTACTATAATAAAGAGATTAGTCTTACATAAGTTTTTAATTACTTTCGACATAAAAAAGTAAAAACAAAAAAACTTAAAAAAAGTTTTGACAAATCAAATTATATTAATACAATCCTCGTACTTTGAAAAAAGCAACCAGATCTTTAAAATAAACAGTATATTAGAAGAAAACATATTTCTTGAGTTTTATTAGGAAAAAACACTATAAATCAAAAGTCTATATACTATTTTATATAATATATAGCGTTACGTTTAAAAGAGTTTGATCCTAGCTCAGGGTGAACGCTAGCGGTGCGCCTAACACATGCA
>CAYFMG010000011.1:0-31380 GCA_964344155.1 uncultured Candidatus Peribacteria bacterium | reverse complement strand
TTTTTCATACAAAAAAATATTATATATTAATGTTATTATAATATATAATATTTTTAAGTTTTTACAAGTTTTTTATATATATTTTAATTCAAAATCGTAAAAGTTTATTCAAAGTTTTTTTAGTTTTGTAGAAAAAGCCAATCTTATCTTATCATCCAAGATTAAAGCCTCTGTATTTATTATTGGTTTATTAGTCTTAACTAAAATAGTTTTTCACCTAATCTGAACAGAAACCAAGTAAGAAGTTATATCTATATTTTTTTCATTTTTAAAAACCTCTATTATAGAATTCCAAATAGAAGTTTTTATAAAAAGTTCTTTCTTATCCTCTGGTATATTTAATTCCATAAGTTAAAACATTACAACAAACTCCCCTTTTACTTTGGAGCTATTTGTTTCAAAATAATTTACTACTTCTTCTACTGATCATCTCTTAAATTCTTCAAATTTCTTAGTTAATTCTCTTGCTACAACTATATGATGATCAGATCAAAAATAATCACCTATTTCTTTTAAAGTCTTTATTATCCTATGAACTGATTCATATATAACAATAGTTTCTCATCAAGCCTTTGATTTTTTTCTTTCAGTTAAAGAATTAAACAAAGTCTGTCTTCATTTTTTTATAGGTAAAAAACCTAAATATAAAAAAGCATGTGTTTGCATTCAACTTCACATCAAAGCAGTCGTAAAAGCTGTAACTCAAGGAATAGGTACAACCTCTATTTCTTCTAAAAGAGCCTGTTTTATCAAAACATAACCAGGATCTGAAATTCCCGGTGTTCAAGCATCACTTATAAGTGCAATATTTTTTCACTGTTTTAATTGTTCTATTATTTTATCCACCTTTGTTTTACCTGAATGTGAGTGAAAAGATACAAGTGGTTTTTTAATATCATAATGATTTAAAAGTACACTACTAGTTCTAGTATCCTCACAAGCAATAGAATCAACTTCTCTCAAAGTTTCTACAGCTCTATAGGTAATATCTCATAAATTTCAAATGGGAGTTGCTACTATATATAACATAGTTTTTATTTATTTTTTAAATTTCTATACTTCAAAGCTCAGCTAATTTATACAAAATACTTTGCTTGTCTTCAAAATCTCATATAAGAAGTTCTCTTGCTCTTTTTGTCTCTTCAAAAGTCATCTTTCAAATATGTCTCTTTTTTCATAAAGCTTCACTATTTACTATCACCTCCAACTTATCAAAAAAGTTTTGTGAAAGTAGGGTTTTTCAAATATAATCATATTTTTCCAAAAACTCTAGAAAACATTTTCAATAATCATAAATTTCTAATTCCCTTCTAACAAGTTTTAACATATGATATATTCTTCATATTCATAATATATATCATTTATTAACAACAGAATGAAAAGTCTTTTCTAAAGGATCATTTGTCCTCAAAATAGTTTGTCATGTTTTTTTAGCAAATCTTCTATACAATTTTGTAATATATGCTTCAACTAGAGTATCTATAGCCTTGTGATATGATGTAATAACTCAAACACCATCACTACTAGGATTTTGTTCTAAATTAAAATAAGATAATTCTGCTGATATAATATTCTCAACAACAGATTCTGGAATATTTAAAAGCATTATCTCTCAAAAATAATTAGTTATACTATTTGTTATAGCTTTTTTTGTATTTCAAGAACTAAGTGCTTTTTTTGTATCCTTAGTCATTTCTTTTTTAATTTCTTTTACCTCTTTTTTAGCTATTTTTTTAACTTGACTCTTTACCTCTTTTTCCATCCAGTTTTTCGCTACATCCAGTTTTTCTTCCAACTCTTTTACCCTATCTCTTAATTTTTCATTTTGACGTCTAAGTTTATCATTTTGTTTTTTTATTTTTTCTAAATCCATAAATATATAACTTAATAAAGTATTAATTTAAATGTATTATAATTTTTTAAACAAAAAAAGAAACATACAACAGTAAAAAGTGAAAGGAGGAAACTTTTTACCGGTTATATGCCTCACATTCAATATTACTAGATTTTTTTTAAAATTGCAAATTTTTTTACAATTATTATAATAAATTCATTATAATTATAATATAAACATGTTATTAGTCAATTTAAATCAAGACAAATCTAGAAAAAACTGATATATATCAAATACTCTTTTAAAAAAAATAGAAGAAAATCTAAACAAAAAAAAGAAAATAATAATCTATTTAAATAAAAGATGAGAGTATTCAAGTCTAATTTGTAACAAATGTAGTCACCTATATAAATGTAGTAATTGTGATATCTCTTTAAGTGTTCATAAAACACCGGCTAAACTAATATGTCATATATGTTCTCAAATTCAAGATATCCCTACAAGTTGTGAAAAATGCAACAACAATGAATTACAAAAAGTATGAATATGAACTCAACAAATCGAAGATTTTTTAAAAAAAGAATTTGTAGATTTCAAAATATTTCGTTTTGATACAGATGTTGTTAAAAATAAAACAGAAAAAAAACAAGCACTAGAAAAACTACACTCATCTGATATAATTATATGAACAAAAATGATAACAACAGGTTTTGATTTTAGAAACCTATGACTTATATGAGTTGTATTATTAGAACAAGAATTATTAATTCCAAAATATAACACTGAAGAAAAAGTATATTCAAATATAAAACAATTAATTTGAAGATGAAATAGACTCTGAGAAGAATCTGATATTATAATACAAACATTTATACCAGAAAATCAAATAATAAAAGATATTACAAACTATAATTACAAAGATTTTTTTCTAAAAACATTAGAAGAAAGAAAACTATTTAATTATCCTCCTTTTTCAGAAATGTTAAGTTTGGAGTACAGACATACTGATAAACAAAAAGCTAAATCATTTATAACAAATCTTAAAAATAAACTAGATTTAGAAAAAAACAAACAAACAGAAATAGTTTTGGTACCAAACCCTAGCAAAAAACATAATCAATTTCACTATAAAATTATTATAAAATGAAAAAACTTAAGAAGCTTTATAAACTGTATTAGAGATGAAATAATAAGAAATAGTTCCCTATCTATAATTTTTGAATAAAAAGAGTCAGGCTAGCTTTTTATAAAACTTTTTGATTTATTTAATTTTTTTTCTATAATCATTTTAAAGAATTTATATGATAAAAAAAAATTATGGAAAACCAAGTAAAAGAATTGATAGTTGAGTTTTTTGAAAAGCTAAATGTTGATATTGATTCTATAGAAGTAAACAAAGAAGAAGAATGAAATATTTTTAACGTAAAAATAAAAACATCTGATTCATGAGTTCTTATCTGACAACACGGAAGAAACTTAGATGCTATACAAAATATTTTAAAACTAATAACTAGTAAAAAAATCTGAGATAGAGCAAAACTTCATATAGAAGTAAATGATTACATGAAATCAAAAGATGAAAGACTTTTTGATTTTATAAAATCAAAAATAGAAATAGTTGAAAGAACATGAAACGATATAAAACTACCTTTTTATAGCTCTTATGAAAGAAAAAAGATACATGGTTTTGTTCATAGCTTAGACAAAAAAAGCATATATACTAAAAGTATCTGAGAAAAAAAAGATAGAAGATTACATATTTGTAAACAAGAACAAAAACTGTCTATTGATATAGATTGAGATGATATTTAAATAATTTTTAATTAAAAAAATGAAAAAAAGGACTAAAAATATAATAATAATATTAATACTAATTGTATCATTAACTTGATTTTATAAAGTTAATTCTCTAAATTATAAAAAACATATAGAAATAAAAAGAAATATAGTAAAACACCCTGAAAAATTACCTACAAAAGAAACAGCACTAAAAACATCATTTTGATTTAAAAACCTAAAAGCAGATATATATTGGCTTGAAACAATTCAATATATATGATGAAACGCAGTATGATCTGAATATAAAAAATATTTATTCACTGTTCTTGATATAATAACAGAACTAAATCCATACTTTGAAAAACCATACTCTATAGGTCAACTATTATTACCTAGTTATAATAGTAGATATGAAGATTTAACTGAAGAAGAACAAGAACAATATATAGATGAAGCAATTGCTATGTGACAAAAATGAGTGAAAAACTTCTGTGATCCAGAAAAAGTAAGGTTAATAAAAGATGAAGATGATCTACAAAAAATATGGACAGATGATAAATACAAAAACCCTTGTAGTGAATACAGAGTACCTTACTACCTAGCATATATTTACTACTACTACAAAAAAGACCCTATAAATGCTGCATGGTATTACAAAGTAACCAGTGCTATAGATGAATGAATGTCTTGATCAAGAGTAATGGCTGCCATAATGTCTTGAAAATGATGAGACAGACAAAAAGCATACTTCATGTTTTTAAATATAGCTAAATATATAGAACAAGAAGATACAGTATGTTTAAATTTTGCTTCAAATCTGGAAAAAGTAGGAGCTGAAATATTTTTAAATAAATCTGTAGAATTAAATTGAACTATTTTAAAAAATATAGAAGAAACTAGAGAAAAAGCTTTTTGAGAATTTAGTGAAGAACAAGAAAATGATGCACTATCTGATACTAGGTGTATGTGATACTTAAACAAAGCTACTCGTGAATTGAATCTAGAATATATAGAAAGAGCTGAAGAAAAATTTGAAAAAGATAAATGATATAATAGTTATCATGCAAAAGAATTATTTGATGAATGATATATGGACTACTTACCTACTGATTTCCAACAATACGAAAATCAATGAGTAATATACAAATATAGTAGAGATACTTGAAATTATGATTATGAAATGTGAAGATATGAAGATATTAAATCAGTATTTGGAGAACAAGAGGAATAAAAAAAACAAGTTTTTTTCAACAAAACTTGTTTTTTTATTATTTTTTAATATAATCCCCGCGTTTAATAATTTAATATTTTATAAATATGCAAATAGAGAAAAATTTACTTGCTAACTCAATTGTTGAGTTAATCGTTGAAGAAGATGCTAAAAATGTAGCAAAATATAGAAAAAATGCTCTAGCTTATCTAGAACAAAATGCTGAAATAAAAGGTTTCAGAAAATGAGCAAAAATTCCTGAAAATATTTTAATTAGAAAATATGGAGAAGAATATATAAACAGAATGGTTATAGATTTCGCTATTGATGGTATCTATAAAGATGCTTTAAGAAAAGAAAAAATAATACCTGTAGCTCAAGCTGAAATAAAAGAAATAATTAGTGAATCACCTCTAAAATTTAAAATACATATAGAAGTATTCCCTAGTGTTGAAGTAGATAAAAAATATAAAACTATAAAACTAAAAAAACAAAAAATCTCAGTTAGTGCAGCTGAAGTAAAAAATGCCTTAGCTGAAATAGAAAAAAAATTTACAAAATTTGAAGAATCTACTGATTCTAAAACAAAAACTAAAATGTGAGACAGAGTAACTATTGATACAGATGGTTATGAATGAGAAAAAGCTCTAGAAAATACTACTATGAGAGATTACCCTCTTGTATTAGGAACAAATTTATTAGTTCCTGGTTTTGAAGAAAACTTAGTATGAGCAAAAACTGGTGATAATTTAGAATTTGAAGTTAACTTCCCTGAAGACTATCATAATGACGAATTCAAAGGTAAAAAAACTACTTTTAAAGCTACAATTAAAAAAATTGAACAAGCTGTTAAACCAGAATTTACTCCTGAATTTATAGAACAATTAAGAGGTAAAAAACTTGATTTAGATGGATTCAAAGAATTAATAAAACAAGAAATAACTGAAAC
Organism: uncultured Candidatus Peribacteria bacterium; assembly: GCA_964344155.1. Classification (GTDB taxonomy): domain Bacteria; phylum Patescibacteriota; class Gracilibacteria; order BD1-5; family UBA6164; genus UBA6164. The sequence goes on along the minus strand of CAYFMG010000011.1, from coordinate 25,608 downwards.
AAAACAAGCTAATGCTAGAAACGATGAAGAATCTAAATTAATAGATGAATTACTAAAAATAACAAAAATAGAAATAGGTGAGAACTTACTAAAAAATCATGTAGAAAAAGTTTATGCTGAAATAAAAGAAAATATAGTAAGAGATGGATTAAAAATTCAAGACTATCTTGATAGCCTTAAATTAGATGAAGCTTCTTACAAAGAACAAACTGTAAAACCTATAGCTCTACGTAGATTACAATGAGAATTAATTCTACACAAATTAGCTGAACTTGAAAAAATTGAAGCTACAGAAGAAGAAATCCAAAAAGAAATAGAAGCTACTATGGCTAATTTCCAAAATGAAGATGTATTAAAAAGACTTAAAGAACTTTATGTTCCTGGTACAAAATACTACGAAGAATTTAAACAAAGAATTGGATATAGAAAACTTATTGATAGTTTTTTCGAAGAAGAAAAAGCTACTGCTAAAAAAACTACAACAAAAAAGAAGAAAGACTAGTCTTTCTTCTTTTTTAATCTTTCATCTATTATTTCTTTGATAATATCTAAGTTGTCCTCTATCTCATCATAGTACTTTTCATTTATTGTTTTTGATGGTCTTATTAATAAGTAAACAAAAACTCATAAAGGGGTTAATACTAAAACAAGTAATATACAAGATATTCTAAATAAAATATTATCAGTTCTATTAAATATATCTTTTACTACCCAAAGGATCAAAGCAAACCATATAACAAAAAAGTATCATATAGTAAACTTTATAAATGAGCTAATAGTAACATAACTATAAATAGTGTCTAAGATTTCATTCATTTAACTTTATAATTAATTATTTAAGATAAATTATCTTTTTTCCACTTTTCTATTTCTTTATGATTTCAGGATAATAATACTTCTGGGACTTTTTTTCACATAAACTCTTCAGGTCTAGTATAAACAGGATACTCTTTTTGTCTACCTAGTTTTTCTGAAAAACTTTCTTCCTCCAAACTATCTGTATTTCAAAGCACTTCTGGTATATTTCTAACAAGAGCATCAATAAAAACACTTGCTGATAATTCTCAACTACTAATTACATATTCTCAAATACTTATAGTATGATCTACATATAAATCTATTATTCTATTATCAATTCACTCATAATGTCCACATATAATAATAAACTCTTTTTCTAAACTAGAATAATATTGTTCTACTTTTTGCTGAGTTAACAGATCTCAACCTGGTGACATATAAACAACAGGTATTTTTCAAGCTTTATCCCAAATAAAATCTATTGCTTTTTTTAAAGGTTCTGCTGAAATAACCTGTCCATGCATTCAATACGCTTTACTATCTACTCTCTTAAAATTATCTAACGAAAAATCATTTAATTTATATAATTCAAGACTAAAAAGTCATTTTTCTATAGCTCTAGACATTATAGAACTAGAAAAATATGACTCAAATGATTCTGGAAATATAGTTATAACATGTATTTTCATAAATTTTTATTACTAATTATCTTCTTTCATAATATTTAAAACTTCTCCCAAAACTTCTTGCGGAGTTTTTGTAGAATCTATAATATAATCACACAATTCCATTGCTTTATTCTCTTCCATTATAGCACTAGATTTTCTTCTATCTAACTCTTCTTTAGTTATTTTATCTCATCTTTCTATAATTCTTTCTTCCAATTTTTCCACAGGTATATTTAAAAATATAGTAGTGTATACTCTATCAAGTTCTGGTTTTTCTTCTTTTAATTTAACAAGTCATAAAATATCTAATTCTTTTACAACTATTTTAGATTTTTCTACTCAATTCAAAATAACATCATCATATTTTGTACCATAATAATCTACTCCATGAACAACAGCGTATTCTAAAAATTCTCAGTTTTCTATAGAGTTTTCAAAATCTTGTTTTGAAATAAAATAAGAATCAACTCAATCTATTTCAAAATCTCTTTTTTCTCTAGATTTATATGATAATGGTATATGTAAATCTAGGTCTGTAGCTTTTAAATTCCTTATAAGTGTTCATTTTCAAGCTCATGAAACTCACATAATAAAATATATATGTCCTTTTTCCATTTTTTGTTATTAATTGTATATTACTTATGATACTTTGTACCCTTTTTAATCATATTAACTCTGTATATTTGTTCTATCAAAACCAACAAAATCAAAATGTGAGGCATAATCATTTTTCAGAAATTTAATTCAAAATCTACCAAAGATTTTATACGGCTATACTCTATTCAATTAGCTCAACCAATTATAAAAACAATATTTTTATACGTTTGTTTTTTTGTTTCTAACAAATCATAAAAACCTTGTGTACTTAGATTTTTTCACTCTGGATTTAAAACTATTTTAAATCCACTTTCTTTTTGTAAAGTTTTTATTAAAATATCTGTTTCTTTTTCTATAATGTTTCAGTTTTTTATTGGTTTTAATTTAACAATTTCAATCTCTTTTCACAATCTTTTTTGAAATTCTTTTATAGCTTCATTATAGTGTTTAAATGAATCTATAAAACTTATTATTTTTATCATATTTTTTTAAAACTTAACTATCTCACTTTCTTCTCATCTTTTTGTAAACTCAAAACCTCAAGCTTCTATTGTTTTTGGAGATATTACTATTCTATTTGGAATTCAAAACAATTCACAGTCCCCTGCTTTTTGTCCAAAACCTATTTTTTTATTCATTCTATCATCTAGTATTACTGTTTTTCATTTTGCTTCTAATTTTTCAGCAAACTCTATTGCTTTTTCTAAATTTTCTTCTCATAATACTATTATATAATAATCAGCTGGAGCTACACTTTCTGGCCAAGCTATACCTTTTTCTGTCATATTATACTCAGCTATTACTCACATAAGTCTTGATATCCCTATTCCATAACATCACATATACACGTCATGTTGTTTATTATTTTCATCAAGCATTTTTACACCAAATGGTTTTGAGTATTTTGTTTCAAGTGGAAATATATTTCATACTTCACTTGCTTTTTCTAATCTATGATTTTTTTCTCAACACCCTAAACATTTAAATCATTTTTCTAAATCAATTAGTTCTTCATTGTGAGATAATCAACAAGAATCACATATATAAATATTATCTTCTCATATTTCTAGTAAAGTTTGAAATTCATGAGAGTTTTTATCTGTAAAACATCATCCATCTGCAATTGTTATATATGTATCTTGAGCTAATCATAATCTATCAAAGATTTTCATATATACATCTTTCATTCATTCATAATACTTTTCAAACTCTTCATTATTTATATGAAAACTATATGCATCTTTCATTAAAAATTCTCTACCTCTTAAAAGTCCAGATTTTGCTCTTTTTTCATTTCTAAACTTTGTTTGTACTTGATATAAACAAGTATTATTATCTTTATATGAACTAATAAATTCTCAAGCTAGAGGTGTTACAACCTCTTCATGTGTAGAGTTTAATCAGTATTCTTTATTTTCTGATCATGTTGGCAGGTGAAAAAATACATCTATAGAATCCCATCTACCTGTTTTATCCCATAATTCTTTTGGAGAAAGACTAGACATCAAAACTTCAGTTGCACCATAGTTATTCATTTCTTCCCTTACTATGTTTTCTATATTTCTTAACACTTTTAAACCAAGAGTTGTATAATTATAAACTCCTGCCATTGTTTGTCTTATAAATCCTGCTTGTAATAAAATACCTGTTGATATATTATCACTTATATGTGGTCTTGTTTTCAATGTTTTTATTGGAAAACTACTTAATTTAATCATAAAAAAACTTATAAAATAATATTTGTCTATATTTTATAAGTTTTTCCCTATTTGTAAAGGTTTATTTTAATATATCGTTTATTTTTTTTCTTGATTCTTCTAATCATAGAACAATATCTGAATAAACATCCCCTTCATTTCTACTATTATTATTTATTTCCTGATTTTTTATTTCTGTCATATTTTTATTATTAATCTCTAAACTACTATATATCTCTATTATAACACAAATTATACAAAAATACAAACAAAAACTTGACTTTTTTTATTTTTTATATAAAATAGCAATAACTTCAATCCTGAAGCCGAAACAAAAATAAAATTGGAGAATTACCATGAGTAATATTCAAAGTTGGTCAGAATATGACCTTAAGTTCCCTAACATTACACCTCCAGATGCAATCCGGAGAATGATTAACAATAGGGACGGAGATGAGTTCCGCTAGTGGACTCATCCCAACAACCAAAAGACCGGTCTGTAGACCGGTCTTTTTTCTTGACAAAATAACAATTATTAATATAATACAAATACATCAACTGTGGAACTCTTCCCCTACTTTTGATGAACTATAACCTAAAATTATGTGGAAGTAAAAAAGTTCCGTGGAGGAATAATATGCAGACTAATTGTATTACAGCAAAAGAGATATCTGAGATAAAATCCCAATCAGAGTGGGATGAGTTCAAAAAAAGCAATAATCGACCGACATCACTTCTTGCTGTGCAAATACTGCAAAAACGAGGTATTGAGCCATAACGCACAAAGGCTCTATCTCAACATACACCCCTAGAAATAGGGGTGTTTTCTATTATTTAAAAATTAAGATTAGCACTCAAAGTAAAAAAGTGCTAAAAAACTTTTGACATATAAAAAAAAATGATATAATACCCTTAAGTCATAAAAAATATGACAAAAAATTTAAAATATAACTTACATAAAAATATGTGAAAAATAATAGGTATAGACCTTTGAACAACTAACTCTTGTGTTGCCTTTATGGAAGGATGAGAAGCAAAAGTAATTCCAAACGCAGAATGAAACAGAACAACTCCAAGTATAGTAGCACACAAAGACGGTAATATAATTGTTGGTACACCAGCAAAAAGACAAGCTATCACAAATCCAGCAGGGACAATATTCTCAGCAAAAAGATTTATAGGTAGAAAGTTTGATGAAGTAGCTGATGAAATCAAAAACGTACCATATGAAGTAGTAAAAGGAAAAAATGGTGAAGCATTAATCAAATTTGATGGAAAAGACGTTAGACCAGAAGAGATTTGAGCACACGTATTAATGAAAATAAAAGAAGATGCTGAAAAATTTTTAGGATCAACTGTAACTGAAGCAGTTATTACTGTACCAGCTTACTTTAATGATGACCAAAGACAAGCAACTATAAATGCAGGTAAAATAGCATGATTAGAAGTAAAAAGAATTGTAAACGAACCAACTGCTGCTGCCCTATCATATGGTGCTGGTAAAGGAAAAAATGAAAAAATAGCAGTATATGATTTAGGTTGAGGTACTTTTGATATATCTATATTAGAATTATCAGAAGAATGAACATTTGAAGTATTATCTACAAATGGTGATACTCACCTAGGTTGAGATGACTTTGATAAAAAAATACTTGATTATATAATTGATGAATTCAAAAAAGAACAAGCAATTGATCTAAGAAATGATCCAATGGCTCTACAAAGGGTAAGAGATGAAGCTGAAAAAGCTAAAAAAGAATTATCAAGTACTACAGAATATGATATTAACCTACCATATATTACTGTTGACTCTACTGGACCAAAAAACCTAATGATGACTATAACTAGAACGAAATTTGAAGAATTAATAGCTGATTTAGTTGAAAGATCATTAGAACCATGTAAAAAAGTATTAGCTGATGCTTGATTATCTGCTTCAGATCTAGATCAAGTATTACTAGTATGAGGATCAACTAGAGTACCTCTTGTTGTTTCAAAAGTGGAAGCATTTTTCGGAAAAAAACCAAATGCATGAATCAATCCTGATGAAGCCGTAGCAATGTGAGCTGCTGTACAAGCAGGTATCATAGGTGGTGATGTAACAGATGTATTATTACTAGACGTAACTCCTTTAACTATTGGTATAGAAACAATGGGTTGAGTTAGAACAGCTATGATTACTAGAAATACTACAATACCAGCTAACAAAACAGAAACATTCTCTACAGCTGTAGATAATCAACCAAGTGTTGAAATCAATGTATTACAATGAGAAAGAGAAATGGCTGCTGATAACAAACAATTATGAAAATTTATGCTTGATGGTATAGCTCCTGCTCCTAGAGGAGTACCTCAAATAGAAGTAAGTTTTGATATAGATGCTAACTGAGTATTAAAAGTTACAGCTAAAGATAAAGGTACAGGTAAAGAACAACACATAACTATCCAAGGTTCAACTGGTATGGATGAAGCTGAAGTTGATGCACTTGTAAAAGAAGCTGAAGCTAAAAAAGAAGAAGATAAAAAGAAAAAAGATATGGCTGATGCCAGAAATACAGCTGACTCTACTGTAGCACAAGCTGAAAAAATGCTAGCTGATAATGCAGATAAAATAGATGAAGAAGATAAAAAATCTGTAGAATTAAAAATAGCTGCTGTAAAAGAAGTTTTAGGAAAAGCTGAAGCAACCAAAGATGATTTCGAAGCTCCAACTAAAGATTTAAATGATACACTTATGCAAGTTGGTCAAAAAGTTTACTCTCAACCAGGAGCTGACTCGTCATCTGAAGCTTCAGCGAAAGGTGATGATACTGTACAAGATGCTGAAGTAGAAACTGATGATAAAGATGATAAAGGAAATACTACTAGAGTGTAATCTCTCCCCTTTAATATTTGTAAAAAAAATAAAAGTATTGTATAATTTATACAGTACTTTTATTTTTAAAATAATTTAATTATGGTAATCACAGGCAGCCCAAGTTTTTCAAACAATATACCAATTAGAACTTCTATAAATAATAGTAGTATACTTTTAAATAGTTTAGGTAATGAAGAACTTGAAGACTTAAAGAACTCTTTATGAGATAATTTTGATATAGAAAGTTTACAAGATCTTTTAAAAAAAGAAGTTGAAGAACTAGAAAAAACAAGTAGTAGAGAATTAAAAGAATCAAGAGTTTTATATATAAAAGAATTAATTAAGAACCTTATTCAAAAAGAAACAAAGGAAGAATTAAATAATTTCAAATATAAAATTGAAAGAATTGTTGATACAAATAGTTTAGAGTGAAAAATGAGAGCAACAATAGAATTAATCTTTTCTGAAGAATGGATTTTTGATTCTTGATTTGAAGATAAACCATTTTATATAGAAGAAAATGAACTAAAAATATGAGTTGATACAGCTCCTTGAAAAATTATAATTTGACACCCTGAGATTATAAAATGACTAGATAATCCAGAAAATGTTAAAGAAGAATTAAATAAAATATATGCTGAAGTTAAAACTCTAATACAAAAATCAAATGGTGATATGAAAAAATACATATGAATTCTATTTGATATAATAAAAAATCCAGAAAACATTACAAAATATAAAAATGAATTATGAGAACAACCTTGGTATAATGATTATTTAAATAAAGTTTCATAAAAACTCCCCCTAAATTTAGGAAGAGTTTTTTATAAGCCTTTTCTTTCCATAAAAGCTGTATTATCTACTTCCCTTCACATAAAATCAAAGAAAAGCTCTGTTGCTTTTTTTCTTGTTCATTGTCATAAAATAGTATTAACAAACTTATCTCAAGTCTCTTTATTAAACATTCACATCTCTTTTATTCTAGCAAACACATCAGCCTCAAGTATTTCAGCCCACATATATGAGTAATACCCTGCCGAATATCCTCAACCAAAAATATGTCCAAAACTACAATACATTTTGTAATCATCTCATCTTTTAAAAATAGAATATTTATTCACTATCTCCAAAGTATTTTTATCAAGTTCCTCTATTGTTTCTGGAACTGTTGTTGAATATAAACTCATATCAAGTAAAGCAAACTCATTTTGCCTAGCAACAAAAGTTCATGACATATATGTTTTTAAATTATCCAATCTATCAAGCATATCAACAGATAAAGATTCTCAAGTATCCACATGCTTAGCAAGCTTTGATAAACTACTTCTATCAGCAACCCAGTTTTCAAGAATCTGACTTGGTAACTCTACAAAATCCCACTCAACTCAAAATCATGACAACTCACTATATTTACTCTCTGATAACATCTCATGTATAGCATGACCAAACTCATGAAAAAGAGTCTCTACATCTCTCATTGAAAGAGTTGTTAATCCATTATCATTTTTAGCAAAATTACAAACATTTACAACTATAGGTATTTTATTTTTGGGAAAATATTGTTTTTCTCTTAAATTATCAGCCCAAGCTCAAGGTCTTTTTAACTTTCTATAAAACAAATCTAGGAAATAATATGAAATTAATTTTCAATCTTTATAAACTTCATAAACTCTAACATCTTCATTATAAGAATCTATTTTTATATGTTTTAGTTCAAGTCAATAAAACTCTCTTACAAAATTATGTAAATAAGAAATAGTATTTTCTAGCTCAAAATATTTTTTTAACTGCTTATCATCTATCATGTACTTTTCTTCTTTATATATTCTTGAATAATAAGCTAAACTAGAAGCTCATATACTCTCAAGCTTAAAATATTTTTTTAACTCTTCTATTTCTTTATCTGCTTTTATTACAGCCTTTTTACTTATTCCCTCTATTAAATCAAAAACTTGTCTTGGTGAGTCTGCCATTTTTGAATTCAAACTCAATTCTGCAAAGTTTTCATAACCTAATATATCTGCTTTTTGCTTTTTTAATTTTAATATATTTAATATATTTTCCCTATTATCATACTTTCAACTACTAGCAAAGCTATAATTAGCTACAGCAAAATCATTTCTAATTTTCTCATCACTACAGTACTTCATTATAGCTTGATAAGAGCTAGGATCTGCATCAAAAAAGTATCATTTTTCTGATTTTTTGTCTGCAGCTTTTTTTGTAGATTCCAATACCTCTTTTGGTAAATCTTTTATTACTTCATAATCTTTTATTAAATATTCAAATTCAACCTCACTATCTACTATATTATTACTAAAATCATTTGAAAGTTTTGCTAAATCTTTATTTAACTCTTTTAATCTATCTTGTTTTTCTTTATCTAAATCTATTCACCTATCTCTAAAAGCTTTTATCCTCAAATAAATAATTCTTTCTTGATCTTTATTTAAAACCATATTTTCTTCTAAATATAATAGTTTCTCAAAATAAGTTTTATTATATGCTACATAGTTTCAAAAATCTTGTAATTTAGGTCTAAATGTTTCTATTATTTTTCTAATTTTTTCATTATTCTCTACATTTTGAAAATGGTTTAATAAACTCCAAAAATAATCTAGCAAACTATCATCCTCAAAAGATTCAAAAGTTAAATCTTTATTATCTACAAGTAATAGCTCCTCAAATACTTTTTTATCATTCTCAAGTAATTCATCTAATAATTCTAAAGATACATCAAGTACTTCATCAGAAAAAATAAGAGACATATTAACAAAACTATCTTTTTGTAATTCTTCTATTACTTGCAATTTAATATTTTTCATTTTGTATATATTAGTTTTTAATTAATATAAGTGTATGAAATTTTATTTTTTTTCAACTTAAAAATGCAAATTACTCCAAAAATTGAAGAAAGTTGGTTAAAACATTTAAATAGTGAATTTGAAAAACCTTATTTTAAGAATATAAAACAAAAAATAATAGATGATATAAAAGCCTGAATAACTATTTATCCAGAAACAAAAAATATATTTAAAGCTTTTGATAAAACTCCTTTTAATAAAGTAAAAGTTGTTATTCTTGGTCAAGATCCTTACCATGGTCCATGACAGGCTCAATGATTTTGTTTCTCTGTTCCCAATTGAGTAAAATGTCCTCCTAGCTTAAAAAATATTTACAAAGAAATTTGAATTGATTCTAGTAATGGTGACTTAACTACTTGGACACAGCAGTGAGTATTTTTATTAAACGCTATATTAACAGTACAAGCTTGAAATCCAGCTAGCCACTCAAAGATCTGATGGGAACAATTTACAGATGCAGTTATAAAGACTATTTCTGATGAGAAAGATTGAGTTATATTTTTATTATGGTGAGCTTTTGCACAAAGTAAAAAAGCACTTATTGATACCAATAAACACTTTGTACTTGAAACAACTCACCCCTCCCCTTTCTCAGCTCACAGAGGTTTTTTATGAAGTGATTGTTTTAAAAAAACAAATGAAATACTAAAACAAAATTGAGAAAAAGAGATTGATTGGAGTATTAATTAAATAAATAAATTTGATCTTTTAAATAAATTTGATATAATTATATTACTTTTGTAGGATTTAATTGCCTATATGATTCCAGTAGAAAATACTGGATGACAATTTATTAGAAACTTAATAATTCTTTAAGTTTCTTTTTTATTTCCAAAAAATCAAATTCATTTAATTCTCATATTTTATAACCAAATCTATTTTTATGAAACATTCTCATTTGGTAAAGTAATGCAGTGTATTCTTTTCAATCAATTTTATAATTATAAAACCATGTTCATGACTTTATTTTTGTACTTAATGGTATTCAAAAACATGTATCATGTGATAGTTTTTTAAACACAAGTATAGGTCTTCTAAATTTTTCTCACTTTCAAATTGCCTCTGACTTTACATTTAATCATATACTACACCAAAATATATCTCTTTCTTTGAAATAATTATCTAATTCAATACTATTCAAGTATTTTTTATATTCATTCCATTTATCAAAATCTTTTTTCATATTATTTTTACTATTTATTTAAAAATCTCATCTGTCTTAGTTGAATAGCTTATAGCGACAAAAGGGATTTCATATACTTGAGACAAAATCATTGAGTGAAATCTCATGGCTAGACATATATCAAATTCTCTGTATATATATTTTGAATAAACATCCTCCATAGAATCAGCTATTAATACAGGTTCATTTATCCTTAAAAATTTATTTAAAAACTTAAAATCATTTGCTAGATCATCTGTTTTGTGAAAACTATGAGGTAAAAGTATTACTTTTGCCTTTTTTTCAAGTAGATAATCTATTATCACATTTATTTTTTCCTCTTCTACAATGGTATCACTATCTATATATCAACTTCTCAAAGCTAAAGCTATTTTTTTTCATTCCAAATCCACGTCCTCCAAATCAGCAACTCAAAACTTATCAGCCTTTACTTTTTTTATACAACAATCTTTATACTCTTTTGATTCAACTTCTCCAAAAACAGGATCATTAACTATATTTGAATTAATATTTAACTGTTTTAATAAATTAAAACTATAATTATCTCTAACCGTTACTTTATAAGCTCAAGAAAAAATCTTTTTTACTTTATTATAATTATCTTTATTTTTTATATTTAATCATAAGGCATAAAAAGATATTTTTTTCTTTAATAATCTAAAAATATTTGTTCTAAACAACCACTGTTTTAAAGGATTTGAGACTTTTTGATTTTCATTATCATAAATAATTCATCCTCCTCACACAACTACAATATCACTTTTTTGTATAGTTTTAAAAAATGAGAAAAAGTTACTCATATTTCTAAAAATATTCTTTGGATTTTTTATATTTATTGGAAAATACTCTATATATTCTATATTTTTTTTCTTGAAAAATGGGCATCTTGGTTCATAACTAAAAACCTTAAAAAGAGTATCTTTACCATACTCTTTTTCCAAAGACTTTATTTCATTTTTTAAAATAAGCTCATCTCACAAGTTTTGTGATCATATTGAAGCAAATATCGATATTATCATAATCTTATCTTATTTGATATAATTCTCATCTACTATAAATAGTACTGTTATCTGGTGAGGTAATAGCTGGAAAAATATTATCACAAGTTCTTAATTTTGAAATAAAATCAAGAGAGTTAGAACAAGGACAACTATTACAAATAGAGTTTCAAAATATAGATGATCATCAGTTATATTCACAAGTATTTGATAATTGTTTTGGTAAACATACTTTGTTTTCTGTACAATAAGCATATTCCCCGCAATCACTATTATCTTCACACTCTTTTTCTAAAACAGGACATCAATTATTTCTTTTTTCTCATTTTTCTAAAGGACATAAATCATCACAATTATTTACTCAATCATTATCAGAATCAACCAAACACTCAGTATTTCAAATAATTTTTACTATAACAGTAGCACTTGATATACGTCAGTTATCATCTACCACATTTAAAATTACTTCATAAATTCATTCAAAAAATAAATGCTGTGTTTCTTTTCAAAATCAAGTACTTCAATCTCAAAAATCCCAATAATATGAATATGGTCTATCTCCTCACGAAGTAAAACCTTCAAAATCAATTAAAAGAGGTCATTCTCAGTATATAGGATTAGCTTCTATTTGTACACTTAAATCTGAATTATTATCTATATTTATAGTTGAATAAACTTCAGATGTTGATCAACAATTATCTATAACTCTAAGAAAAACTATCCATTCTCAACTAGATGTAAACTCATAATCATCTATATATTCTCAGTATTTTTTTACTTCTTCTCAAGTAGTAGAATTATAAAATCTCCATATATATCATTCTGGTTTATTTACTCATGCTTCACAAGTAGTTACTACATTTTCTGAGAAATCATAAGTATTATCTGAGCTATCTAAGTTTGATAAACTACAGTAATCCACTTTTTCTTTACTACAGCTTTTATTAAATATATCCATACTTAAAGCTAGGTCATTGTCTTTTTTCTCATCACAAGAATTTGCTTTCAATGTTAGATAAGCTACACGTAAGAAAAACTCTTTTGATATACTTTGCTTTGGTCTAATTTTTCAATCAACTACTTCTATCAAAGTACTACTGTAAGTATTTCAATCTGTATCAACTTCTATTATTTCATATTCCAAAGCTTTAGCTAGATCTGGATAAAAACTATAAACACTTCCATCTAAGTTTTTAGGACTTACATCATCAGAAAGACTTTCTGTTATCAATCAATTAGCAATATCTTCTCTTACTTGTTCAGCTTCCTCATTAGTAAGTATTCATGATGCTCTTAATATTATTGCTATTGCTTCTTCTAAGATAATTGTATTATTTGGACAAAATGGTTTTTCTCACTCTTTTACTGTTCAATCATCACAAACTGTTCAAGGATGGTAACCACTTATATATCAGTAGTGACTTGCATCAGCTATACAGTAATAGTACTTATTTTCTTTAGCTATATCAAAAAATGCTGGTTCTTGATTTTCGTATTTTTTTAAAATCTCTAAAGATGTATTTGGCTGTATACACTTTTTACATGTTACTTCTGTTAATATTCATACAAATTCATCACGATTTAATAAATCTTTAGGATTAAATTTTCACTCACTATCTGGAGCAACCATTCACCTATCATATAATGTTTGAAGTTCTTTTAAATATTTATAATCCTGTGTTATATCTGCAAAAATATTTTCTACTTTTATCTGATCAGCAAAAACAGAGCCTATATTTAATAAGCTCAGAAAAAATACCATTAATGTTACTATTATATTTTTTATCATAATATTTTGTTTAACCAACTGCATACATAACTATTCATGCTGCAACTGAGACATTTAAAGATTCTTTTTTTCATCTCATTGGTATAATAACTATTTCATCTGATAAGTCTAGTATTTTTTTATTTACTCATGTTATTTCATTTCACATTACAAGACATACTTTTTCTTCTGTTTTTGTAAAAAGCTCTCTATAATCAATACTTTTTTTATCAAGCTCCACAGAATATATTTTGTATCAATCTTTTTTTAAACTCTCTATTACTTCTATAGGGTCTCTATAATATTCCCAATCTATCCAGTCCTGAGCTCAAAGTGCTGTTTTACTTATATCATTTCTTGGTGGGGTTGGAGTATGTCATGTTAATATTACTTTATCAAATCATGCTCAATCACAGTTTCTGAAAATTGCTCAAACATTTTGCATTGAACGTATCGAGTCAAGTAATATAATTTTTGATTTAATCTTCATTTTTCTGATTTTTTATTCTACTAAATTTTAACTATCTATATTCATGTTTTGCTCAAAAACAATGTAAAACCTCATGCCCTATTTCTCTAAGTGCATGATCATCATTCCATCATTTTACAGGGATTGGTGCATATATATTACATGTACCATCTGGATCATATAAAACAAATGCTAGTGGTTTCTGATTATATCTATCATCATCAGCTATAAATCTTCTTGTTGACCATATTGTTTCCAACTCATCTTGAGTTCTAAGTCTTAAATTTATTCTTACTCACATTCTTGTAATTTTTACATCTGACTCATATCTTGTATAATCAATTTTTTCAGATTTTTCTTTTGCTTGTACAAGTGGTGATGTAAACAAAGTTGTTAATAACAATAAAATATTTGTCTTATTTTTTACGCTGTCAAAAACAGAAGTAAATAAATTATTTTCTTCTGTTTTTTCTTTTGTATTTATTTCTGTAGGTAGTATAAAGTTTTCCATTTTTTTATTTTTCTATATTATTATCGCTTTTCATAAGTGGAAATAATACTACATCCCTCAAGTTTTCTTGTTCTGTAAGTAATGAAACAATTCTGTCTATTCACATTCCCCATCCTGATTGACATGGCATAGCATATTCCATAGCTAGTACAAAATCATCATCTCATGATGTAGCTTCTTCATCTCATTTTTCAACAGCTCCAGATTGAGCATCAAAATTTGCTTGTTGAATCTTTGGGTCTACAAGCTCTGAATAAGCTTTTAAAATTTCCCATCCATTTACAAGTACTTGAAATTGTTCAACCATATTTTCATCCATATCTGATTGACGAGCAAGTGGTTGCATTAATTTCGGAAAATTATAAACAAACGCTGGTCATGTAATACCAGGTCTCAATACTTTTTTATAAAGATAATCTATAAGTGTTGGTACCATCATGTTTTCCATTCATTCAAAGAAAATTCATTTAGCTCTTATATCAGCTATTAATTTTTCTTCATCTCATTCTTTATAAGAAGTAATATCAAGTCATGAAGCCTTGTTTACTCATTCTATATAGTCTATTCTTTGCCATGGTGTTGAAAAGTTTACCATTTTAGCATTTCAGTCTTTGTCTTTTATCTCTACTTCTCTATTTAAATCAAGTTTAGTAAAAATATAATCAAACATATCTTCTGTAAACTTCATATTGTCTTCAAAATTCCACCAAGCAGCATAGTGTTCTACTGAGGTAAATTCTTGCATATGAGAAGGGTCTGATCATTCATTTCTATAATTTTTACCTATTTCAAATACTCTTTCAAATCTACCTACTGTAGCTTTTTTAAGAGCTGTTTCAGGTGCAATTCTTAAAAAATAATCTTCATCAAAGTCATTATGGTGAGTTATAAAAGGTGCTGCTGCTGCTCATGATGCTGCATTACCTAAAACAGGTGTCTCAATTTCCATAAAGTTATTTTTCCAATAAAATTCTCTGATTGTTCTTACAAAATCACTTCTAAATTTAAATCTATCAAAGCTTTCCTGATTCATTATTAAATCAAGATATCTTTGTCTATATATTGTTTCCTTGTCAGTTACACCATGAAATTTTTCAGGAAGTGGTCTTACAGCTTTAGATAATACTTGAAACTCTTTTACAAAAAGAGTTAATTCTCCATGTTTTGTAAAAAATAAATCTCAAATAATTCAAATATAATCTCATACTTGGCAAAATTTTTCAGCTATTTTAAATGCAGTTTTTGGTTCTCCTGCTATATCTATTTCTTCTACTATTTCTCTACCAGTATTAAATTTTACTTTTCCTTTCATAAAACATACTTGTATATCAGCTGTATTATCTCTTATTTTTGAAAAAAGTAATTTTCACATACCTCTACTTGATATAATTCTACCTGCTGTTTTAAAGTTTCATCTAGCCCCAGAGTTCATTAATTTTTCTACATCTTTGGCTCTAGACTCTTTTTTTCTGATATCAACTAGATCTTGTTTTCCTCTATAGTTATTAGCATAACATATAATTCAAGAATCTTTCATATTTTGTATTTTTTGCTGTCTATCCACAGCTTCTTTTGAATATTCCATTTTTTATTTCATTAATTAATTAAATTTCTCTCACTTTTATACTTAAATAGCTAAAAAAAGCAACTTTTAATCTATAAATTCTTTATGTAATAGGTTTACCGCTTCTTTCATATTCTCTCATTCTTCTCATGAATCTATTCAAAATACCATCGCTCTTTCTTTTGCTCATTGAGATACTAGCTCTATATTTATTCCTCATTTAGATAAACATGTTGCTGCTTGAGCTAATGTTCACATTGAATGAGATAGGTTTTGTCATATACAATAAATAAGTGCTTTGTTCCTTACGTATTCTATTTTATTTCTCTCATCATTTTCTTCAAATCATAGTTTTTTTCTGATTTTTTCTTTCATTTCATCTAGTACAGAATCATCTACATTATTATTTATAGTAAAACTTATTTCTGTTTCTGATGTTGATACTATATCTACTGGTTTATAATCTTGTACTATATCAAAAACCTTTGCTAATATTCATAAGTCTTCCATATGTCATGAGCTTATTGAGAAAAATATTACATTATCTCTTGCTCATATAAATTCTACTCACCTACTTTTTTCTGATTTTTCTTCTGATATAATTGTACCCTTTGTATTTTCAAATGGATTAAATAAATGTACTTTTACTCATGCTTCTTGTAATTGTCTTCTAAGTACTTGTGAATGTAATAATTTTGCTTGTGCTCATCTTATCCCTGTGATTTCCTTAGCTGTAATATAATCTATTTGTTCTATAAGTTTTGGTTCAGATCATTCTTCTAATAAACTTGGATCAGCACTCATCATTCAATTTACTGATTTTTGTATTTCAAGAGTTACTTCAGCTCATCATTTAGATAGTCATACTGCTGTCATTGCTGCAGTTGCATCACTATATCATCTTCATACCATTTTTTCTATTCCTTCTTCAGATCATGGAATATATCATGGCACTATTGCTACCTTATCCATACTTAATATTTCATCTACTCTAGAAGATATTTTATCACTTAATTCCCTATATATTTCAGAAGCTTCTAAATCATCAAATACTCAATCTAGTTTTACAGTTTCTGCCTCTAATCAATTTTTTCTCAAGCTATTTATTACTTCTGTTTGAACTAATGCTGACAATTCTTCTCAAAATCATAAAATAGATAAATCTCAAGACCTAGTACTTATCAAATAATCATTTTGTTTACTCGGTTTTATTTTTGTTCATTTATAAGAAATATACAATACTAGATCCTCTAAAAATTCTTCAAATTTTGCAACTATTAATTTTTGTAATTTCATTTTAGATTCTGTATTACTAATTTTTTCAGAAACTACTTTTAAATGAAAATTTCTTATTTTATTAACTTTATAAATTACTTCATTTATATTTACATCATCTAATCATAAAAGATCTCATATTTCTATAAGTTTATCTGTAGTATTAAATTTTCTAGATCTAATAGCTGACACAACTACTGCTTGTTTTATTCACTCTCTAAAATCCTTCACTACATTAGCTGGACTTTGTTCTAACTCAGCTGCATTTTCTCCTCCCCACTTTTTCACCTTTAATAATTCACTCATTTTTTTCTAATTAAATTATAATAAAAAGCCTCTAAGATTTCTCTTAAAGACTTTAGTTTAAATATTTACATACCAAACAACAACCTTAAGAGACTTGCTCATAAAGTTTAATAGTTTTTATTGTAGTTGTTAGGTTAAACATAACTGTCTATTAAATATTAATTACTTGCATTATATATATTTTTAGAATTTGTCAAAAAAAAAGTCCCCCCAATCTCTTGGGGGAAACAAAAATTAATCTTTAGCTATTAACAACATCAATACCAGAAAATGCTCCTGTTTGCATTGTTTCCTGCAAAAAATTAATACAACGAACTACACCATCTGAATAGATGTCTCTTCCGTTAATATTGTGAGAAATATACAACTCAATACGATCATCAAAGTCTGATAACTCAACCTGTATATCTATAACATCTGGAATAGTTTGAGCTTCCAAGCTATGTAAAGTATCAAAAACATAGTTTAAATAATCAATAGTTTTCTCATCCTTAACATAAGAAGTAATCCAGAAAGAGTGATAAGCATGTCCAGAAAGATACTTTTTAGCTATACCAAAATGCTCTTGAGATAATTCCTCTCTAAGACAGTTAATACACCCATAAGTTCCGTCAACATCCTCTTTATATTTCTCTTTATCAGTTTCAGTAAATTCAAAAACAAAGCCTTTTTTCTCCAAAATATCTAAAACTTTTATAGCAGAACCACTTATATCAGCTTTTTTTGATTGATGAGATTCTAAAACATTTACATAAAGAGTAACGCTCTCTGGAACATTTTTTAAATTAGAAAGTCTATCCCAAAAATCTACAATTGGCAAAGCCATATTTTCAGATATCACAGCTCTACCACATGCATTCACAACTTTTCCTTTAACCCTAGCTACATCATATTTTGTAGAAAGGATTACTAATGGAATATCAAAAGTAAGCAAGAAATCAATTTCCTTTTCCAAAACATCACCAGTTAAAGTAACAATAATGTAGGAAACTTCTTCGTATACCTCATATTTTATTTCTGCAAGCCTCAAATCATCACAAGATAATATTTCAACCTCCTGATTATTACAAGTTAGCTCTTTACCAAGGTTAGATACATTAGTAAAAGCATATCTATATAACTCTACTCCTCTATTTGCTAGGCCAATCAAAACACTCAAACCAAGATTTCCTGCCCCATAAACCATTACCTTTTTCATCTATACACTCCCTTTAAAATCAAAGTTCTCAAAACAAAAATACTAAAACGATCATGTTTATATATATATTTCTAAAAAAGTCAATCGAAAAAGTCTTATTTTTTTTTCATTTTTTGTTAAAATATGTTAAAATACTAGTAATAAAAAATAATATAACACAAATGAAAAAACTATTTTTTCTAATAATCTGATTTACAAGCCAACTACAAGCTAGTTATGCATGAGCACTAAATCCAAGATCTACCTCAAATAATTATAATAGTGCTGAAGAAAATACAAGCAATAGCTGAGCTTTTGACTCTAGCTTAGAAATTTTATGAACAATTTGATACTACGCATTAGTAATACTATTAACAATAGTACTATTTTATATTTTTATAAAAACTCTACGTTTTTTCTTTGAACTATACTACTCTAGAAATCTAAGATATTTAAAAATCACCTTACCTAGAGCTGACTCAAAACTAGATAAAGAAAAAGAAACAAAAAAAGACTTCAAAGAAAAAATAGGAATGATGAGTATGTTTTATAAAGCTGTGCATAAGCTAGCTGAAGCATGATTAAAAGATACTTTTTTAAATGCTATATTTAGACACTCAAAAATATCTCTAGAACTAGTTTATGAAAACAATGAACTAACTTTTTATATAGCAACATATAAATCATATGTAAATCTTATCTCTCAACACTTAACAAGTATATACAATGATGCTGAAATACTAGTTGTAGACAAAGAAGATTACATAAATATTAAACCAAAATGATATTCAATGAGATGAGCATCTCTTTGAAAAGAACATGATGATGTATATCCTATTAAAACATTTAAATACCTAGAAGATGATCCTCTTAACAATTTTACAAATGTATTTGGATGATTAAATAAAGAAGATAAAGCTGTTTATCAAGTTGTAATAAAACCAAATTTTAGCTTTAACAAAGAAGCTAAAAGAGCTGCCTGATTAGTTGCAAAAGGACAATACAAAAAAGAAAGAAAAAACATGTTTTCTATGTTTAGTTGGTTATGGAACCCTCTTGTAGCACTTATTCAATGACCAGATAATATGGTTTGAGGAACAAATAATGCTCCTGGAGCATCTGAATGAGATGCATATAAAATATTCAACCAAGCTGAAACAGAAGCACAAAAAATAATGTGAGAATCTGCATGACAACCATTTTTTACAACTTCAATTAGAGTACTTGTGAGTAGTAAAGATCATCAAGTAGCAGAAAACTGAGTACATGCAATAGTAGCTGCAGCATCAATATTTACTGATGAATATAATAATGCTTTGGATAATCCTCAAGTAAGAGAAGATGCTCTACCTTGGTTATTTACCCCTCTAAGATATTTTTGATTTAAATATAAACTTGTTTGATTTTTCCAAAATATTTCATACATGTCTATAGACGAAATATCTACAATGTACCATATGCCAGATATAAATTATAATAAATCTCCTATTATAAAATGGTTAGAATACAAGAAACTACCAATACCTCACAATTTAAAAATACCTACTGAAGCTACTATATTAGAAGAAAAAGATAAAAATTGAAAAGTTGTAAAAGTACATAGAAAACTTGGATGATTCCCTGTTTATAAAGACTGAGTTTTAATGTGATGGAATGAGTATAGAAACAAAAAAACTCCTATATACTTCAACAGAAAAGATAGAGGTAGACACCACTATATTATTTGAAAATCATGAGGATGAAAATCTGTATTTATTTGATACTTAGCTAGACAAGATCTACGGAATTGAGACTGATTATGTGTAATTGATCCACACTGAGATTTAGTAGAAGATATTTTAGATTTTGCACCAAAAGAAAGAGCAAAAGATATTATAGTATTTGATCCTGCAGATACCGAAAGACCTATGTGACTAAATATGCTAGAAGTAGTCTCAACAGATCCAGATGCTAGAAAAAGAGAGATGGATAGAGCTGCAATGGATGCAACAGAAATATTTATAAAAATCTTTGGTGACGAAATCTTTGGTCCAAGAATACAACACTACTTCCGTAATTGATGTTTAACTCTAATGGAAGATATGGAAGATGGTGGTACCTTAATTGATGTACCAAGACTTTTTGTAGATGATGCATTTATGAAATACAAAGTCTCAAAAGTAAAAAATCCTGTTGTTAAATCTTTTTGGGATCATGAATATGCAAATACTTGAGATAGAGAAAAACAAGAAATGATACCATATTTTAGTTCAAAATTTGGTCCATTTATAACAAATACAACTATTAGAAATATTATAGGTCAACCTAAATCAGCCTTTAATATAAGAGAAATAATGGATAATAAAAAAGTACTACTTGTAAATCTTTCAAAAGGTAAAATATGAGCACTCAATGCCCAACTTCTTTGATTAATATTTGTATCAAAGGTAAATATGGCAGCTATGAGTAGAGCTGATATGCCTCAAGAAGAAAGAAAAGATTTTTATATGTATGTTGATGAGTTTCAAAACTTTGCAACTGAAACTTTCTGAGAGATATTATCAGAAGCCAGAAAATATAAACTAGCACTAATTATGGCCCACCAATTTATTGCTCAAATAGGATGAAGTGGTGCAAAACAATGAGATAAGCCAAGTATAAAAGATGCAGTATTTGGTAATGCCTGAACTATTATGAGTTTCAAGGTAGGTGCTGATGATGCTGAATATATGGAAAAAGAATATGCTCCCCTATTATCTCAACAAGATATCATAGGTATAGCAAACTTTACAACTTATTGTAAGCTAAATATAGACAATGCTACAACTAGACCGTTTGATCTAAAAACAATACGGGATAATAATTATAAGAACAAAAAAATTGCTTCAATAATAAAAGAATACTCTAGAAAAAAATACTGAAGAAAGAAAAAATATGTAGATATGGAAATAGAAGCAAGACTATGAATTAGCCCAGAATAAAAAAAGCTCTTAAAAAAAGAGCTTTTTTTGTATTTTTTCTCTAAATATGATAAAATATATCTATATATATTAATAATATTATTAAATAATGAAATTTTTATTAAAAATCATTTCCCTTTTTCTTGTAAGTGTAAGTCTTTTTGCTACACCAGCTTTTAGCAACGACAACTTAAAAACTTGATCTGAAAGCAGTTGAGTTATTAATTCAACTACAAATACTCATCTAGATAGTATGCAAAACTCTACTACAGACTTCAGTGTAGCAACATGATGACAAAAAGGTATATACAATTCTATTATCAGAATAGCACGTGATTTGAAAAATTTATTTTTCTTATTTGTAGGAGTATACTTCTTTATAATAGTTCTTAGATTACTATTTTCATGAAAAACAGAAGAAGAAGTATGAAACTTCAAAAAATGAGTTATATGGATCTCTGTTTGAGTAATAGTAACACAAATAGCTTTCTATTTTGTAAATATACTATTTGATAAAAATATAAATGATACCCTAGCTTATAGTTTTATAGATAAAATTATAAATCCTATAATAAACTTACTATCAATGGCATGAGTATTTTTCTTTATTGCTATGATGATATATGCTTTTTACAGAATAATCACAGCAAACTGAGATGAAGAAAAAGCTAAGTCTGGAAAAATGTCTGTATTATATGCTGCTATATGATTCATAGTAATTAGAGCATCTAATGCTTTGGTAACAACTATATACTGAGATAAAAATCTAGAATGATTCTCTTCTATAATAGTAAACATAATAGATTGGATGAATAGTTTCGTATGAATAATAGTAATACTTTTGATTATATATGCTTGATTTACTCTTCTTGTTTCATGATGAGATGAAGAAAAATTAAAAAAAGCAAAATCAAGTATTTTGTACATAGCTATATGATTAGCTATACTAATAGCAAATTATTTAATATTAACTTTTTTTATCTTACCTGAATCTAATATATAAAAACAATGAAAAATATAATAAAAATAATAATGATATTTATTCTAGCTTTTAGTATATTTTATACAACTAATGCTTGAATAAATTGACTTGATTCAATAAACTGAGTAGACAAGATAACAGATCATTCTTTAGGTAGTTTACCAAACTCTTGAGATATAGCTGAAGATTCTAAAGATCTATGATTCAAAATATTAACTGTTATAAAATATATAGTTTCATGACTTTTGATTGTATATCTAGTATATGCTTGAGCACAAATGATAATGTCTATGTGAAGTGATGAAGATAAGCTTAGTACTTGAAAAAGACAACTGTGGTATGCTTTGGTATGATTAATATTCATAAATATACCTTGAACTATATATGAAATGTTTAATGTATCAAACAAAAGTAGTCTTGATGGTTCTATAAGTTGAACTTGGTCATCAGAATTATCTAAAAATGAAGAAAGTATCTTTATAAACACAAGTATTTTTGATAATACTGTAAACTGATGAATAGTTAGTTTTATAGAGGTAGCAATATTTTCTATAGCTGTATTTATGATAGTTCTAGCTGGTATCCAAATAATGACTTCTAGATGAAGAGATGAAAAAATTACTGAAGCTAAAAATAAAATCGTTTGGTCTATTGTATGATTAGTATTTGTATGATTTATAGAAGCTTGGTTATCTCTTGTTTATAATGGAAGTATTGAGGATTGAAAAAATTTATTCCAAACTATAGAAGAGTTAGCTTTATTCTTTGCTTGACCTATTGCTATTTTCTTCTTAACTCTTGCATGATATTACTATATAACATCAAATGGAGATGAAGAAAGAGTAAAAAAGGCAAAAAGTATTATCGTCAATACTGTTGTTGCAACTGTTATATTACTTGCAAGTCATGCTTTCTTAAAAGATTTAATTTCCTTACAACTATAAAACTATGAAAAATATATTAGTAAAAATAATATTAGCATTATCTATAATATCTTCATTTAATATAAGCATTTTACCAAATACTTATGCTGCTGAGAATTGTGAAAATAGTAATTGAGTACAAGTAACTGTTACAGAAAAGGTTCCTTGAGCTTGTTGTGTTCCTACATGAAAAGCTGATTCTAACTGAAACACAAGCTATACTTGTCATATAGAAAAAGGTTTTTGATCAGTTATCAGTATGTTTTGAAAGATTATCAAATACTTTACATATTTAGCTGCTTTATGATGAGTTTTATATCTTATTATAAATGGTATTATGTATTCTATGTGATGAGCTGATCAAAGTTTAAAGGATGAAGCTAAAAAAAGAATAACTTGAACTTTAATTTGATTAGTACTATTATTATTAAGTTGAATAATACTTAATATGGTTGCTCCTTGGATTTATAAGTAATCCCCTCCCCTAACCCCTCCCTAGCAGGAGGGGGAGAATAAAAAAAGACCTTAATTATATTTAATTTATAATTAAGGTCTTAGTTTTTCTTTTATGGTTGCGGAGACTGGAATTGAACCAGTGATCTTCGGGTTATGAGCCCGACGAGATACCACTTCTCTACCCCGCGATAAATATAAAAAAAATTGCAATAAAAATGGTACGGCTACGGGGAATCGAACCCCGGTTGCGTGGATGAAAACCACGAGTCCTAACCACTAGACGATAGCCGCATAATTCCTTATTGCGAGAGTTATTATATGGAAATAAAAAAATAGTCAAATTTTTTTTGACTATTTTTTTATTTTTTGATTAATTTTAATTTATATTAATATATTCTTTTTATATACTTTTATTTGATTTTGTTTTCTTTTTCTATATAGTAATTAATGCTTCCTTTTGGAAGTTTTCCACTAGGAAGTATATTTTACTTCCTAACCACCATGTAAATGAGAATATATCTATCCTTCAGATTGAAGAGATATATTTTTGCTTTAAGTATTACTAAAAGTAATACAAAAAATAAGGCAAGAAAAAAGAGAGGCTAAGCCCCCCTCTTTTTTCTATTTTCCCTCACCATGTATATGAGTTATAAATATTATATTACATTTTTTTAAAAAAGCAAATTTTTTAAACCAAACTACCTGCAGCCCTCCTCCCTAATATTAGGGAGGAGATTCAGAGGTGGGTTATTTAGTTCAAAGGACAAACACAAAAAAACCTCTCATCTGAATCTTCTCTCCTTAACAGGAGAAAAGGACTACATTTTTTGGTAGCCTCTTTCCCCTGACAAGGGGAGAGAATTCAAGAGAGAGGTAAAATTTACTACCTAGCATTTGCATACTTAAATGGTGCTTCAGCAAAGGCTATATATATATTTACTTCATGATGTATTAACATCTGCACCTGTTCATCTCATTTTGAAACCATTAGATAACATGTCCCATATAGAGTTAAGTGCAACTGCTTCTGCATCACTTGAATTTGGTCTTAAGAAGTCATTTGCTACATTCTCAGGACTTCTAGTTGTATCCATCAAGAACCAACCATTTGTATTATCAGTTCTTTTAACCATAACATATTTAGGTTTAAATCCAGTATAAACAAAAGTTCAGTCTGTACTACCATTACCTATATAACTTCATACCTTACTATAGCCTGGTACTGAATGGAAGGCGTAAGATATAAAATCTGTTCCTGAATTATTTAAATTATTCCAATAATCACCTAAATTAATAGTTTGATTATTATCACCAGGTAAACGTGCTCCAAGACTAAGTATTGATTGGGTACCATTTAAATATAATCATGAATTTGATCATAAAACACTACCAAATACAACCCAATTATCAGCAAAATTACGTGGTTTTATAATAGTTAATTCTGGTGTTTTATTTAACCCATGTCCAATAGTAACACCACTATTACCATTACCAGTATAACTAATAATACTAAACCCTGCTGTAGGATTAGCACTTACTTGTGATGTTATAGATCAATCTGTGTTTGTAACAGCAG
>CAYFMG010000010.1:18776-34380 GCA_964344155.1 uncultured Candidatus Peribacteria bacterium | reverse complement strand
AGACAACAAATCCAAACCTAGTAAACTCATCAGATTTTGTACTATATTCATGAGATCTAAATGATTTAGCAACAGATACAACAAAACAACAAGCATTACTAACAAAACTAAAAAACGCTTACACATGAACAGATATAGTAACAGATTCAAGTATTTCAAGGCTAGCTAACCTAGATCCAAATGATGCAACACAACAAGAGAGTGTAACAAGAGCAGTAATCTACTGATCAAAGAAAAGCTTAACAAGTGATAGTATAAGTATAGCAACAACAGCAGTTACCTATACATGATGTTTAGCAACAACACAAGACTGACACGCAATACCACAATTATCACACTTACAAACAAGTTCACATACAGCAACAGGTACAGTTACAACAGAGTCAACAACAATGATAACAGACACCTATAGATGTAATAACTGAACACTAGAAGATATATGACAAACTACAAGTTTATCATGTAATACTACATACCATGATGAAGGATGAACATGTACAAGTGACACAAGAAGTGTACAATGTACAACAGGTAACAACCCAGCAGACTCAACAGAAACAATAGCCAACGTAACACAAACATGGTCAAACGGATGGCCAACAATCCCAGATTGTGCATGGACATGTAACGGATGATTTATAGAAAACAACGGAGTCTGTGAAGTTGCACCAATGGCTTCAGCAAGATTTAATGATGATGATACTACATATATGAGTAGAAACTTATCATCTACTTGAGATCAGAAAAAAACAACATTTTCGGCATGGGTAAAAAGATGAACAATGGGAACATTTCAACCAATATTATCAAATAAAGTTTCAACATCTTGAGCAAATTCTTTAGTATTAGCTATTAGAAATACTGATGAGATTGGTTTAACAGCAGCTTCAACAAGTAATGTAAATTATATATTAACTAGTTCAGCTGTATTAAGAGATCCTTCAGCATGGTATCATATAACGTATGTAATGGATACAACACTTGCTACAGAATCAGATAGATTAAAAATATATTTAAATGGAGAAAGGATTACAGATTTTTCTACTGCATCTTATCCACCACAAGATACATTATTAAGAATAAGTGATTCGGCTTTTACTCATACTATTTGAGAAGATCCTAGAGATAATGTTCATTTTGATGGTTATTTATCAAATCTAAACTTTATAGATTGACAAGCTTTGACTCCATCTTCTTTCTGAGAATTTGATTCTACTACAGGTGAATGGAAACCAAAAAACTATACAGGTACTTACGGTACAAACGGATTCCATCTAGATTTTAGAGATAGTTCTAATTTAGGTAAGGATGTATCAGGTAATGCTAACAACTGGACAGTTAACAATATGGATGCAACAGATCAAATGCTAGATAGTCCAGAGAATAATTTTGCTACATGGAGTCCATTATCTAAATATGCTTATAATCCTAATCTTAGTGATTGAAATCTAAAAATAACAGGTGCTCATGCATATTGGCAATGAGAATCAGGATCTATGTGAGTTTCTTCTTGAAAATGGTACTGGGAAGTAATTCCAACTACTAGTACAGCAATTACTAATTATAACATAGGTACTCAATCAGTAGAGACAAATACTACTCTAATAAATCCTCAATGATTAGATGGAACATATGTTTATTATGGTTATGATGGTTGAGTATTGCGTATTGATTGAAGCCGGGAAGATTATGATATAGGTAACTTAGCTGCTTGAGATGTTGTTGGTGTAGCGCTTGATAAAGACGCATGAACAATAAGTCTTTATAAAAATAATGTTTTAATAGATTGACCTAGAGCTATGGGGAACTCTGCTTCTGATATAGTTGTACCATTTTTATCTCACCATGGGACATGAGTTTCTGTATGAAACTTTGGTCAATGATGACTAGCATGATTACAAGACTGTACTAATGCATGAGGTAAATTTACATATTGTCCACCAACAGGATTCAAGGCACTAAGTACTGCAAATCTACCAACTCCAGCAATAACAGACCCAAGCAAACATTTTGATACTGTGACTTATACAGGGAATTGAGGTAGTAAAAGTATAGGTTGATTAGGGTTTGCTCCAGATTTATCTTGGATTAAAAATATAGAAAGTGCATATCATAACATTTTAGTTGATCGTGTTAGAGGGGCAACAAAAAGGTTAATCTCAAATGGTACTTATGCCGAAGCGGATCAATCTACAAAAATAACTTCACTAAATAGTGATGGTTTTACTACAGGGGCTGATCCTGATACTAATGAAAACCTTAAGCAATTAGTAGCATGGAACTGGAAGGCTGGATGAGCTGCGGTTTCAAATACAGATTGAACTATAACTTCACAAGTAAGTGCTAATCCTACTGCAGGGTTTAGTATTATTGGGTATCAATGAACATGAATAAGTTGAAGTATTGGACATGGATTAAATAAAGCTCCTGAAATGATGATAATAAAACCTAGGAGTTTTGCTGATGCATGGCGTACATCAATAGAGGTTGATAGTAGTCGTTATACTATGTACCTTGAACAAACTATGTGAGATACATGAGCTGATGCTTATTTCCCAAGTAATTTCACTAATACAACATTTTTTGCTAACACTAATGATCACTTTACTTTAAGTCAAGCATAATCTGATTACATAGCCTATGCATTCCACTCAGTACCAGGGTATAGTAAAATTGGAAGTTATGTGGGTAATTGAAGTAATGATGGTAATTTTATATATACAGGGTTTAAACCAGCATATGTAATGTTTAAAGAAACTAGTGCAAGTAATCCTTGGGCAGTTATTGATAATAAAAGAAATACATATAACCTAGCTGATAAAGTATTACGTGTTAACTATGATGAAGCTACATATGACTATGATTCAGGTATTGATTTTGTATCAAATGGTATAAAATTAAGATCAAATAACGGTATGTGGAATGATGCAAATCAAACATATATTTATATAGCCTTTGCTGATGCACCGTTTAAGTATGCTACGGCGAGGTAATAACAAAAAAGAAATTCAAGAGAATTTCTTTTTTTTGTTGTAATTTTAATCATTTTTTAATGTGGTCTGAGTATAATGAAGACCACCCCCTTTCGCTACCGCTCATTCCCCCTCCTTACTAAGGGAGGGGGTAAAATTTAAAATTTATTAAATAAAATTATGACACTACTAAATAACTGTAATAGATTAAAAGAAACAAGACAAATTTTAAGAAATAATAAAACAGAAGCAGAAAAGTACTTGTGGAAATATTTAAAATAATCAAAATTGAATTGATTGAAATTTAGAAGACAACATTCAGTGTGAAGGTATATATTAGATTTTTATTGTCCGAAATATAAATTAGCAATAGAATTAGATTGAGAAATACATACAAATAGGGAAGAATATGATAAAATAAGAACAGAATTTTTAAATTCATGTTTTATAAAAGTATTAAGATTTGAAAATCAAGAAGTTTTAAGTGATATAAAAAATTGCTTAGAACAAATATCTAAAGAAATTTCCCCCTCCCTTAGTAAGGAGGGGGTTAGGGGGTGGTCTAATAAATAGTCTCTCGAAAAGCACCATTTAAGTATGCTACTGCGAGGTAAAAAAATCTCTCCTTAAAAAGGGGAGTTTTTTTACTTTTTAACAAAAAAATAAAAAAAACTTGCTTTTCTTCCCATTATGTATATAATCACGACACTTTTCTAATTTTAATCGACTTTATTTATGTCAAATAAACAAGATAAAATAGAGGTAGAGTGAACTATTGTAAAGGCTCTACCTGGGCTGGTTTTTGATATTCAATTACCAGAAGAGTTTTGATGAGGAATTATTCAATGATACCTTAGTTGAAGAATGAGAAATAACTTTATTAAACTAATAGAGTGAGATAAAGTTTTAGTTGAGCTTTCTCCTTATGATCTAACTAAGTGAAGAATAGTCTTCAGACAAAAATAATTTTTTACACTTTTGAAAAGTGTATTTTATTACTTTTTTATTTAAAGATACTATGAAAGTAAGAGCTTCTGTAAAAAAAATTTGTCAAAATTGTCAAATTGTTAGAAGAAAAGGTATTGTAAGAGTTATATGTAAAACTGATGTTAAACATAAACAAAGACAAGGTTAAATATATTAACTACACAATACTGTTGAAAAACATTATTTAATATTTAATTATTAATATATGGCAAGAATTGCTTGAGTAAATTTACCAAATGGTAAGCATGCAGAAATTGCATTAACTTACATATATGGTATTGGAAGAACTGCTGCTAATGAAATATTAGCAAAAGTAGGAATTGAAAAAACAACAAAGATTGAAACTATTTCTGAAGCTGATTTAGATAAAATCAGAGACGAAATAAAAGAAAATCACGTTGTTGAATGAGACCTAAGAAGATTAGTTGCTGGTAATATTAAAAGATTACAAGAAATTAATTGTTATAGAGGTCAAAGACACAGAAAAAGACTTCCTGTTAGAGGTCAAAGTACTAAAACTAATGCTAGGACTAGAAAAGGTAAGTCTGTAGCAATAGCTGGTAAAAAGAAATAATAAACATATCTGAAGATGATATAATATTTTATAAAAATTTATTTTAAATTATGGCTAAAACAACTGTAAAGAAAAGTAAAAAAACTAGACAAATAGTTCAACATGGACAAGCTCATATTAAAGCTTCATTTAATAATACCATAGTTAGTATTACAGATGAAAAAGGTAATGTATTAACTTGGGCTACAGGTTGATCTGCTGGTTTTAAAGGTGCTAGAGAGTCTACTCCTTACGCTGCACAATTAACAGCTGAACAAGCAGTAGAAAAAGCAAAAACTCTACACTCAATTGAATCAGTTGATGTTTATGTTAAATGAATAGGTATTGGTAGAGAACAAGCTATAAGAGGTTTAATCTCAGGAGGGGTTGATCTAAAAGCTATATATGATATTACTCCAATTCCACACAATGGATGTAGAAAGAAAAAAGTAAGAAAATTATAATACTTTTAAATACATACATTAAATAAACAAAAATTTTAAATTTTAAATTTTAAATTTAACTATGAGGTATACTTGACCAAAGAAAAAGCTTTGTAGAAGAGAAGGTGTTAATTTGTTTGGTACTGAAAAATATGATTTAAATAAAGAAGGAAGAGCTCCTTTAAGATCTAGAAAATCATCTGAATTTGGTACACAATTAAGAAAAAAACAATTAGCAAAGAGAATGTTTGGATTATCAGAAAAACAATTCTCATCTTACTTTAAAAAAGCACAAAAATCTAGAGCTGAATGAACTACATGAGAAAAAATGTTAAAATTAATCGAATTAAGATTAGACAATGTAGTTTATAGAGCAAACTTTGCAAGAACTAGAATACAATCTAGACAATTCGTAAGTCACGCTCATTTTACAGTTAACTGAGTTAAAGTAGATGTTCCATCTATATCAGTTAGAGTATGAGATGTGATCGCATTAAGAGATAAATTAAAGGAAAGTCCTTTATATAAATCTTTACTAGAAGAACTAGAAGAATTCAGTAAACAAAATAAAGGTAAGGTTTCTGGGTGTAAATGGATAGAAGTTGATTCTAAGAAGTTAACAATTACAATTAAAGCATTACCTACTAAAGATGATTTCGAACAAATAATCGATATTCAAAAAATAGTAGAGTTTTATTCAAAATAGTTTAATTATTTTTGTAATCAATTTAAAAAAATGCATATTATACACAACACTATAGGTGTTCCTAAAATAATACAAACAGATACAGGTGAGAATTCTAATTCGTTCTCTGTATGACCACTACCAAAAGGTTATTGAGTTACATTATGAAATTCTCTTAGAAGAATATTACTTTCTTCTATTCCATGAACTAGAGTTACTTGAATAAAAGTTGCTTGAGTAAGTCATGAATATTCAACTTTACCATGAGTTAAAGATAGTATAATAGATATTATTCTTAACTTAAAAGGACTAGTCCTAAGTAAAGAAGAAACATGAATAGAGTGGTTAAAATTATCAAAATCAAAAGCAGGTGTAGTTACAGCTTGAGATATTGAAACTCCTGCAGGTGTAGAAATCTTAAATCCAGATTTATACATTACAGAAATAGATCAAGACGGTCTAGAATTAAATATAGATATCAGAGTTGAAAAATGAGCTTGATATCTGACTGTTGAAGAATTAAAGGAAAAAGAAGAAGATGTTGAAGTGTTACTTGTTGATGCAAATTTCTCACCAGTAGTAAATGTTAAATATAACGTTGAAAAAACAAGGTTTTGAGATATGACAAACTTAGATTCATTAGAAATGGTTATTACTACAAATGGATCTATAACTCCAACAGATGCTCTAAAATTTTCTTGAAATATGTTAACTTCTTACTTCTCATTATTCAATGAAGAAGCACTACAAGTTGAAGGACAATTTATTTCAAATGTTACAGAGCTTATAAGTAAAGAAAAAGAAGAATTTAAAGAAGAACAAGAAAAAGAAACATATACTCCTATAGAAATTATGGGATTATCTCCAAGAACATTAAATGCATTAATTAACTGAGACATTCTTTCAGTTGAGAAACTTACTAAATGTACTGAAACAAAACTTTCTTGAATTAAGTGATTTGGTAAAAAAGCAATGACTGAAATAAGAAATGCTTTAGAAGAAAGGGATTTAAAATTACTATGAGATGACTAATAAGTCTAATTTATAATTATAAACTTATAAAAAATGAGACATAGGGTTAGAAAACACTTAAAGTTTAACAACAAAAGTTTTGCACATAGAGATGCTATGCAAAGAAACTTACTAACATCTTTTTTCTTACACAAGTCTATTAAAACAACTGAAAAAAAAGCTGCTTTAGTAGTACCAATGATTGATAAACTTATCAATACTGTAAATACAAAAGATGAAATGAATGCAATTAGATATGTAATGAAATATCTATTTACAAAGGAAGCTTCAATTGAATTATTCAAAAATGTTGCTCCTAAATATAAAGGAAATAAAACATCTGGTTTTACAAGAGCTACAGCTGTCAAATTAAGAGATGGTGACAATGCTAAAATTGTAAAATTAGAATTAGTTTAATTTATTACACTTAATATAATAGAAATGAAAACTATTACTCCAACACAATTAAAAGGTAATGAAAGGAAATGGTATGTAATTGATGCTGAAGGAAAAACTTTAGGTAGATTAGCAACACAAATTGCTGTTGTACTAAAAGGTAAAAACAAAGCTTCATTTGCTCCACATCTAGATAATGGGGATTATGTAGTAGTAACAAACTGTGATAAATTTAAAGTTACTGGTAAAAAAGCAACTGATAAAATGTATTACAGACATACAGGTTACTTATGAGGTCTTAAAGAAATCTCTTTAGAAGATTTACTAGTTAAAAAACCAACTAAAGCATTAGAATTTGCTGTTAGTGGAATGTTACCGAAAAATAAATTAAGACCAGGGATGATATCTAGATTAAAACTATTTACATGAGCTGAACATACTTATGTTGCTCAAAAACCAGAACTTATTAAATAATAACTTGATATGGCTACTAAATACAATTATACTATTTGAAAAAGAAAAACAGCTTCTGCTCAAGTAAAATTATTTGAGTGAAAATGAGAAGACATGGTTAATGGTAAAAAAATATCTGAGTATATAACAAGATCAGATTTATTTGATACTATTTATTCTCCATTAAAACTTTGTAAAGTAAAAGAAAACTTTTACTTTGAAGTAAAAATTTCTGGTTCTGGTGTTTCAGCACAAGCTGAAGCTATCAGACACGGACTTGCTAGAAGCTTAGCTTCAAGTGATGAAGGTTTTAAAAAGGTTTTAAAAGCCGCAGGTTTACTTACTCGTGATGCTAGAAAAGCTGAAAGAAAGAAACCAGGGAGACATAAAGCCAGAAAAGGAATGCAATGGTCAAAAAGATAATTTTTGAATTAAGATTAATTTACTAACAATAACCAGAAAATGCCTACTATTAATCAATTAATCAGAAGAAAGAGAAGAACTCCTTCTGTTAAAAGTAAATCTCCTGCATTACAAATGATTAAAAATTCTATTAAGAAAACTCAATCTGTTATGCCAGGTGGATGTCCTCAAAAAAGAGGAGTATGTGTAAAGGTTACTACTATGACACCTAAAAAACCAAACTCGGCGCTTAGAAAAGTTGCAAGAGTTAGATTAACTAATGGTATGGAAGTTAATGCCTACATCTGAGGTGAAGGACACAACTTACAAGAACACTCTGTTGTTGCTATTAGAGGTGGTAGAGTAAAAGATTTACCATGAGTAAGATACCATGTTGTAAGATGAGTACTTGATTGTGAATGAGTACAAAACAGAAAACAAGGTAGATCTTTATATGGTGCTAAAAAACCAAAATAATAAATAATCCATCCCCACTTCGTGGTACTTCCTTTAATACTAAAGGAAGAAAATTGATTTAAGTATTAATATAATTTTACTTAAATTTAAATAAAAACGTTTTAGTAGAGGCTTCCTTTAGTATTAAAGGAAGCTGCCGATAGGCTGATGGATTATTATTAATTAGCGGAGTAAGTTTAACAATTACTGAAAACATAACCGCGAAATAATATTTAATAATTGTTATATAAACATGAAAACAAACAGTGAAATGTCTATGATGGACAAATTTGTTAACTATGTGATGTTAGATGGTAAAAAAAGTTTAGCTAAGAAAATTATGGCTGATACTTTTGAAGAAATAAAAGCTAAAGGACAAAAAAATCCTAAAGCAATTTTTGATAAAGCTTTGGAAAATGTAGTTCCAAAAATAGAAGTTAGACCAAAGAGAGTATGAGGATCTATTTACCAAGTACCTCAAGAAGTAAAACCTAAAAGACAATTGTTTTTAGCTGCTAAATGGTTAATTGATGCTGCTAGAAATAAAAAAGGTGCTGCTTTTTCTAAGTTTTTAGCTTTAGAGTTAATCGAAGCTGCTAATGAAACTGGTTCTGCTTACAAGAAAAAATTAGAAGTTTATAAAATGGCAGAAGCTAATAAAGCATTTGCTAGATTTGCAAACAGATAATTTATATATAATTTTTTTAGTTAATAATTTTTTAAACAATGGCTCACAAGAAGGCTCAATGATCTACTAATAATGGTAGAGATAGTAACGCCAAAAGACTTGGTGTGAAACTATTCTGAGGACAAAAAGCTATTTCAGGAAATATTATCGTTAAACAAAAAGGTAATAAATTCTGGCCAGCTGAAGGTGTTTCTCAATGAAAAGATTTTACTCTTTTCGCTACTACTGAAGGAACTGTTACTTTTTCTGAAAAGAAAAGAAAAAGATATGATGGTAGAGTATACAAAGACACATATGTTTCTGTTGTATAATTAAAATTCAATAAAAAAAGAACAAGATTAATTTTAATCCTGTTCTTTTTTTATTTTATTATAGTTCATGGATTTGTAAAAGTATTGTTTTCAAGGACTCTTCAGGGCATAGAGGAAGAGTTTATTCAGGTCTTACAATTATCTGCTATAATTACTCAAAATTTATGAGTACCCGTGTCTGTTAATACTCATTTAACAGGTATTTTTATATTTGCTTTATCATGTCTAAGGTTTGCTGTAATAAAGCCTCAACCAATATTTACATTATTTCATATAATAGAGTCTCAAATATAGCTAAGATGGGCAACATTTGTTTTATCTCATATAGAAGAATTTTTTATTTCAACAGCATTTCAGATTTTAGATCATTTTCAGATAGAAGTATTTCATCTTATATAAGTATTTGGTCAAATAGAAGAGTTTTTTCATATATAAGCATTTCATTCTATATAAGTTCATGATTTCAAAATAGCACCTTTTTCCAAAACTATATTTCATTTAATAGTTACTCACCCTTCAATTTCTCATTTTATTTTAGATTTTTTCAAATTGTTTAAAAAATGTGAGTTTGCTGTTAAAATATCTGGAGCATATCAAACATCTATAAATTCACCTTCTATTTTAAATGGTTTTAGAGGAAAAGTCTTTACAAATTCATTTATAGCATCAGTTATTTCATATTCTCATCTTGAAGAAAGGGGAATATCATTAACTATTTCAAGAATTTGAGGATCAAATTTATATACTCATAGGTTAGCTAAGTTTCATATATCTTTTTTTGGTTTTTCAACTATATTTTTTACATTTTTTTCTATATCAAGTTCAAAAATTCAATATTTAGAAGGATCTTTAACTTTTTTTACTAATACTCAATATCAAGGGTGTTTTAATAATTTTTCCAAATCATCTTTATCAAATATACTATCTCAATTCATAACTAAAACATCTATATCTGATTTTATTCATCTAATAGCTGCAGCTGTTCATTTTTCTTTTACTTGTTCATGGTATGTAATTTTTACTCATTTATAGTTATCTCACAAGCTTTCTTTTATTAAGTCTGCTTTATATTTTACAACTATTATTATTTCAGTTACATGTTTATAAATAGATTTTATATTGTGTTCTAAAATAGATTTACCAAATATTTTTATAAGAGGTTTTGGAATAGTGTTTGTAAGAGGTCTTAGACGAGTTCATTTTCATGCAGCTAGTATTATTGCTTTCATTTTTATATTTTTATTTAATTATTTTTTGTATTATAATCTGATGAATAAAAAATCAAAAATTAAATGTTAAAAAACTATAACTTTTTAACAAATAAAGCCTTTTTTTCTTGAAATTTAAGAGAAAATCAGTATATTTAGAGTGTTATATTTTATAATAAAAAAATATGTCAGAAAATTTAGAAAACCAAAATCTAGAAGAAAATACAAATGATGAACAAAATGAAGAAGAACAAACATGACTAGATATACCTCAAGGTATAACATATGAATGAGATTCTAATAGAAGTATAAGAACAGAAATGGAGGACTGTTACTTAGATTATGCGATGAGTGTAATTGTAAGTAGAGCCTTACCAGATATAAGAGATTGATTTAAACCAGTACATAGAAGAATAATGTATTCTATGCATGAACAAGGTTTAAAAGCAGGAGCAAAGTTTAGAAAATCAGCAACAGTAGTAGGTCATGTACTTTGAAATTATCATCCACATGGTGATAGTTCAGTATATGAAGCTATGGTTAGAATGGCTCAAGACTTCTCTTTGAGATATCCACTTGTTAATGGTCAAGGTAACTTTTGATCAATGGATGGTGACTGAGCAGCTGCCTATAGATATACGGAAGCAAAGATGACAAAACTAGCTGAATACATGCTAGCAGATATAGAAAAAGAAACAGTAGATTTTAGAGATAACTTTGATACAACAAGAAAGGAGCCAACAGTTATGCCAACAAGAATACCAAACTTACTTATGAACTGAGTAATGGGTATTGCAGTAGGTATGGCAACAAATATACCACCTCATAATTTATCTGAATTAATAGATGCTGTAGAATATCTATTGAAAGTACCAAATCCTGAAGAAATAACAGTTGAGGATTTAATGGAATATGTAAAATGACCAGATTTCCCAACAGGATGAATTGTATATGATAAAGAAGCTATGTTAACAGCTTATTCTACAGGTAGATGATCTGTAAAAATGAGATGAGTAGCAAATATAGAAGAAGGGAAAAGAGGAAGAAGTATAATAAATATTTCTGAAATCCCATATGGATTAAATAAAGCAAACTTAGTAGAAAAAATAGCAGATTTAGTAAGAGATAAAAAAATAGTTTGAATAAGTGAACTAAGAGATGAATCAAATAAAGACTCAGTAAGAATTATAGTTGAGCTTAAAAAAGATGCTTTTCCTAAAAAAGTATTAAACCTATTATACAAACTTACACCATTACAAACAAGTTTTGGTTACAATATGATAGGTCTATGAGAAAGATGAAGACAACCAAGATTATATAACTTAAAAGACTTTTTAGTAGCATTTATAGATCATAGAAAAGAAGTAGTTGAAAGAAGAACAAGATATGAATTAAAAATAGCTGAAGCAAGAGCACATATTTTGGAATGATTAAAACACGCACTTGATCATATAGATGAAATAATAGCTACAATTAAAGCAGCTAATACAAAAGAAGAAGCAAAAGTAGCCTTACAAAAAAACTTTGACTTATCTCAAATTCAAGCAGAAGCAATTCTAGAGATGAGACTTAACAAATTGGCTGGACTTGAGAGAAAGAAAATAGAAGATGAATTAAATGAAAAATTATTATTAATTGCTGACTTAAAAGATATATTAGCTAAACCAGAAAGAATAGTTTCTATAATCATAGAAGAGTTAGATGAAGTAAAAGAAAAATTTGGAGATGAAAGAAGAACACAAGTAAATGCAGGGAAAATAGGAGAGTTTAATCCAAAAGACACAATACCAAATGAAGAAGTATTTGTTGTATTAACTCAAAAATCGTATATTAAGAGACTTAAAGCAGATAGTTTTAGAACTCAAAGAAGATGAGGTAAATGAGTAGCAACATGAGCAAAAGAAGATGATGAAATCAAATTAATAATACCTACTCAAAATCATTCTGATTTATTATATTTTACAACTAAGGGTAGAGTATTTACACTTCCTGCTTATGAAATACCAGAAACAAATAGAACAGCAAAAGGACAACCTGTGATAAACTTTGTTTGATTACAAAAAGATGAAGAAGTAGCTGCTATTATGGATATTTCAAAAGAACAAAACAAGTATTTATTCTTTGTTACTACAAACGGACAAGTTAAAAAACTTGAAATGGATCAAGTTAAAAACATAAGAGCAAACTGATTAAAAGTACTATGAGTAAAAGAATGAGATAATCTAAGTTGGGTAAAAACAACTAGTTGAGAGGATTCTATATTTATAG
The DNA here is from genome assembly GCA_964344155.1 of uncultured Candidatus Peribacteria bacterium. GTDB lineage: Bacteria > Patescibacteriota > Gracilibacteria > BD1-5 > UBA6164 > UBA6164. The sequence goes on along the minus strand of CAYFMG010000010.1, from coordinate 21,547 downwards.
CTACAAATGAAGGTAAGGCTATACAGTTCTCAGAAGATGATGTTAGACCAATGGGTAGAGCAGCTTCATGAGTAAGATGAATAAAACTAAAAGAAGACGATAGAGTAGTAGAAGTAACAATAGTATGACAAGAACATGAATTTGTATTTATAGTTACTGAGAATGGTATGTGAAAACTTACAAGTATAGAAGAGTATAGAAATCAAAAGAGATGATGAACATGAGTAAAAGCTATGGCTATGACTAAAAAGACAGGTAATGTTATTTCGGCTAATATGTTATCTGAGTCTGATAGAAAAACATCTGATATAATACTTATATCTAAATGAGGTCAAACTATTAGGATGAATCTTAAATGAATTAGAAAAACATCAAGAGTAACTCAATGAGTAATTTTGACAAAATTGAAAAAATCTGGTGATAAAGTAGTAAGAGCTTCTATAGTTAGAGAAGGTGAAGATGTTGAGTAAAAAAGAATCAGAAAATATATTTTCTGATTCTTTTATTTTACATATTAATCATAATACAGATGAAAAATTTTTTAGAGTATGCATATCATGCTTGAGAGTGGAAAAAGTTTAGTGAGGCTAATGTTTCTATAGCTACACATGCTTTGCAGTATGGTATTTGAGCTTTTTGATGATTAAGAGCAATATTTGATAATAATAGTTTTGTGTTATTTAGATTAGACAAACATACAAAAAGATTATCTTTGAGTGCTAAGTATTTATGAGCAGAGTATTCAGAGAAGTTTATAGAAGAAAAGATAAGAGAGTTAATTACAAAAAATAAACCAAATAAGGATATTTATATAAGGCCTCTTGTTTATACAAGTGATTTAGATTTATCTCCTAGGCTTCATGATATAGAAAAAGATTTTTTATTATATTGACTAGAGCTTTGAGATTATCTTTCTCCTGATGGTATTACTTGTACTATTAGTTCATATTTAAGACAAAATGATCAGTCTTTTCCACTTAGGTGAAAAATATCATGAGCTTATATTACAAGTGCTCTTGCTAAAACAGAGGCTGTAAATAGGTGATATGATGATGCTATATTATTAAATGCTCAGTGAAAAATCAGTGAGGGAAGTGCTATGAACTTATTTATGGTAAGAGACTGAGTTATTTATACTCCAACTGTAACAGATGATATACTTGAATGAATTACAAGAGCTTCAGTTATAGAATTAGCTAGGTATAAATGATATACTGTTATAGAGAGACAGATAGATAAAACAGAGCTTTTTATAGCTGATGAGGTATTTATGACTTGAACTGCTGTAAGAGTTACTCCAGTGAAAAAAATAGAGCAGTATGATTTACCTGCTAACAGGCCTGTGTTTGAGGATATAAAAAAGACTTTTGATGATGTTATGGCTTGAAAGATTAGTGAGTTTGAGGGGTGGTTAACAAGGGTTGAGTTATAAAAAAATAATGATTTTTTAAAAAATCATTATTTTTTTATTTTAGGTATTTTCTAAATTCTTCTTTATAAAAGATTCATTCTCTTAGTACTCCTTTTGTTCTTAGTAATCATATAAACTTATCTTTTCAGTCTATAGTATTAGTCTTATTATCACTCATCATACTTCATGCTCAAGAGAATTCTCTTAATTGTGTATTTAATCAACTTATTGTTGTTGCTTTAGTTAAGTTTTCATCTTCAGACATATTGTTTATTGCTTTTATTATAGAGTTTCAGTATCTTAATAGATCTGCTTCAGAGTAGGCATCTCCATTTTCAAAGTTTATTGTTCTTACTCAAATAGATGTTGCTAATTGGTCTCTATATGTCCACATTGATTCTAGGTTTATTTCTTTAAAGAATTCATGGAATTTAACAAGTTTATCTTTTACTTCAGGGAATTCTTCAATTAGTTCTTTATCATTTTTACTTATCTCGATTTTTTCTCCAGAATTAGATTCTATACTATATTTTCAATCTATTTCTGTTATTTCAGGGATATCAAAGTTTGATTTACTATTTTGTTCTGTATTTGTTTCTTGTTCTTGACTATCAGTTTCTGTTTCTTGGTTTGAGTTGTTATATTTTTCTTGTAATTTATTTTGTATTAATTTATTATATTCTTCTTCTGATATTTCTCATAGAATTAATTTAGCTTTAGCTATTTTTGTTTCTTTATCATTTATTATTAAATTTTGTTCATCTTCTAGAATTTTACTTTTTAATTCTGTTATAGCTAAATATTTTAATGGATGTTCTCATATATCATTAAATCAATATTTTTCAATAAATAGATTTATTATTTCATCATTGTTTGTTATATCTTTGTTATTTTTTCTAAAACTTTCAAATTCATTAATTATTCATATTGAAAAGTTACCATGTCATTTTTCTTTAAAGAAATCTCATATTTCTCTTACTTTTTCACCTTCTTTTATATATGCTTCAACAGTTTCATTAGCTTCAACAGTTTCATCAGTTTCAACAGTTTCATCAGTTTCATCAGTTTCAACAGTTTCATCAGTTTCAACAGTTTCAACAGTTTCAACAGTTTCATCAGTTTCAACAGTTTCATCAGTTTCAACAGTTTCAACAGTTTCATCAGTTTCAACAGTTTCATCAGTTTCATTAGCTTCAACAGTTTCATCAGTTTCATTAGCTTCAACAGTTTCATTAGCTTCAACAGTTTCATTAGCTTCAACAGTTTCATCAGTTTCAACAGTTTCAACAGTTTCAACAGTTTCAACAGTTTCAACAGTTTCAACAGTTTCAACAGTTTCATCAGTTTCAACAGTTTCAAC
>CAYFMG010000010.1:0-18676 GCA_964344155.1 uncultured Candidatus Peribacteria bacterium | reverse complement strand
CAGTTTCAACAGTTTCAACAGTTTCAACAGTTTCATCAGTTTCAACAGTTTCAACAGTTTCATCAGTTTCATCAGTTTCAACAGTTTCAACAGCTTCAACAGTTTTAACAGCTTTATTTAAAATTATATTAGCTATAGCTTCTCTTAATTTTCTACTATTGTTAATTATTTTAATAATATTTTCTGCATTTGTATCAATATTATTAAGCAAATCTTCATTATTTATAATATCATTAATATTTATTTCGTTGCCTTTATATTTAGAAACTAATTTTTTATTACTAATATTTTCATAATAAGTAGTTAAATCATCTAACTTCTTTAATAATTTATTTATTTGTTCATTAGACATTTTACTTAGAATAGTTTCATTTATATTTATTCATTCTAATTTTAGAAGGTTTATTAATAAATCATTATCTAAGTTTAAAATTATATCTGGAGAAACTAAAAAATTATTATTATCTTGAGAAAGTATATAGAAAAAATCATCAATATTCTTTTTATCTAAAGATTTAAGAAGATAGTTTAGTTTTTCACTAGAAATACTACTTACGAGATGTTCAATATTTTGATTATTATTATAATAAATAGCATTAATAGTAAAGGTTCTTAATAATTCAGGATTAAGAGAAGAAATAAATTTTTCAGTTGTAGAAGGATTATTAATATAAGAAGTTAAGGTAAAGAAAGCATTACACTTTTGATCATTTAAAGATTTTAAAAGGTGAGTTAGGTCACCATTAGAAATATTATTTATAATGTGTTCAATATTTTGAGGATTATTATAAATTGCATCAATAGTAAAAACTTCTAGTAATTCAGAATCAAGAGAAGAGATGATTTTTTCAGTTATAGAGGTATTGTTAATATCAGCAGTGAAGATAAAGAAATTATTAAGACTTTCATAATTTAAAGATTTTAAAAGGTGAGTTAGGTCACCATTAGAAATATTATTTATAATGTGTTCAATATTTTGAGGATTATTATAAATTGCATCAATAGTAAAAACTTCTAGTAATTCAGAATCAAGAGAAGAGATGATTTTTTCAGTTATAGAGGTATTGTTAATATCAGCAGTGAAGATAAAGAAATTATTAAGACTTTCATAATTTAAAGATTTTAAAAGGTGAGTTAGATTATTATTAGAAGTATTATTTATAATGTGTTCAATATTTTGAGGATTATTATAAGTCGCATCAATAGTAAAAGCTTTTAGTAATGTAGAATCAAGAGAAGATATAATTTTTTCAGTTATAGAGGTATTGTTAATATCAGCAGTTAAGATAAAGAAATCATTACGATTTTCATCATTTAAAGATTTTAAAAGGTGAGTTAGGTTATCATTAGAAATATTATTTATAATATGTTCAATATTTTGAGGATTATTATAAATTGCATCAATAGTAAAAGCTTTTAATTCTTTACTATTCATATTTTTTATTTTTTCTTCATTTTTCCATTTTTCTCTTCTATCTATTCTTTCTTGAGTCTCAGGTCAGAAACCATTATTAGAATCCCATGTTTGGTTTTTAAGATTTTTCATATCCATTACTTCCTGCTTTATATTCATAAGCTCATCTTTTGTAATTTCTCTGTCATTTTTAAGAGAAGCTATAACTTCTTGTCTTACATCATCGTATTCTTTTTGAAATTTATCATATAGTGAGGTATTTTGAGCAGAAGCCAAAATAGATTGAGCTTCTTTGACACTTTTTATAGTTTCATTCTCAATCTCTTGATTTGAATCTGACAATTCAATTTGGTTTATTAAGTCTGCAATATTTTCAGGCATAACATTATTATTAATTTTCTTTATTAATTTTAGCATATTTTCTTTATTTAATCAAAAAATAGAGACTATAAAAAAAGAATTACTATTGACTTTTAAAGAAAATAAGTATAATACTGATTGTATTTTTAAAAATAACTAAAAAATTATGTCAAAACTAGGAAGAGGATTAGGAAAACCTTGAGCTAGTGATGATCGTACTAGCGCTGTTATAGGTAGATATTGAAAAATTACTAGAGCAGTATTAGAAAAAGGTAAATGATTTCATGGATATAAAGAATTACAAACTTTTGTTCCTTGATTAGTAGAAGAAATAGACTGATATATAAAAAAATAATAATAACTAAATGAAAAATAATATAGATAATAGGTCTATAAAGACCTTTGTTCAGGTTTTGTGATTTTCGTTAATGACAAGTTTTGTTGTTGATGAAGTAAAAGCTGAAACATATACAATTTTACAGGATTGTGATAATGTAAACCTGTTTAGTTCTTATGCTAAATGTCTTTATAGTGTGGAAAAAATGGATATTACACAAAGTATAGTAGGACACAAAAATCAGGAAGATGAGATGAAATTTGGTTTAACAGTTGATAGCAAAAAAAATTGAGATAAAGATGATGTTGTATTTTGAGTATGACTTAGTTTTCCTATATGATTATTCTGAGGAAAAGAACAAAAAGTAGAAGAACAAATAATGTCAACAGAGAGCTTGAGTCCTTTAAAACTAGATAACAAGCAAGTAGAAAGAAAACAAGTGAAAAAGAAACCAAGAAAAAAACATATGGTAAGTATTACTGATAATATGGTAAAATTTATACAAGAACAAAAAGAAAAAAATAAGAAAGACTAATCTAGTTTTTCTTATTTTTTTTATTTCAAATTTTCTCTGAATTTATGTATATGAAAATATGCTCATCAAATAATTCAATGTTGCCTTAATTTAGCTGCAAAAGCATCCTCTCATTCAATATTAAAAGTTGCATTATCACTGAACTCTCAGTCCTCTCAAGAGAAATCCCTTAATGCCATATTTACTTCAGAAATAGTTGTTAGATTTACTTTTGTTTTTTCTTTTTCTTCTTTTCAGATATTTGTAACAAAAGTAAGTAGTTTATTTCAAAATTTTCTTAACTCTTCTTTGTCTACAGAGTTATCATTAGGATCAATATTTATATCTCAAATAGCAACCATTAATTCATTTCTATATTCCCAAACAGAGCTTAGGTTTAGTTCTTTAAAGAAATTATAGAAATTAACCAAATTTTTTATTGCTTCAGGGTTGTTTTGTATAACTTTTGCTTCATCAACAGATATTTCTATTTTACTTCAGTTACTTGTTTCTACCACAGGGACAGATCAAGACGTATTCAGTTCATAATCAGTTTCATAAGTATTTTCTTTACTTGTATATGATTCAGTACCTTTTTCTTGATGATTATCATCGTCTTTTTCTTTAGTTTTTTCTTCTAGTTCTAATTTTTCTATATTTTCAGCTTTTATTCTTTTTCTACTTTTTTCAATATCTTTTATATTTTCAAATTGTTTTAAAATACTAATAGCATGGTCAATTTCTTGTATATTTCTTTTAAGATTGAGAATAGTTTGCTTTCTTTTTTCTTCTCTTTTAGGATCACTACCTGACTTTAAAATTTCTTCATGATTTCTTATTATTTCAAGAGTTGATACTTTTTGATATCTTAAATCATTTATTACTTGTAATCTTAAGTTAGAATCAACTTCTAAATCTTTTATATCTATTTCTTCAGACATTGATGCTTCATCACCAATACCATATTCTTTTAATACTTTAACTACTTCTTTTAATTCTTTTTCAATTCTTTCACGTTCTTTTTTATGTTCCTCAGATATAAACTTATTTCTTTTCTCTAAAGCATTTAAGGTTTTATCTATTAATTCATTAGGAAAGTCTTCAGTATTTTCTAAAAATTCCCTAGCTTTCTCTGGAGAAATATTATATAAATTTATAACTTGTTCTAAGTTGTCTATTTCATAAGACATATCTATAGCATCTATTATATCTCTTGTTATTATTTTTTCTAAACCTTCTATTTTACTAAAATCTCTTGTTTTTTCTTTCTTTGAACTTTGTTGATCTTCTAGAGCACTTATATTTTCAGCTTCCCATTTTATTTCTTTTAACTCTTGTCTAGTTATTATTTTATCATTTTCTACTGAGCTTATTATTTTATCTCTTAACTCTTGATATTCTTTTTGAAATTTTTCATATAAGGGAGAATCTTTTGCATACTCTAAAATAGACTGAGCATTTTTAAGTTCATTATAAACTTCATTCTCAATCTCTTTGTCTGAATCAGAAGATTCAATTAGATTCCGTAAATTTATGTTTTCTTCTCCCATATAAAATTATATATTTAAGATTAATTAAATTTTATCATAATTTCTTTATTTAATCAAAAAATAGCCTTGTTTTTTTTTTGTTTTTAGTTAAACTCCTATCCAGTATTTTTAAAACTTAATAAAAAAATAAAAAATGAAATATACAAGTAACCAAATAAGAGAAAGATATCTAGAGTTTTTTAAGTCTAAAAATCATGCTATAATCCCATCAGCATCAGTAGTACCAGAAAATGACCCTACTGTACTTTTTAATACAGCATGAATGCAACCATTAGTTCCATATCTATTATGAGAAACACATCCATCAGGGAAGAGATTAGCTGATAGTCAAAAATGTATAAGAACATGAGATATAGAAGAAGTATGAGATAATTCTCATTTAACATTTTTTGAAATGCTAGGAAATTGGTCACTTGGTGATTATTTTAAAGAAGAATCTATAGCCTATAGTTATGAATTTTTAACTAGTATTGACTGGTTAGGACTAGATCCTAAAAAAATAGCAGTTACAGTATTTGAGTGAGATGAGGATGCTCCAAGAGATGATGAGTCAGCTGCTATTTGGGAAAAAGCTTGAATGCCAAAAGAAAGAATATCTTATCTACCAAAATCAGAAAACTGGTGGGCAGCTTGAGAACATGGACCATGTGGACCAGATACTGAAATATTTTACTGGGTATGAGAAACTGAGTTTCCACCAGCAGGATCAAATGTAGAAACAGATGAAGATAATTGGATGGAAATATGGAATAATGTATTTATGGAATACAATAGACTAGAAGATGGAAGTCTAGTAAAACTACCTAACCAAAATGTGGATACTGGGATGTGACTTGAAAGAATCACAGCCACTTTAAATGGAGAAAAAACAGTTTACAATACAGATATATTTATAGAAATAATAGATTCTATATCAAAAGAAATAGGAGTAGAATATAGTGATGAAACTATGTCAGAAATTAGAGTAATAGCTGATCACTTAAGAACTGCTACTGTAATGATAAGTGATTGAGTATTACCAAGTAATGTAGATGGGGGTTATGTACTTAGAAGACTTATGAGAATTGCTATAAGAAAAGCATACAAGCTAGGCTACAGTTGAGAATTCTTATACAAAGTAGCAGAAGTAGTTATAGATAAACTATGAGCTGCTTACCCTCATATGATAGAAAAAAGAGAAGAAATAGTATCTGAAATATTAAGAGAAGAAAAACAATTTGGATCAACACTTGAAAAATGATTAAAAGAGTTTGAAAAACTATTAAAAGGTTTTGAAATAGCATATGAGAGATCATGAGTAAAAATTACAAATATATCATGAGACAAAGCATTCAAATTATATGATACTTATGGTTTTCCACTTGAGATGACTATGGAATTAGCTCATGAAAGAGGATTAACTGTATGAGAAGAATGATTTCATGAAGCCCACAGGAAACACCAAGAAAAATCAAGAGCTTGAGCAGAGCAAAAATTTAAATGAGGACTAGCTGATAGCGGGGAAGAAACAACAGCTCTTCATTCAGCTACACACTTACTTTTAGCATGACTTAGAAAACACTTATGAGAACATGTTCATCAAAAAGGATCAAATATTACACCAGAAAGACTTAGATTTGATTTCAATAATGATGAAAAAGTAGAAAGAGATATACTTGATAAAGTAGAAGCTTTTGTAAATGAAGCTATAGAAAAAGGTTGCGTTGTTGATCTTGATCATATGAATAAAAATGAAGCAAAAGAGGCTTGAGTTGAGTGAAGTTTCTGGGAAAAATATCCAGATACAGTAAAAGTGTATACGTTTAAAGATAAAGAGGGGAATATATATTCAAAAGAATTATGTTGAGGACCTCATGTAGAAAATACAGGTTCTATGTGAAGATTCAAAATCAAAAAAGAACAAGCAAGTAGTAGATGAGTAAGGAGAATAAAAGCAGTATTAATTAAAGACTAAAAAAACATGCCAAAAACAGATAAGATAAATATTACAACAATAGGTTGATGAAATGGGAGTTATTGATTGCTTTCTAGTATAAGAGATAATGATGATTATAATATATCAGCTATTATTTCTATGAGTGATAGCTGAGGTTCAACTTGAGTACTTAGAGAAGAATTTGATATGTTACCACCATGAGATGTGAGAAGATGAATAATGGCATTATCAAAAGAACATGATGTGGTTAAAGAGTTGTTTAATTATAGATATGATAAAGATTGTTCAGTATGATGACATAGTCTTTGAAACCTGATAATAACAGCTATGGCAGAGATAACTTGAAGCTTTGATAAATGATTAAAACAAGTTGCTAAAATGTTTAAAGTAAAGTGAAGAGTTATACCTGTTACTTTACAACAATCACACTTAAATGTAAAGCTTGAGGATGGTACAAAAGTAGAATGAGAAACAAATATTGATTTAAACTTAGATGAAAAATCATCACCAATAAAAAAAGCATATTTAACACCTGAGGCATATGCTAATCCAAAAGCGATAAAAGCTATAGAAAAATCAGATGTAATAATTATATCATTTGGTGATTTGTATACTTCTATAGTTCCAAATTTATTAGTAAAATGAATAAAAGAAGCCATAGAAGCAAACAAGAAAGCAAAAGTAATATATTTTTGTAATCTTATGACAAAACCTGGGGAAACAACGGATTTTGAAGCAATTGATTTTGTAAATGTAGTAGAGAAATATTTATGAAAAGATATTATTGATTATGTAATTGTAAATGATTGATATATATCAGATAAAATGGCTGAGAAATATAAATCTCTAGAAAAGAAAAAACCAGTAAAAGTAAAAACTCATAAATACTTCAGAGCAAAGTCATACGAGGTAATAGAAGCAGACTTACTTCATGAACATACTTGTGTAAGACATAGCTATGATAAAATAGCTGCAGTTTTGGATAATTTAATAAGAAAAACAGTTAGATAATTTATAAATTATCTAACTGTTTTTCTATATCTTGAAGTTCTTTCTTTTCTTTTTCAAACTCTCAGGAAGCTTTAGCTAATTCAAGTTTTTCTTGGGCTATTATTTGAGCAGCTTTCATATCAGCTACATATTTTTTTACTTGAGCAGGAGTCATATGAGCATTTGATCAAGGTGGAGCAAATTCTGACATAATTATATTATTAATAAAGTACTATATTTTCCCTCTCTTAAGTAAGAGAGGGAATTAAAGGGTGAGTTATGATAAAATTAAACCTCTTTTCTTTCTCTTAGAGCATTTGCTATGGTTATATTGTCAGCATATTCTATATATCAACTAGAAAGTCATCTAGAAAGCCTTGTTATTTTTGTTTTATATTTAAGTTTTCTTTTAGAAATTTCCTCAATTATATAAGTACTTGTTGCTTCTCATTCTATATTTGGGTTTGTAGCTAAAATAAGCTCTATTTTTCAGTCAGCATCAGATATTTTTTTAAATAAACTTTCAAAATTTAGATCTCAAATAAATACTCAGTTTATAGGAGATATAGCTCATCATAAAATATGATAAGATCATTTATATCATCAAGATTCTTCCAGTGTTATCATATCAAGATATTCCTCAATTACAGCAATACTTGTTTTATCTCTAGACTCATCTGAACAGATACTACAAGTATCTTTTCATATATCTGTTAGGGAATTACAGTTTTTACAAAAAGTTACTTTGTCTTTTATATTTACTATATTTTCACTTAGAGTTTCTACAAAGTTTTTGTTTGAATTTAATAAGAAAAAAGCTAATTTTGTAGCTGATTTTTCTCATATTCAAGGTAGGTAACTTATAGAGTTTATTAATTGTTTTAACGCTTCAGGCATTTTTTTATACTAGTTTTAAATTTAGTTTATTATATATAGAATTTAAATTTTTCAATAAAAAAGTCCCCTCTCTTATGTAAGAGAGGGGACTTAGGGGTGAGTTTATGTTGTTTTTTAATTATTATATACATATTGTACATCATCTTTAATAACTAGATATTCAGGTTCTTCTATTTTTTCCATGTTTTGTAAATCATCATCTCACAGGATAGTTGAAAGACTTTCAAGTTCAGCTATTTTTACATCAAGAAGCTCTTTTTCCATTAAAAGAGTCTTTTTTTCTATTTCTAATTTTCTTATATTATATCATTTTGTTGCATTTACATTTAAAATCCAAACATAATATAATAACATTAAAGAAATAAGAGAAAGTAAGGCTATATAAGTTGAATTTATTCAAAAATCCATTTTTTCCTTTTCTTTTTTTCTTTCAGAGAAATAGTTTCTTTTTATGTTTTTGTTTATAACTACTTTATTCACTTTTGTATGGGGGAATTATAAGGATATAATAGGTTATACTATTTTTACTGCACTTCTTGCTTTAGCACTTCTACTTCTAGGGTTTTGTTTTATCTCTTCGTCTGTTGGTATTATAGGTTTTTTTGTTATTACTTTTAGGCTTTTTTTGTGTCCACAACTACATATCAAATCACTACATATACAATCTTTTGTTTCTTTTCTTAATATATGTTTAACTATTCTGTCTTCTAAAGAATGAAAGCTTATAACAAAAATAATTCAATCTTTTTTTAGTAATTTTATAGCATCGTTTAAAGATTTTTCTATATTTTCTAGCTCTTTATTTACTTCTATTCTTATAGCTTGAAATATTCTTGATTTTGTTTTTGGTCATCATGGTATTATTTCACTTAGGCTAGAAGTTGTTTTAAATTTTTCTTTTTTTCTTAGATCTACTATTTTATGAGCAATTTTATTTGCTCCAGGTTCTTCACCATATTTTATAAAAATCTCTCTTAGTTCTGCTTGTGTATAAGAATTAACAATGTCTGCTGCTGTTTTTCACTTTGATTTATCAAGTCTCATATCAAGAGGTCAATCTAACATAAAACTAAATCACCTGTCTGCTTCATCTAAATGCAGGGAAGACAATCATAAGTCATAGTAAATTCATGTTATGTACTCAATTCATCTATCTTTTAACTCATTATTTAGATTTACAAAATTTGAGTTAATTAATATTATTTCAACTTTTTTGTCTTTGTTTATTTCTTTTAATCTTATCTCAGCTAATTCTAGGTTTTTTATATCAGCATCAAATCAAATAAAAATATCTCAAGGATTCATCTGACTTATTATTATGCTGGCATGTCATCACATTCATAGAGTAGCGTCAACAATTATGTTTTTTTTATCTTTGTTTATATTTATACTTTCTATTAATTCATTTAAAAGTACTGATATATGTCTACTTTCAATATCTTTTAATTTGTCCATATTTCTTCTAAAATGTTAAAAAAATGTTAATTGTTCCTTTTTTCTCTCTATTTATAGCAAAACTATACTATATGTTTTATTCTTTTTTTTCTATATGTCAAAACAATATTATAAAAACAAGTAGACAAAATGTCCAAAATAAGTTCTTGTATATAAAGCTAAAAAAAATAGGTTTTTTAACATTTTGTTAACATTAGTCTATTTTAAAACAAAGTGTATAAAAAAAGTATATTAAAAAATTTGCTTTTTTTAAAATATTACTAAAATAGTAATGTTTTAATAATTTTTTAGTTAAATAATAAAAATGATAAAAATAGAAAACCTAAGAGTTTGAGTAGGTGATAAGGAAATTTTGAAGTGAATAAATCTTTGATTTGAAACTTGAAAAAACTATTGTTTACTTTGAAAAAATGGTAGTGGAAAATCTAGTTTGTCGAGTTTTTTGATGTGACATCCAAAGTATGAGCATATATCAGGAGAAGTTAGTATAGAGTGAAAAAACTTGATAAAATTAGATCCTGAAGAGAGATCTAAGATTTGATTGTTTCTTTCATTTCAAAATGTACCTGAGATAAAAGGTATTAAATTGAGTGAATATTTAAGAACTATATATAATATTTCTTTAAAAAATGATAAGCCAGAAGTTAATGAACTTTCACCATTTATATTTAAAAGGTTTATAAAGAAATATTTGAGTGAGTTACATATAGATGAGAAATTTTTAGATAGAGAATTAAATGTATGATTTAGTTGAGGTGAAAAGAGAAAAATAGAGATTCTTCAAATGAAACTTATATGACCTAAGTATATAATACTTGATGAAATAGATAGTGGTCTTGATTTAGATGCATTTAGAACTATTGCTGAAATGTTAAAAGAGTTGAGTAATGAAAATAATAGTTTGATAATAATTACTCATTATTTTAAAATACTTGAATATATAGATGTAGATAAGGTATATGTAATGAAAGATGGTAATATAGTAAAACAGTGATGAGCTAGTTTAGCAAAAGAAATAAGTGAAAAAGGTTTTAAAGAATTTTAACAGAATAAAAAAAAGGGCCTTTTGAGCCCTAATCTGTGGTAGTTACTCTTGTCTTTCATGTAATCTAACATAAAAGTAAAAAGTCTGTATTTTTGGTTTTCTTGGACGTAGTCGTCCCTTTTTGGGATAGTAATTATTCAATTCCAGAAAACACTTAATATCTTCTTTTAACTGTTTTTTATCTCTATGGTCGAGATTGACAAGGCATGTTCTTCTCTTATTTTCTTTGTAAGAAGGATATACCCATACAACTTGATATTGTTTCATTTTTATACCTCAATTTCAGCTTCTTCCACTAAGTTAAAGAATACATCAATATCAATATACTCTTTAGCTTGACCTTCTGTTATTTTTGTTACACCTCTTTTTCGTAATTCATTAGCTATAGCCAATCTTTCCTCTCTATTTTTATTTAAATGTACTTTTGTACTGTAAAAACAATAAGCTACATTACCAATGATACGAAAACCCCCACAACAAATACTACCATTACCTTTTTTCAACTATTCCTCCTTTTTTATATTTATTTTAGTTTAAAAAGGAACACCTTTTATATTAAAAAACTTTAAAATGTCAAATAATAATCCTAAAAACCTTACAGTTTCAGATACTTGGAATTTTTCAGATCCAGTATCTTATACAAATAAAATTATTAAATGAATAAATTGTGAAGTTGTAAAACAGATAAGTTTATCTAATAATGAACCTGATTGGATGCTTGAATTAAGACTAAAAGCTTTAGATGTTTTTCAAGAAAAAAATATGCCAGATTGGTGACCTGATTTATCTAAACTAGATTTAGATAGTATTTATTATTATGCAAAACCTGAGGGAGCAGGTGATAATAAAACTTGGGAAGATGTACCAGAAAATATAAAAAATACTTTTGATAGATTGTGAATTCCTGAAGCTGAAAAAGAGGCTCTAGCCTGAGTTTGAGCTCAGTATGATAGTGAGGTAGTTTATCATAGTTTAAAACAAGAATTGGTAGATAAATGAGTTATATTTGATGATACTAGTATAGCTGTAAATAAGTACCCAGAATTAATAAAAAAATATTTTACAAAATCTATACCTATAACAGATCATAAGTTTGCAGCTCTTCATTATGCTGTATGGTCAGGTTGAACTTTTATGTATATTCCAAAGTGAGTAAAATTAGATGAACCTCTTCAATCATATTTTAGAATGAATAAAAAATCAGGTGGGCAGTTTGAACATACGATTATAGTTCTTGAAGAGGACTCTGAAGCTCATTATATAGAAGGTTGTAGTGCTCCGAAATATGATGAAAACTCTTTACATGCTTGATGAGTAGAAATATTTGTAGGAAAAAATGCAAAGATGAGGTATTCATCAGTAGAAAATTGGAGTTTAGATACTTATAATCTAAATACAAAAAGAGCTATAGTAGAAGAGAATTGATATATGGAATGGGTATGATGAAATATGTGAAGCTGAGTAACAATGCTTTATCCTTGTTCAGTTTTAAAATGAGACAATTCAAAGACTGATATGCTTGGTCTAGCTTTTGCAAATGCTAATCAAAACCAAGATATATGATCAAAAGTGATACATATTTGAAAAAATACTTCATCAAATATAATGTCTAAATCATTATCTAAATGAGGTTGAATTTCAACTTATAGAGGTTTAATAGACATAAAAAAGACAGCTACTTGAGCTGTGTCCAAAATAGACTGTGATGCTTTACTTTTGGATAACAAATCAGTAAGTGATACTATTCCAACTATAGATGTTTCTAACAGTGATTCAATTGTCTGACATGAAGCCAGTGCTTGAAAAATAAGTGAAGAAGAACTATTTTACTTACAATCCAGAGGTGTATCAGAAGAACAAGCAACAGCAATGATAGTAAACTGATTTCTATCACCAGTAATGAAAGAGCTACCACTAGAGTATGCCAGTGAAATGAATGTACTAATTGCGATGGAATTTGAGGGTGGATTTTAAAAAAAGCCCCTTTCGGGGCATAATTTAGTCAAGCATTATAGCTGATGTTCTTAAGTTATCATAATACCAATACTCTTCATAAGCTTCTTTAAATTCAGGATGATTTTCTAAAAATTTTTCAAACTTTTTTTTAGCTACTTCCTGAAGTTTCATACAGCAATCCCAACAATAACCATCTACAACTATAATTGTTCCTCCTTTTTTTAAAGCAACTCTACCTTTATTTATAGGCTTAGAAAATTCTATCCTACATTTTCTACAAGCTTCATATTTATCACACATAAATCTCTCCTTTTAAGTAAATCTTACCTAAAAATATTATAATTAAAAAATAAAAATGTCAAAAATAACAAAAAATTGATTTTATAAATTATCAGAATTTGATACAAACAAAATAACAATAGAAAACGATCTAGTTGTTAGTATTTTTGATGATACTTTTCCCCCTCTCCTGCAGGAGAGGGGGCTAGGGGGTGAGGTTAATATATTTCTTTGAGAAAATTCAAGACTTGATTTTTATTGATTTATAGAAAAATCATGAGACATAAATATAAATTTCATTCAAAATAAAGATAACTCAAACTTAAAAGTAAACTATTTACTTTTATCAGAAAACAAAGAAAAATTAAAAGCAAAACTATATTCAAAACTATCATCAAACAATAGTAAAAGTAATATAGAAATATTATCTATAGTTCAAAATGATGGGATGATAGATCTAGATGGGGTAATAGAAATAGACAAGGGGATAGAAAAGGTAGATGTAAACTTAGAAGAGGAGAACTTATTTTTATGAGATACAGGACAAGTAAAGTGAGTACCAACACTACTTGTAAGAAGTGATGATGTAAAAGCAAGTCATGCTTGCAAGATGGAAAGAATAAGTGATGAAAAATTGTTCTATCTAAGATCTAGGTGAATCTGAAAAGAAAATGCCTTGTCTATGATGATAGAAGCAAAAGTAAAAAACATGTTTTCATGCATATCTATGCTAGATAATAGTTTTTATGAAAGTTTACTTGAAAATATTTTAGAAAGAGTAAGATAGGGGGTGTAAAAATATATAACTAAAAGAAAAAAATGAATTTAAAAAAAGATTTTCCAATTATACAAAACAATCCTGGGCTTATTTATATGGATTCAACAGCCTCAACTCAGAAGCCAAGTATGGTAATAGACGGAGTTAAAGAATACCTAGAAAATAGTTATTCAAATATACATAGAGGTATGTATGATATAGCTGAGAGGTCAGAAAAAATGTATGATGATTCTAAGAAAAAAGTAGCTGATATGATTTGAACTGATGATTATAAAGAGATAATATATACATATAACTCTACGTATGCAGCAAATATAATTACAGGATCATTAAGACTTAGTAAAAAACTAAAAGCATGAGACAAGGTACTTGTAAGTATTGTTGAACACCATGCAAATATAGTACCATGGCTTATACTGAAAGAAGAAATAGGAATAGAAATAGAGTATGTAAATATAGATGAGGAGTATTGACTTGACTTTGAAGATTTCGAGAAAAAGTATGATGATAAAGTAAAAGTAATATCAATAACACATGTATCAAATATAACATGAGAAGTATTTGATTTAGAAAGAGTAGGGAAACTAAAAAGAGATGATACATTATTTATAATAGATGCCTCTCAAAGTATACCACATTTCAAACTAGATGTATGAGAATTAAATGCTGATTTTTTATTCTTTACATGACACAAAATAATGGCAGATGCTGGAATTTGAGTGTTTTGGTGAAAAAAAGAGTTATTAAATGACTTAAACCCAGCTTTTTCAGGATGAGGAGCTATATCAAAAGTAGAACAAACATGTTTTCTAGATGCTAAACTACCATATAAATTTGAACCAGGAACGCCAAATCTAAGTTGAGCTGTAAGTTTACTCAGAGCTATTGAATATATAGATAGTATTTGATGATTTGAAAAGCTAGAAGAAATAGAGAATGAGCTAGTTGAATATAGTCTAGAACAATTTAATAAAAGAGAAAAAATAAAACTTATTTGAAGTAATAAAGCAGAAAATAGAGTATGAGTATTTAGCTTTGTAATAGACTGAGTTCACTCAAATGATATAGCTGATTATATGGCTGATAGTAATATCTGTATCAGATCATGACAACATTGTGCTCATCCATTTTTAGCACAAATATGATTAGCTCATACATCTAGAATGAGTCTTTATATTTACAATACAAAAGAAGATATAGATAAATTTTTTGAAGTACTAGATAAGTTGATTGATTAGTAATAATCCATCCCCACTTCGTGGTACTTCCTTTAATACTAAAGGAAGAAAGTTGATTTAAGTAGAATTTTATTTTTAGGCTCCCTTTAGAATTAAAGGGAGCTGTCCGAAGGACTGAGGGATTTTTATTAAGAAAAAATATTTGTAATTTTTCTTTAAACTATTAATATATATTTATTAATATTAAATAAAACAATAAATGAAAGCAAAAACTAAATTAATGATAATCTGTATTATATCTGTTATAGCTATAATAAATGCATTTTACCTAAGCTATGATTGGATATTTGATATAGAGCAATCTACAAATAATTTTATATTTCCAATATCTAATGTATCTGGATCAGAGACTGCAGCATGAGCTAAGTTTTGTGATATAAATGAAACATTATCTTGTACAACAGTATTACAAAATCCATTATCTCAAATATATGGAGTACCTTTTCCAGCAATAGCCTTGTTTGTATATCCTGTTATATTTTTAGTTTCTTTATTTTGATTATGATGAGTAATGAAAAATCATTTCAAAATACTTGCTGCTATGTGACTTGGTTGAATATCTTTTAATGGATATTTTATATATCAAGAAACATTTAATATATGAGCATTTTGTCCACTATGTGTAATATGTAGTGCAATAATAATAACAATATTTACTTTATCAATTTTAGAAGTTAGAAAAGAATGTACAATGAAACAATAATTCATTATAGTAAGAATCCATTTAATAAATTTGAGATAAAAGACTGTGATGTAAAACACCATGAAGAAAATGAAATATGTTGAGATGACTTGGTTATTTATTTAAAAATAGAGGATAATATAATAAAAGACTGGAGTTTCACTTGAGATACAGCAATAATAACTACAGCTTGTTGATCTATTTTTGGAGAAAGTATTATTTGAAAAGATATAGAAGAAGTTTTAGAGCTTGATTATAATTATATTGTTGAATTAATAGAAGAAGAGGTTAGTAGTAGAAGACAAAAAGCATCAGTTTTAGCACTGCTTACAACTAGAAATGCTATTCATAAATATTTAAATGATTGAATAGTTGATGATTTTGATGATGTAATAAATTAATAATGATAAAATTATCAAAAAAATGATCATATTCATTAAAAGCTATGATTTATATAGCAAAGTCTGATAGTTTAGTAAAAATATCAGATATTTCTGAGTCTGAAAATATTCCAGAATCACTTCTTAGAAGGATAGTTGCTGATTTAGAAAGAAAAAAAATATTAAAAACAACAAAATGAAGAAATGGATGAGTTACTCTTTGAAAAGAAATAAATAAAATATCAGTTTATGATATTTTAAATGCTATTAGAGAAGAGTTATGAATAACAGATTGTACAAAATGATTAACATGCTATAATCATGATTCATGTTCAACGACTATACTTTTAAACAATCTTCAAACAGGTTTTAATAGTTTGCTAAAAATGTATACTTTAGATAAAATAATAGATTAACTAAATGTTTAAAAAAATAGCATCAAATACCATATCTCAGATATTATCAAAAGCAGGTACCGCGATAATATCTATTTTTTTGATAAGTTTACTTACAAACTACTTAACGCTTGAGTTGTATTGATTATATTCAAAGATATATAATTATATATGAATGTTTGTGTTTCTTGCTGATTTGTGACTGTATGCTATTACAATAAGGGAAATAACTAATAGTAAGAAGGATTCAGCTAAAATAGTATGAAATGTAATGAGTCTTAGATTGATATTATGAATTATTATATTATTTCTAGCTACAGGAATTGCTTATTTTCTTCCGGGTTATAATTCAGATTTAGCATTATATTCTATAATAATTACTTCTATTTTTACTATATTTCAATTACTAAACTCTTCTATTCTTGCTTTAATGCAGGCTAATATGAAAATAGAGTATAGTGCTGTTACTTTGATTTTAGCAAAGTTAATTAATTTGTGACTTGTTTGAGTTGTAGCATATGTATTGTACCCAAAAGAGTTTATTGAATCTAGTTCATATTTTTCTCCATTTTTATATATAATGTCAGCTTGAGTAGTTTCAGTTATTATAAATACAATACTTAATTATCTGTATGCTAGAAGAATAGTTAAGTTTTCATTTAGTTTTGATTGGGATTATATAAAACATTTATTTAAAATATCTTTACCGTACTGACTTGCTTTATTTTTATCAATTGTCTACTTTAAGGTAGACATAATACTAATTTCTTTAATAGAGTGATCTAATCCTTGAGATTTGAGTATAGCTCTTTATAGTCTTCCTATGAAGATAGTTGAGGTTCTTATGGTTGTATGAGGTTTTTATATGACATCTTTACTACCAAGTCTTACAAAATCGTTTAAACAAAAAGATACAAAGACATTAGACAAACTTACTAGTGTTTCTTTTAAGCTTTTATTTAGTTTTGCTTGTTTGATATTTGTATTATGAGTACTTTTTAGGGATTATTTAATAGAGATAATTGCAAATAGAAACTATATAGAAACAACTCATATGTTTAACTCTAGTGATGCATTTTTGGTTGTTTTTGCTGTTGTAGTATTTAACTTTTTATCACTTGTATTTATATACTCTTTAGTTGCATCAGAAAATCAGGCTAAGCTTCTCAGAATAAATCTCATAGTTACTGTTTTTAATATTATTTGAAATATTATACTTATACAAAAATATAGTTTTATAGGGGCTTGAGTTGTTACATTATTAAGTCAGATATTATTAACCATATTGTGATATTATTATACAAAGGATCTTATAAAGTTTCATCTACCTCTTAAATTTATTCTAAAAAATATTTTTATTTGAATTTCTATATTTTATTTTGGTTATTATATATTAAATAATTATAGTATATGATTGTATAGTGATTTTATAATTTACGGATGAATTTTATTTTTCTTGTATTCTTGAGTATTGTATTTGGAGTTTAAAAATGAAAAAAAATTAGGATAAAAAAACTTGTAAAAAAACAAAAATATTATATATTATAATAACATTAATATATAATATTTTTTTGTATGAAAAAATTAGCAAAACCTCTATCTTGAATTCTTTACCCTAAAGGGCACTGTGTCTATTCTCAGGAGAAAGAGGCTGCAAAAAGTTGATTTACCTTAGTAGAATTAATAGTTGTGATAAGTATCCTGATTATCTTGGGAACTATCGCATTTATAAGTATGCAAAACTATACAAAGACCTCAAGAGACTCAGTAAGAATCTCAGATATGAGTAGAATGAAGACATGACTAGAACTGTTTCAAATAGAAGCAGCAAAATACCCAGATCCAGATGGGACAACAACAATTACATATAGTGGATCAACAGTATGGACACAATGAGACTTTGGCCAAATAGCGTTTCAAAGTGTGGACAAACTAGATAAACTACCACTAGACCCATTAACAGAAATAAACTACGGATACTCAGTAACAAATACAAAAAAAGAGTACCAACTATCATGAGTAATGGAAACAGATGAATATCAGGCACTAAATACAACAGAAGCAAACGCAAATACAGAACTATGAATGCTAAGAATAATAGGGAACTATAACGGAGAAATAATTAAGGTACAAGCCTCATGAACAACACACGTACTAGCAGTTCCAAGTATAATCACAAGTACTGGTACAGATTTATTAGATATAATAACTAATGATAAACTAGCATATGATGGATATAGAAACCTACCATCAAACTATTCAAACAATGGAACATACAAACACCTATGAGAGACAACAAATCCAAACCTAGTAAACTCATCAGATTTTGTATTATACTCATGAGACCTAAATGATCTAGCAACAGATACAACAAAACAACAAGCATTACTAACAAAACTAAAAAATGCTTACACTTGAACAGATATAGTAACAGATTCAAGTATTTCAAGGCTAGCTAACCTAGATCCAA
>CAYFMG010000009.1:0-38940 GCA_964344155.1 uncultured Candidatus Peribacteria bacterium | reverse complement strand
ATATTATATATTAATGTTATTATAATATATAATATTTTTATTTTTTAGCAAATTTATTTTTATTCACCTGAATCATCGTATGGATCTAAATGTACCATTATTTTCCATTTTGATTTTTTATCTATTCTAGCTATATGAGCTTCTATATGATCTCATATCCTATGAGCATCAACTAGTAATATTTCAGGATTAAAGACTAGATGTATTTCTACAAATTTTGTATCTCATACTTGTCTTGTTTTTAATTCATGATAACTTGTAATAGGTTTATGTGATTTTACTATTTTTATAATTTGCTCTACCTCTTTTTCATCTATTGCATGATCCATTAATAACATATATCATTTTTCAATCAACTCCCAAGCTGAATAAACTATATACACAGCTATAATTATTCAGATAATAGAATCTATATAATGAAAACCTGTAAAATATATTGCAGCTAATCATATAAGAATTCAAGCATTTGAATAAAGATCTGTTTTATAATGTAGAGCATCTGATTTAATAACTAGATTATTAGTTTTTTTAGCTACATATTCTAAAAAGTATACCAAAACCCCTGTTAATACCACTGATACAACCATTACAGCTACTCAAACTCATAAATAACTTACCTCTTCTTTATTTATAAACCTCATCATAGCTTCATAAAATATATAGAATCCTGAAAATGTAATAATAACTCATTCTATAAGTGATGCTAAAGCCTCTATTTTTCATCTACCATAATTAAATTCACTATCTGCTTCTTTTTCAGCATTTTTTACAGCAAAATAATTAAAAATAGAAACAAATAAATCAAGTAAAGAATCAATAGCACTTGATAATACTGCTATAGAACCACTTATTATTCAAACAACAAATTTAATCACTAGTAATAAAAGTGCTGTTAAACTTGATACTATAGTAGCTGTTCTTTGTAAACTCATACTTCTTTATATTATTTAATAAAAAAACTCCCTGAAAAAAGGAGTTTTTTGAAATACTTATGCAACATATCATAAGTAAAGTAAAGCTATAGCCATAATTATAAGTGAAACTGACATAGCGTTGAAAGTTTTCTTTTTAGTAAAACTTTTAGTAAAATTTTGAAAAAACTCTGGGAACATAATTATACTTATTCATTTTAATAACGCAAGCACTCCGAAAATTCCAACTAATCAATCTTTAGATAAAGCGAAACTATTGAAAAAGAAAAGTATTACAATTCAAATAACAAGAGACATATACCCTCATATGAACATATAACTTTTTGATTTTGCTAGAGCTTTGAATAAATTCAGATAATACTTCTTATTTAAAACAAAAGCTAAACCAAAAGTAAAATAAACAATTCCCAACAATTGAATAATATTATTAGCATCCATAATAGTAAAAAATTATTAAATAAACATAGTCATTATAACAATATAAAAACAAAAGCAAGTTTTTTAATAAACTACTATCTTTTCGTTTACAAAATTTTTAAGTCATCTTTCTGCTAATTCTTTTCCATATCAGCTATCTTTTATTCATCCATATGGCAAAAATGGATATGAAGTAACTATTTTATTAATAAATACATTTCATGCTTCTATTTTACTTGATAGTTCTCTAAGTTTTTCTATATCATCTCAGTACAAACTACAACCTAAACCAAATTTAGAGTTATTAGCTAATTCTATAGCTTCATCTATATCTTTAGCTTTTATAATTGGTGCTACTGGTCAAAATACTTCTTCATCAAATACTCTCATTCATGGTTTTACATCTTTTAATACTGTTGCTGGATAAAGATTCTTATCATAATCTACAGCTTTTCATCATACAGTAAGTATAGCTCAAGATTTTATTGAGTCATCTACTTGAGATTGTATTTCATCAATCATAGATTGTTTAGCTAATGGTCACATTGTATTGTTTTCATCCATTGGGTCTCAAAGAGTAACATTACTCATTTTTTCACTAAATTTATCACAAAATTCTTGGTAGTATTTTTCAAGTACTATAAATCTTTTTGCTGAGTTACATTTTTGTCCACAGTTTCAAAGTCTTGCTGAAACAGCATCATTAATTATTCTATCTAAATCATTATTTTCTAAAACTAAAAATGGGTCATTTCATCACAATTCAAGTATTGATGGTATCAACTTTTCTCCAGCTAATTTTCAAATAGCTCTTCAAGCAAAATCTCATCATGTAATATTTGTTCATCTGATTCTTTTATCTTTTATAATTAACTCTGAATCTCTTGGTGATATAAATAGATTAGTAAATACCCCTTCAGGAAATCATGCTTTTTTAAATAATTCTTCTATTTTTTGTGCTACCATAGGTACATTTGAAGCATGTTTATTTAATACTGTATTTCATGCTATTATATTTGGTATTGCATTTCTGAATACTTGATTGTATGGAAAATTCCATGGAGCTACACTATATAATACTCCTAATGGTTCATATACTATTTTTCATTCTATTCATCATTCATTAAATTTTTTATCTTTTAATAATTCGCTGGAATTTTCTACAAACCACATTATTCAACTAGCTGATTTACTTACATCTGCTAAAGCATTTTTATATGTCATTCACATTTCTATTACATCTAGTTTTGCTAATTCTTCTTTATTTTCTAATAATAGTTCTGCTAGTTTGGTAAATAACTTTTTTCTTTCCTCAGTACTTGTTTGTTTCCAAGAATTAAAAGCTGTTTCTGCTTTGTCTATTCTTTGTATTATTTGTTCTTCTGTTAATAAATCAAACTCTGCATTTATTTCCTTTGTATATGGATTTACCGATTGTATTTTTGTCATGTTTATAATATTAAAAATCTAATTATTAATAATTTACACATTTTTTGAAAAACACAAAATAAAAAACACTATTACTAGTGTTTTTTATTTACTTACATCTTTATATTTCCCTCTTCATTTATACTCTATAATAATTGGTGTTCCAAAAAATCAAAAATTGTCTCTGATTCTGTTTTCTAGATATCTTTTATATGAAAAATGGAAATGATTTGGATTATTTACTGTTAATACAAATTTTGGTGGATTTGTATCTACTTGTGATCAGTAGTAGATTTTTGGTGAATGAGATTTTTTATTACCTGTTGGTGGATGTTTATAAACAACTTGCTCCATAAAGTTATTAAATATACCTGTTTTAACTCTTTTGAATCTCTCAGCTTTTATATTAGATGCTGCTTCAAGTATTTCATCTACTCTTTTTCTATCAAGTGCTGATGTAAATATAACTGAAACCCAAGGTAGAAATTCTATTTTTGATTTTAGATATTCTATATATCTATTCATCATTTTTTCTTTATCTACTCCTGGTTTAGCAAGTACTTTATCCCATTTATTTACAACTATCACTAGTCATTTGTTTTCTTCTAATGCTTTATTTATTATAGATAGGTCTTGGTGTACTATTCCATCAAATCAATCTATAATTACAGCAACCACATCAGCTCTTGTTATTGCTCTATTTGTTCTCATTACTGACCAGTCTTCTATATTTCTAACTCATATTTTAGATAATCTTCTTACTCAAGCTGTATCTATTAATACAAAATCCTGTTCTTTAAAACTAAATTTTGTATCTATAGAATCTCTTGTTGTACCAGACATATCTTTTACCATAACTCTATCTTCTCATGTTATAGCATTTATAAGACTTGATTTTCAAACATTTGGTCTACCTATCATGGCTAGTTTCACAAAACTATCATCAACTTCTTCTTGTTCGTAGTTAAGTCATTTATCTGTTAAGAATTTTGCTACAAATTTCTTTATATCTTTAACTCAATCATTATGTGATACTGATATAGGAAAAAATTCTAAACTTTCTCAAAATCAAGCTAAAGAATAAGCTTCCATCTTTTTTGCTTCATTATCAGCTTTATTAGCTGCAATTACTACGTCTTTAATTTTATGATCTCTTAGAGCTTTAAGTACTTGTTCATCAAGTTCTGTCACTCTATCATATTCTATTAACCATATAAGTAAATCGCTTTCTACTATTGCTTTTTTTGTTCTTTCTACTATATCTTTTGCTATTTCATCAGTATTACTAGAAAAATCTAATCATCCTGAATCTGATAACACGTAAGTAAGTCAGTTTTCTTCATCCTTGTATTCATATTCTGAAATATCTCTAGTAGTTCATTCTTCATCTGCCACAATAGCTATTTTGTGTCATGAATACATATTAAAAAAGCTTGATTTTCAAACATTTGGTCTACCTATGATTGTTACTTTTGCTAACATATTTTATTTAATTATTTAATACCTTATTTCTTTCCCTTAGAATTAAGGGAAAGATGCCTGAAAGGCAGAAAGGGTTACTTTTATTATTTTATAACTGCTGTATTATATTGATTTTTCAAAAAAAACAAGTTTATTTGACTTAAACTTGTTTTTATGTATTAATTAATCTTCTTCACTCACTATTTCTAAACTTAATTCTTCTAGTTGAGAGTCTTCTATTTTTGCTGGAGCATTCATCATAAGATCTTGAGCTTTACCTGATTTTGGGAAAGCATATACTTCTCTGATATTGTGTTCATCTTTTAATATCATCATGATTCTATCCATACCTATAGCAAATCATCCATGTGGAGGTACTCCGTATTGAAATGCTTCATACATAGCTCCAAATTTTTCTTTTACTTCTTCTTCTGTTCTACCTACTTTTTCAAATGCTTTAACAAGTGCTTGTATATCATGGTTTCTGATTGAACCTGATAATACTTCATATCAATTACAAGCTAAATCATATTGAACTGATTCTACTTCTAATAGGTTTTCTTTTTCAAATGCCTTTAATCATCATTTTGGCATAGAAAATGGATTGTGTCCAAAATCTATTTCTCAAGTGATTTCATTTTCTTCAAACATAGGAAAATCTGTTACCCAACAAAAAGCTAATACATCTTTTGGTATAATATCTATTAACTCAGCTAAGTGAATTCTAAATTTACCCATATAATTTAATACAGTTTCTCTTTCTCCTGCTCAGAAGAAAACTACATCTCATACTTGTAACTCTGTTAATTTAACTATTTCTTCTAAATCAGCTTCTGAGAAAAATTTATTTAAAGGTCATTTTAATCCATCTTCTTTCATTTGAAAATACCCTAATCATTGAGCTCAGAATTGTCTTACATATTTTTCAAAGTTTTTCATTTGAGTCTTAGAGAATATATTATCTCCATCTGTAACTTTTATAGCTTTTATTCTGTTTAACTCTTTTTCTTTAGCTATTCCAGCAAATATTTCATTAGTTGATCTAGCAAATACATCTATAACATCAACTAGTTTCATATCATATCTTAAATCTGGTTTATCTGTCCCATAAGTTTCCATAGCTTCTTCAAAAGATAATCTATAGAATTTTTCATCCATTATTTTTTTATCACTTACAGCTTTTACTGTATCAAAGAAATACTCTTCAACTACTTTAAAAATATCTTCTTGTTCTACAAAACTCATTTCGCAATCTATTTGATAAAACTCACAAGCATGTCTATCTGCTCTAGGATCTTCATCTCTAAAACATGGAGCTATTTGAAAATATTTATCAACACCTCATACCATTAAAAGTTGTTTATATTGTTGAGGAGCTTGAGGTAAAGCATAAAATTTACCTGGATGTAATCTAGATGGAATTACAAAATCTCTTGCTCATTCTGGAGAACTTGCAGAAAAAAGAGGAGTTTGAATATCTAAGAAATCTCTATCTATAAACCATTGTCTTGAGTGATTTATAAAATTTGATCTAAATTTAATATTTTCTAAAGCACTAGGTCTTCTTAGATCTATATATCTATGTTTATATCTTACTTCTTCATTAGCTAACTCACCATGATCATCTATTTCAAATGGTGGAGTTTTTGATTTTGAAAGAATTTCTACATTATCATCTATAATAACTTCTATTTCTCAAGTTACCATATTTGGATTAGCTTGTCATTCAGGTCTATTTCTAACAGTTCCAGTTGCTTTTATAACAAATTCACTTCTAAAACTATCAGCTGTTTCCCATGCTTCTTTATTATCTTCTGGATCAAAAACTACTTGTGTTAATCCATATCTATCTCTTAGGTCTATAAATATAATTCATCAGTGATCTCTTCTGTTACTTACCCATCATGACAAAGTAACTTTTTCACCTATATTTCATGCAGTTAATTCTCAAGCATTATGTGTTCTTAACATTTTTCTTTTTAATTAAATTTAAAATATTGTATAGAGTATATGAAAAAATAAGAAAAATCAAGAAAAAAGCTAGGGATTTTCATCCCTAGCTTTTTAGCTTTAAAACTAAAAACAATTAACAACTATACTTGCTACCCTCAAAATTTAAAGTAACAAAATAATCATACAAGGTTTCAGCACGTCTTATCATTTCTACAGAATCACCACCAGACCACAAGAATTCAGCACTACGTAGCTTTGCATTGTAGTTGAATCCCATGGCATGACCATGAGCGCCAGCATCATGAATAACAAGGATGTCGCCCCGTTTTATATCATCAGGTAAAAAACGATCAATTGCAAACTTATCATTGTTTTCACAAAGACTTCCTGTTACATCATACTCTTTCAAAGCAATATAATCATCTTCATTTTTATCAACAACAGTGATATGATGATAAGCCTCATACATACCTGGCCTCATAAGGTCAGCCATAGATGCATCTACTCCAATGTAATCCTTATAGATTTCCTTGAAGTGTCTGACTGTTGTTACAAGATAACCGTAAGGACCTGTTACCATACGTCCCATTTCTGTAACAATATTCAAAGGATTTTCTCTACCTTTAAATATTTCATCATAAACTTTTTTCATCTCAGATGAGACAAGTTTATAATCAACAGGCTTGTCTTCAGGTTTGTATGGAATACCGATACCACCACCAAGATTTACAAATTCAAACTCAATACCAACCTCTTTCTCAATCTCAACAACCAATTCAAAAAGAATTTTAGCTGTTTCAACAAAGTACATTGGATCAAGCTCATTTGATGCAACCATTGTATGGAGACCAAAACGAGTTACTCCACGTTTTTTTAGTTGACTATAAGCATAGAACAATTGATCTCTCATCATGCCGTACTTAGCATCCTCAGGATTACCAATAATTGCATTACCTGACTTGAGTGGACCTGGATTATAACGACAACATGCAACCTCTGGAGCTATACCAACAACTTCTTCATAATAATTTAGATGAGAGATATCATCAAAATTGATAATTGCATTGAGATGGTCTGCTTTAATAAAGTCCTCTGATGGTGTATCATTTGATGTAAACATAATGTTATCATCAAACATACCAACCATCTCAGATAATTCAAGCTCTCCCAGTGAAGAACAATCCATTCCACAACCTTCTTCTTTCAAAATCTGAAGAATGTATGGATTTGGACATGCTTTTACGGCATAATAATTCCGAAAGTTTGGTACCCAAGAGAATGCTTCGACATATTCTCTAATATTCTGCCTTATTGCTTGTTCATCATAGATATAGAAAGGTGTTCCATGGACTTTACTCATTTCTTTGAGTAAGCCTGAAGGAAACGGTAAAACTTTTTTATTTTCACTCATTTTTCATCACTCCTTTTTTATATGTTTTCCAGAAATTGAGTGGATAATTTATATATATTTATTTTAAATAGTCAAATTTTTGACTTTAAAAGATAGATATGCTAGAATTAAGTTATATTCGTAAAAATTTATTTTTTAAAACAAAAAAACGTATGCCTAGCTTATCTTACCAAATTTTTAATAAACATATTAAATTAAATGAAAAAATAATAATGCAGTTTATTAAGGAGGTAGAAAAACTATTTACTAAATTTAAAGAAGATAAAGATATAGATAATTTAAAAGTACTTAAAAACAAATTATCAACTATATTAGATGAATCTCCTAAAAAACTATCAAAAGTAGCTAAAAAAGAATTAAAAGTATTAGAAGCTTTAGTTGAAGAGTTTGATAGCTTTATAGAACATATTAAAAAACAAGACGAAAAGAATAAACTAATAGATATAGTAGAAGAAGTAAATAAAAACTATAAAACTTGTGATATGATTCCTAATAATAAAAGGGATAAATACGCTAAATTCTGTATTAAAAAGAAAAAAGTAAAATATGAACAAGAATTAATTGTTCTTCAAGCTGAATTATTAAAACTTCAAAAACATATAAAAGAAAATGGTGAAAAACTTCTAATTATTTTTGAATGAAGAGATGCTGCTTGAAAATGAGGTACAATTAAAAGATTTACAGAATATCTAAATCCTAGATGAGCTAGAGTAGTTGCACTTGAAAAACCAAGTGATATAGAAAAAACTCAATGGTATTTCCAAAGATATATCAGACACTTACCAAATGGTTGAGAAATGACTTTTTTTGATAGATCTTGGTATAATAGAGCATGAGTAGAACCTGTTATGGGGTTTGTTACTGAAGAAAAATATAAACAATTTTTAAATGATGTACCAAAATTTGAAAAAATGCTTACTGAATCAGGTGTAAAAATAATAAAATTTTACTTTTCTGTTTCAAAAGAAGAACAAGGTAGAAGATTTGAAGCAAGAAAATACAATCCTTTAAAACAATATAAATTATCTCCTATTGATCAATTATCACAACAATTATGGGATAAATATACACTAGCTGAATACAAAAATTTTAGTAAAACTCATACAAAAGAATGTCCTTGGGTTTTAATAAATAGTGATGATAAGAAAAAAGCTAGAATAAATGCAATTAAATATGTATTAAATCAATACAATTATCCTAAAAAAATTGATAAGAAAAAAATAGAGGTTGATAGTGATATACTATACTCTGGTGCAGATAAAGTTGAAATACTTAAAAAGGAAATAAGTATAAGAAAAAATTTATTCAAATAAAAAAATCCCTGAAGGGATTTTTTTATCTTAAAAATTGAATACATCTACAACTTGACCGTTAACCATTAGATCATCTTGTTCTGATAATATAATTGGTTTATGATAATCATCTTGAGATACTGGTAATAGATAAACCATATCTCCATCTTTTTTAAATTTTTTAAGTGTTGCTGATCCATTTACAATAAATAAAAATGCATCACTAGCATTTATCGATGTTTTATCTTTGTTTATAAGTACATAACTACCATTTTCTATTTTCTTACCGTTTACTTCAAAATTGTTCATAGAAGTACCTTCTACCTTTAGTATAAAATAATTTTGCTCATTTCCTGTAATTATTTTTTTAGAAATAGGTAATACTCCATAAGTAGATTCTTTTGCTTCAACTAAAGGAGTTCAAGCATTTGCATAACCTAAAATAGGTATATTAAGTGTTGTTTGGAATCCTACATTATTTCATAGAGTTATAGATCTATATCATCTACCTCTTGTTAAAAATCATTTTTTCTCAAGAGTTTCTAAGTATTGGACTACTCATCTTTTTGATTTTTGATTAAGTAGTATAGTTAATTCTTCTATAGTAGGAGCTTTAGCATTTTTCCCAATAAAAGTAGTAATAACATCTAATACTTTTTGTTGTTTTTCAGTAAGCATAATATAAATAGTTATTTAAATATAATATACACTGAGTATATACATATATTTTTTAAAGTCAAATAAAAAAAAGACTTTTTAGTCTTTTTTTTATTTTTCAAGCTGTTTTAGTCTTTCAGTAGCTATTTCTTTTAGAGATTCTAGCATAGCATTTAGCTTTTCCTTTTTCTCATCTGAATATGTTCAATTGTTTACTTTTTCTATTAAAGTATCTATTTTTCAAACTAAATTATTTATTTTATCTTTACCTAATTTAGACATCATTTCCCCATATTTCTTTTTATATATTGTTTTGTATTTGGCTTTTACTTGGTCTTTTTGACTTAATACTTTTTCTTTTATTTCTTCTTTTTTTTGTTTTACTATATCTTTTACTTCTCCTATTTTTTGTTTAATTTTTTCTTTTAAGCTTTCTTTTTTTGTTTCACTAATATCTGCATCCTCACTTTTTTGTTTAAATACTTCTTTATCACCATCTACTATTCACTGTTCTTTTTCTTTTAAAGCAGCTTTGTATTCCAAAAATAATTCATTTTTCTTTTTAAAGTATATATCTCTATTTTCTTTATTATCCATTCTATCTTTGTATTCTTCTTTTAGATCATTGAACTTAGTTATAAACTCTTTTTGAACTTCCATAACTCTTTTATCATTCTCAGTATTTTCTTCAGCAAATGTTGCATTTAAAGTAAATAGTAGGAGTAATGACATTAATAATTTTAGTAAATTTTTCATAATAAAAAAATTAATAATATAAGTGATGTTATATTATTAATTCTTATAAAAAAAGCAAAAGTTTTTATTTGTCTTGTAAAATAATTTTTATATGATTTCTTATATCTTTAACTTTGTGATCAACTACATTTTCTCTATGTAGATTTTTCATTAAATATACTATTCATTTTCTTATTTTAACTACATGTCTTATTTTTTCTCAAGGAATAATTAATAAAAATCATACTACCAAAATACCAACTCATACAAACAGTGATCATGGAAACAGTGGTAATAATATAGGAATAGATGATAAGAATATAAAAAAAGCCGCAAAAATAAACCTAATAAAATAAGGTATATTTATTTTATGTCTTATTGCTCTAAAAATTTTATACTCCATAATTTTAAACTATATAAAGTAAATTGTCTATTTTGTTTCTGTGTTTTCTATATAAAAATTTGAAGTTCATTCTTCACCATAAATATCTATATAATGAACTATTAACTCATAATTTAAAGAATCATTTAGTCATGTTATTTTAATAGATTCTCATTCCATATTTTTTGTAAACACTTCTAGTTCTTCAGTTTTTTTAGAGAAATCTTCTCAAATCTTTCATAAATCCTCTGATTCTTCTTCTGTTAATTTTTCTCATGATTCAAGTTTTTCATCATACTTAGATGAAAAAGCTAAGCTTTCTTTGTATTCTACTTTTATAAACTGATCTACATTTTTTCAATCAAAACTTAGATCTATCTCTCATGATGATGTTTTAATTTTTCATTCTCACCAAACAAGGTATACAGCAACATCTTCCTGTACTTCATTAACTACTATTTGAGGTGATATTTTTTTTGTATCAGTATGCTTTTGGTATTCATCCATTTTTGAACAAGCAGACAATAAAGAAACTGCTATTATTATTAATAATATTTTTTTCATAAGTCTTTTTTGGTTAATGTATTATATATAACTATATTAGACTAAAATAATAAAAGTCAATAAAAAAAATACTATCTTTTTAAAATAGATAGTATTTTTTGTAATGATTTCCTATTTTTTCATCAATAATTAAGCAATATTTTTTCTCAACTTATACTTCAAAATCTAGTCCCATATCAAAAAGATAGTTTAATAAAATTTTTCATTAATATTTTTTGAAAATCTATTTCTACTTTATTTCATTGCCTATCATATACATTTTCAAATATCTCTTTTAAATGTTTTTTGTTATCTAAATCTATTTCTTCTATAGGTAAGTCTTTTCTTTCTGTACCTCATACACTTAATACTTTTTTCAGGGTTATTTTACTTTTTCATCAATATTTTCTAAGTAATGATTTTCAGCTTATCATTTTATACTGAGTGTTATATCAAAAATATGCATTTGAAAACTCCTCAGTAGTTATAGTATTTATATCTAAATCTAGACTGTTTCAATACTTATCTGTAATACTAGAAAATAAAATATCAAAATAGCTTTTTCATAAAGATAATATTTTTTGTAGTGATTTATTGTTTGGTCATAAAGTTTGCATTAACATAGTTTGAGCTCATATTATTCAAAACTTTGTAGCATATCACATGTAAAGACTTTTAAAATCTTTTAAGTTTATATCTGTATAATCAATATTAAGTTGATTTCAATCTTTATCAGTAGAATTAAGTAATAATTCTTTTATATGTTCTTTATTATTATAATCTATTTTTTCAATACCTATATCTTTTCTATCTATTCAAACTTTTCTTAATAATTTTTTAAGTGTTTTATTATTAATTCATCAGAGTTTTGTTAATAATTTTTCTCAATAAACATATCAATATTTACCCCCATATCAAAAATATAGTTTTGAGAATTTTGTCATTGATATAGTTTTTAAATCTACTTCTTGCTTATTTCAATTTTTATCTGTTATGGTTTTTAGTATTTCTATTAAGTGAGTATTATTTTTAAAATCTATTTGTTCTAATCATAGTTCTTTTCTTTCTACTCAAATAAGTTTTAATATCTTTTTTAGAGAAATGTTATTTGTTCATCAGTGATGCCATAAAAGTCTTTGTCATGATATCATTTTATATTTACTTCAGTATCAAAAATATAATCAAGCAAAAGCTTGTACTCATATAGTTTGATAATCAATATCTAGTTTTTGTTTCTTTTTGTTTACTGGAAATTTTAATATTTCAGTTATGTGTTCTTTATTATTATAATCAACTTCTTTATACAGCATAAATCTTTTTATTCACAACAATTCTAGTACTTTTTTAAATGTTTTTAAGTTTGATCATCAATATAGTGATAAAAGAGTATGTCAATTCATCATTCTAAACTCTGTATCATATCAAAAATGCATAGCTTTAAAGTCTATAATCGATATAGTTTTATAATCTACATTTACTTTATTATTATACTTATCTACTGGATTATTTAATAATTTAATTATATGGTTTTTATTATTTGGATCTATTTCTTTATATCATAAGTCTTTTCTGTGTATTCATCAAGCTCTTAATAATCTATTAAAAGCTTTTATATTTGGTCATCAAAAATCTTTTAATAATGTTTGCCTAGAAAATCTTCAGTATCCAGTATTTTGTCAAAAGTATAAAAATTTAAAATCATTTAAAATTATAGTTTCTAAATCTATATTTACCTTATTTCAAGCTTTATCTGTTATAGATGAAAACATTTCTTTATAAAAGATTTCTTTATAATATTCTTCTTCTTTTAATTCTTCATTGTTTTTGTTTTCTTGATTTCAAAAATCATAATTTGATGATAATATTTTTTCAAATACTTCTGCAAAATCATTTCAAAAAAAGATTTTTATTGGTTCTATTCATCTTATACTTTGTCCTTTTTCAATTTTTGTAAATTCTTTTGTATCTATAAATCAATTATAAATATATGTTGCTTCTCATATCTCATCACAGATAAGTACTGTTAATGATCTCTTTTTAAATTTTATTTGAGTTATGTGATATGGAAAAGTTCTATATTTTTTCTTACTTACTTTTTCTTCTGAATGACTTATTTTTATTTTTTGATTAGATAAATAAAAATTATTTAATACTTCTAAAAAAATCTTATATTTATTTGCTGTTTTTTTTCTATCTCTATCAACTCAAGATTTCTTTGTATTTTTAATACCATTTTTTACTTTTGTTTTTATAAATATTGAATAATCTAATTTTTCAATTTTTCTTTCACTTATTTTAATTATTGCATCAATAGCTTTTTTAAAAGAGTTTTGTAAAAGTTTTTCTAGATTTTCTTCTCTTGTATCCTTATTTGATAATAATAAATCTACCTTTTTATAGATCTCCTCAAACACATCTAAAAACCTATCTGCTAATCATATCTCACCGAGTTTTTTATTAACAAATAGCTTATTCATTTCTCTGTATTGTCATTGAATATCTTTTGAAATCTCTTTTCTATTCACTTTTGTATATTATTTATAAAATCACTACTTAATTATCAAAACACTTTTTACATAATGAAATATTATACTCCTTTCATCATTTGTATATATATGATATAAGAAATGGGAAATCTTCATCTAAATCAAAATGAAATGGCACTATAGTATCCCATTTTTTAGAATCTATTTTAGGAAAACAAGGATGACTTAATCATTTATCTCATATGTTGTGTATAATATATTCTTTTCCTGTAAACTCTAAAAAAGATGGTATTACATTTGGATAATGTTTTGATAATGAAGTGCTTAATTTTTTATCTCACTTAACGAGTTGTCTTATAATACTTCAATCCGATATAACCCTTCATTCTAAATGATTTATTAGTTTTATAATATTTCAAATCTCAAAATATCAATCCATATTTTTAGCTTCAACAATCCCTTCAGTAAGTTCTCATTTTTTTGTAAACCATTTTAATCTTATTTTTGACGGCATAAGATTGAATACTCAAAATCATGAATCATCAGTAGTTTCAATATTCCATGATTCTTCAAATAATAAATTTCTTTCAGAACTTACTATTTCATAACTTGGATTTAAAAGTTCAACAAATTCTTCTCAATCAAAATCTCTTAAAACTATTATATTTTTATAAAAATCTTCTTCTGAAATCCTAAAATTATCTAGTCTGACATTTTGTGGTGATAATCATTGTAATTTATATGTATCCATTATAGTTATCAACATATCTGAAACCATATCAATATTATCTCTTATTTTTTCTGATTTAACATCAATTTCAAAGTCAGTTCATTTTCTTCTTAAAATTTCAGGAGTATCAAATATACTAGATTTATCCATATATATAGCTAAATAAATATTTTCTATAAAATAAGTATTTTTTTAAAAAAGTCAAATAATAATATTGACTATTACTATTTTTAATTATAATATACTTATCTTAAATAATAAATTAGTAAAAAATAAGGAGGTAATTGTTATGAAAGATACCCTAAACTTATTTTTTACAGACTTAAATGATTTTGTAAAAAATAACTGGAAGATACTTACAATAAGCTTAGTAGCTATAGTTTGTTTTCAATATCTTGGTAAAGGAGATGTTTTAATAAATATAGCGACTCTATCATTACACATCGCTGGTGATATTATGATGATTATAGCTATTGGAAAATATGCAGAATGCGAGAATAAATCTGGTTCTCTATATATGGTTGCATCAAATCTGTTTTTTATTGGAGTTGGTATAATCGCTGTTTTACAATCAGTTGATGGGAAAAATTGGCAATACTTTATTGGTAATATTCCTTTCTGGATAGCTACAACTAATCAGATAATGAATGCTTGGGATATAAAACTAAAAAGTTTGTTTAACTATAAACTAACAGCTCTAGCCTCTTTGCTAATAATAATTATATATATTCAGTTTGATTTGGTTTATTCTCATGTTTGGATTCAAATACTTGGAATGAGTTTGTTACCCATATTTTTATCTATAGCTGATGGACCAAAGGTTTTCATAGCCAGAGTTGTGTCTGTAGGTTTATTCACTTTTGGAACTCTTATTGATTTACTTATTCAGTTTGAGACACCAGGAGTTGTTCCTGCTTCTTCTATATCTTCATTTTTTATTGCTCTTATTGCATTTTTTGGTTTTGCAAAAAATGCATCTGTGTATATTGAAAAAGTTGATGTAAAAAATACTTGGACTCTTAAAACATTATGGTTAATTGAGAGATTCTAGGTAAAATCCCTCTCGTTTTTCTACGAGAGGGATTTTTATTTTGACAAAAAAATATAATTAATATCATTAATAAAATAATATTTACAAAAACTTATGAAAAAACTTTCAATCAAATTTATAGAGGTTTATCAAAAATACCTAAGTCCTGATCATTCTAAATATTTTAAAAGATTTCATCCATACTGATATTGTAGATACAACCCTACTTGCTCTGAATACACAAAACAAGCAATAATTAAGTACTGATTCTTTAAATGATGGGCAAAATGAATATATAGAATACTTAGATGTAATCCTTGTAGTAAGTGATGAAACGATCTACCTTAAAAAGTTTTTTTTATTTTTATTTGACAATATATTAAAAAAAGTTAATATGTTTTTAGGTGGAATTGATGTTCATAAATATAAAAGTGAGGAGGAATAGGAGGAAATACTATTTTTTTATCTTACTTTTGGAGAACTATCATGAAAAAGACTATTATGTCAGCTTTGTTGTTAACACCTTTACTCTCATTGTCTGCTGGAGCTGAAAGTATTGATCCTAGTATCATATATCATGTAACCAGTACAAAAGCACAGGCTTGTAACCAAACTAATGGTTATTGGGAAACTTCTCGTATACACCCTGATATTGAAAACTGTGTAGGAGAAACTCCCAAAAATCGCCAACTTGGTCAAAAGGCTATGCCTCAAGAGTACATTAATAGAGTTCAATATGAAAAAGGACTTATGTTACAACAAAGAGATTTGACCTGCTACGGTCTATAAGGTACACTGGGATTTTTTCCCTTTTGTAATTCTTTTCACCATTAACCAATAAACCTCAGCCCTAAAAGGCTGAGGTTTATCTTTTTTTTTGACAAAATAGTTTTTATTACTAGTATCTTGAACCAATAAAATATAATACTTCAAAAAAAATGTTACAAAAATCTAATGACAAAATGAATAGTTATTGGAATCAAAACTCTGTTATTGTTGATCTTCCCTGAAAATTATTCTCTAAAAAACATCCTCTTGATAAGATAGAGTCATTGATAAGACAAGAAGCTGATGCTATATTAACTACAGAACAAATAAAGGATTGATACTACTACTCAGAAACTAGATGATTAGTCCAAATGAATATAACAAAAATTATAAAACAAGCAGCTATGTATGCTGATAAAAAGTGATTAAAACCTATGTGATGATTAGAAAACTTAGGTAAAAGAATGGAGTACGTAAGTTTACAGAGCAAAAGACTTAATTGTTTTGATTTTATAGATAAAAAAGAAAAAGTTATAGAAAAAAATATAGAAGATATATTAGCAGAAATACAAAACACAGGAACTCTAAGAAAAGATTCTATGAATCAATATTTAATGCAAAGCTACTTAGAACAATGACTCATTAAAGAAATAAACCTAAGAACTAGTATTGTAAAATATTTTGTTTCTGAATTTTATAAAATATTTGCTCTAGCTATAAAACCTATAAATCTATCAATATATCCTTCTAAAGAAGAATTATGAAAATCTAGTTTTGATATAGAAACAAATGTTGATATAAGAGATAAGCAAATAATTGCTTACATTATACATAACAAGCTAGTTCCTGAAGATTCTATAAAATCTATAAAAAAAAATACTCAGAAAATCTTGATGACACATAAAAAACTTCTATTCACTATATTATGATTATGACTTGATAAATAAATATCTAGACGATGTATTATAGAAAAAGCTTGACTTTTAGAAAAAATACATATACTACAGACTCCCTCAACTTTATTATATAATAATCATCAAAGGAGGATAAGGTTAGATGGAAATACTAATAATATCTGGATCTTTTCTAGCTGGCATCTCTGCTGGATACAGAATTTGGAAAATTTTCAATAAAAATAGTAAATATGAGTTTGTTGGTTTTGTTAATACCTAAGCTCAAAACAACAAAAAGCCGACAATAAAGTCGGCTTTTTTTATTTTACTAATTTTCTATGTAATTCTCATAATACATCTGGTTTTTGTATTGATATATCTTCAGTTACTCAAACAGTATGTGTTTTATCTAATCATAATTCTTCTATATTATAAGCTAAGGTATTAGCATAATTATCTACACAGCTCTCTAAATATTCTCATCAAAGAATATGATTCACTTTTGTTTTATTTCAATATCTATATACCATATGATTTAACATTTCAACTACTTTTTCCTTATTTACTGAATACATTATTTTTTTCATCAAATCATAATCTTTTCATTCTTTTCTTAAATCTTCATCTGTAATTATAGCTTGTTCTCTAGTATATATAGGTAATCAATCATACATAAATCCTTGTAGTAATCTTTCTTTTGGATATGTTGATTCTAATAAACTAAGGACTCTATTATATCTACCTCTATTTTTTGGTTCTCTAGCTTTTAATTCTCTTGTAAATCAATATAAATCATTATAAACATTTACTAACTCATTTAATTTTCTATAATAATTATCTCTATTTTTTTCTAGATGATTTATTGTTTCATATCTTTGTTTTAATATTTGATCATCAACATTTGGATCACTTACATCATAATCAAAAATAGTAAAATCAACATCAGAGATTACTTCTTTAGTCAATATATCATATATTTCCTGATTAAATACAAGTCATTCTATTTCAAACATTGTTTTAAAACAATCTTCTTCAGTAATTTCTGATCATAATCAAGCTGCCATATCAGCTGATAGCCACTTTAATTTTATAGCTTCTAAAAATTGATTTATCCACACATAATTAAATCTCTCTATCATCTTTTCTGCTTTTTGTTTATCTAGCTTCACAATTTCCGGCTCTTCTACTATATATATAAGATCGAAACTTGTTTGAGTTATTAAATTAGATATATTTTTTTCTAATTCAATTTGTTCTCTAGGTTCATATCAAAGATGTACCAAATGTAATACATTTCTTTCAAAGTTATTTACCATTTTTATATTTAATAAATTATTATTATATATAATACTTATTTTTATATAAAAATCAAGCATATATTACGGAAATTAAAACCACCTCGTTACGAGGTGGTTTTATAAATCAAAGTGATTATCTTTTCAACATAATGGGAATAATAGAACTCCCGAAAAAGACATCTTTAAGTGTTCCCTTCATCAGATGACGAATATTCTGATGAGAATCACCATCTGGATCAGCAAGTACTGCATCATAATGCTCTTTGAAAAACTTTGCAGGATTATCAGCATCACTGTAATTCACAAACTTTAACAACGCAAGTAACTTTAAACTTCCTTCATTTTCTCCTTGTTTATTTTCCAAGGAGTTGTTAGTAAAACTTGTTGGTGTATATTTAAAACGATTATCTATAACAGACAATACTTCGTTAAAATCTTTAGCATTCTCCAATTCAGCTATAACATTAGCTTTCATTTGATTAAAATCCACTTTTTTTCTCCTTTTTCTTGTACTAATTAAAGTGTTTTAAATATAAAGATTTAATAAATAAGTCAAGGAAATAAATAAAAAAAACGATAAATATTATCGTTTTTTTATTTATTAGGTTTATAAAAACCGTTCTCTCAATAATTTACTAATAGATCTATTTTTCTTTTTAATTCTTTTACAATTTCTAATAACTGTAGGTCTATTGATGATTTAATTGAAATACTATACTCATTATGGTTTTCGAAATACTCGACTATTTCTAGTAATAATGTTTTATAAGAATCAGCGAAATTATTTACACATATTTCTCAGTTTTCAACTTTTAGTAATAAGTCTACTCTTTGATCTAAAAAAGCATTAATATCATTTAAATCTTTTTTGTTTTTTTCTAAATTACTCAAAACCTTTAATATAAATTAAAAAATATTTTTTAATTATATAGATATATCTATAAACACAACTTTTTTTGCTATTTCATATATTTACCATCAGGTAGTTTACTTGGTAAAAAACTATCTAAATTTTCAAAAATAGTATATACATTATCTCTCTCTATCAATTTTTGTTTTGTATTAAGTTTCCATTCTTCTTCTATTTCTTGTAGTCTAGAGTAAGAATTTTGTCATCATAAATAAGATGTGAATGCCCAATAAAAATATTCTGTTAATTGACAATTATAATCACATGTTTCATCATAATATGTATACCAAGCATCTTCTGGATATTCATCTGGTGTATCATAAAAAGTATCTCATCTTGCTTTATCCATATATAAAGATAATGCTGAAGTATCATTTTCTCAAAGTAAGCCATTATAAAGATCAGAATATCATTTAGAGCTTATTAAATGTAGTACTTCTTCTATACTAGCATCAAACTCTATAGAATTTTTATTATGTGGAAATCAATTTGGTCTTGTTTCAAAATCAAGTAAGTCTTGAATTTCATATTTTTCTAAAAAATCTTCAGAATCATAATTTTCAAAAAATCTCTCTGAATCATTTTCATCATAAAACATAACAAGGGCTGCTTTTTTTTCTTTCAATTTATTTACTAGCATTTTATTATCTACTGCTCAATCTTCATTATTGTCTAAATATTCTGCCATAATTGTAGCTGCATGCATTATTTTCCTATCTCCTACCTTTTTTGTTGCAAATACTTTTACTCAAAAGACATTTATTTGTTTAGCAAAAAAATCTGCTTCCATTCATGTTGTATTTTCTATTTTTAGAGATACTGTATATTTTTTTTCTATATTTTCTATAATAGTTTCAAGTACTACTTTTAATCTTCAACTAAGATTTCTCTCTTCTATAATAGTTTCTATTCTATTTATAATAAAATCAGGTGTAATAGGCTTTTCATAACGATAACTAGAATCAATTATATTATATATTTTTTTCTCTACTTTGTTTATCAACATTTTATCTTTTTCAGTAATTTTATACTCTGCTAATAAACTAAATGGTATGATTAGTAAAGTGATTAAAATAAGTATTTTTTTCATGGTTTGTTTTTTTAGTAAGTAAACTTAAGGTATAATAATTAAAATTTATTTTTTTCAAATAATTATTAGACAAAAATTAAATTACGAGTAACATAATAATGATTATGTTGTAATAAAAAATGTTATGAAAAAAATACTACTAATTTTACCTATTTTTTTATTGTTTTCTTGTAACAATGATACATCTAATGTAGATGTAGAAATAGCAAAAGTTAAATCAACAACAAATAGTTGTATAAATACACTTGAAGAAAAACAGGAAGAAATTGAAAAACTAAAATCAGAAATAAAGTGATTAAATGAAGAAATTGAAGGATTAAGTATTACTATAAAAGATTTAGATTTTGTAATTGAAGGATTAGAGAAAAATCTTTACGAAGAAT
Source organism: uncultured Candidatus Peribacteria bacterium (assembly GCA_964344155.1). Taxonomy (GTDB): domain Bacteria; phylum Patescibacteriota; class Gracilibacteria; order BD1-5; family UBA6164; genus UBA6164. The sequence goes on along the minus strand of CAYFMG010000009.1, from coordinate 18,141 downwards.
CTGAGAAAGAACAATAAAAAAAATAAAGAGGCTGTAGATTATTCTACAGCCTCTTATTTCTCTAAGTTATTCATTATAATCACCATATATATATTAATAAATCAATCAATCTAGATTAAAAAAATAACTACAACTTACGTTTATTTGTTTAATACCTCCTTAATTTGTTTTTCTAGAGTTGTAACTATTTGTTTCAACTCTTTAATTTTATCACTATTGTTTATATTTTTTGCTATTTGAGTTATAGCAAGAATAGAAACAGCAGATAATATAACCAAAGTTACTACTATAGCATTTGTTGGATAATTTAAATTACCAACATATAATGTTGCTGTTAATAGCCCTGATGAAATTGCTAATATTAAATTAATATTATGCGATTTCTCTTTAATTAAATTTCTTAATATCATCTTAGTATCTCCTGTACTTTAAGAAAGTTTATACTTCCACATCCCCTATGGATATTTCAGTGACTTTATTATAATATTTTTTCTTTATAAGTCAAGTGAAAAATTGATTATATTCTTATAGCAAAAAACTCCCCCTAGGGGGAGTTTTTTATGTAAGGGTTAAGAACCGTCGTCAGGAAGAATCCTGTAGAGAAAAGGTTTCAGGCATAATAGTGTGTCCACTACTACCCTCTCCTATCTCACTCGATGGTTCCGGTTTAAATTGAGTAGCAACAGCTACCGCGATAGACTGTGATCCCATTGTCTGAACTGAAGCCATTACTGGCCCCTGTTGTACAAATGGCGTCACATCTTTGTTAACTGCCATTACGGCAGTAGCGCCTTCATCAAGTGCTGCAGTTACAGCAGTAGCACCTTCGTCAACCATAGTCTCTGTCATAGGACAGCGATCCAGATCACTAAAACCTGGTGGCGATTCAGATGCCTGAGCAGCTCCTCCAATCAACATAAATGCTGCCACAATTGGTGGTATTACCGTTGATAACAACTTCTTGGTATAACTACGCATAGGCGTTTTCTCCTTACGGTTGTCAGATAAATTATAGAAAAAACTACGATACCATTTCTTCTGACGTTTAGAAAATGAATATCCAAATTAAGATATGGATTTATTTATGAAAGTCAAATGTATAAATATTAATATTTTTTTCTTAATTTTTTCAGTATTTTTCTTTTTGATTAAAAATACAATCATGTTATATAAAAATCAACAGTTAAGTATTATTAATAATTGTTATTTTTATATAATTTATATATTAACCTTTTAAAAAATACCTTATGAATCATATTGATACATATTTATCTATGGAACATAAAGAATATTTAATTCAAAATATTGAAGTAGTAGATATAGAAACATCCACAGCATGTAATAGAAAATGTTCATACTGTCCAAACAGTAAACATAATAATGCTCTAATTAAAAACAACTCTTTTATGAATGAAGAAGTATTTACGAAAATTGTTTCTGATCTTTGAAAAGTATGATATAAATGAGAAATATGTTTACAAAGATATAATGAACCCCTTTTAGATAAAAGGATCCCTAAACTTATATCTATAGCATCAAAAAATGTGCCTGAAGCAACCATAGTAATATATTCTAATGGTGACTACTTAACTCTTGAGTTATATAAAGAACTAGTAGATTGTTGAGTAAATAAATTAACAGTAACCCAGCATTGATCCAAACCTTCTAAATGACTTAAAGAAGTAATAAATTATAAAGAGAATAATCCTGATGGTATAATCTTTAAATTTAAAAAAATGGATCAAAAATGAAAGTTTTATAATAGATGAGGTGAAATTGATCTTTCGCCAGATCAAACAAAAAACTTTTTTTGTAAAGCTACTAATTGTATAACCATTAATTCAAATTGAGATTTTATATTATGCTGTAATGATTATCATTCAAATAATGTTTTTTGAAATGTTAGTGAAGAAAATTTACTAGATATTTATTTATGAAAGGAGTTTCAAAATATTAGAATGGAAGCTATTACTGGTTACTTTAGTAGAGAAATATGTAATATATGCATGTATTGAAAAACTTAATCTTAATATTAAGTGTTCCTTGTTTTTTTATATAATAATTAATTAAAAATGAATTATAATTTTGAAAAATTACTTTTAAAAACAATAAAATATTTAAAAAGTAATTATGATTTAGATGTTTATCTTTTTGATCATCAAATTAGTTTAGCTGATCAGGTTGCTCAATGGGAAAATAACATAATTGCTATAGATGTTAGAAAAAGAGGTGTTGTGTGAACATTATTTATATTATCTCATGTTTTTTGACACTTAGTTCAATATTGAACTACCCATAAATATGATAATATGCTAGAAATAGTTAACTCTAGACCTCTACCTCTAAGTTTAAGTAATGATTTTAAAGTAAAATATTTTATATATGAAGAAGAAGCTTTTAAAATATGAAAATGATTATTAAAAGAAATATTTGATTTTGATAAAGAACTAGACCAAAAGTATATTTCTTTTATGTATACTGATTATGAACATTTCTGGAATTTCTTAATTACTTGAAAAAAAGGCTCTATGGAAGATTTTCATTATAAATGGGATAAAAACTTCTTAAAAGAAAAAAATGATGAATATATGGAATTTAAAGGTATTAAACCTCCATTAAACTTAGATCTTTCAAGATCAAAAAAATATAAAATAACCGTAGTATAACTTATTATGAATACAATAATTACAAATACACATATTGAAACTATAGATAGTGAAATAAACTGGATAGAAAGCTTAAATGTTATAAAATGAGTTGAATGAATAAAAAATTACCATTCAGCTATGCTTAGACTTTCAAATTGATTTAAAATAGAAGTATACTTTAACGATTTTTCTCTATTTGAATTACTAGAGGAAAAATTTGAAATAATTAATAAAAAAGAATATAATGACTCATTATGAAAATTATATTTTAATTCTACATATAATACAAAAGCTCTTTGATTTATTAATAATAATAGTAATACAGCATATGTTGAATGAGATTGATTTTGAATATTTAAATCAGCAATAAGCTGATTAGCTACATTATGGTGTAATTGAAATGAATCAATATTACCGGTACACTGATCAGCAATAAAATCAGAACAAACTTGATGAATAATGATGGTATGATGACATAGAGTAGGAAAAACTACATGACTATTAAATATGTCTCAATTATTATGAGAAGGAGAAGTTGTTTCAGATGACTGGTTATTAGCAGATATACAAAATAAAGACTTATATGTATCTTCAACTGATAATTCTATATCCATATCTCAGAAAACAATAAAAGAAAATCCTCATATAACTCAAATAAATACTCCTCAAGTCAAAAACGATGTCTTAAAAAGAAAAACAAGCTATAAACCAGAACTACTATTATGAGAATGATTCAAGAAAAATATTAATCAAGTAAAAGTTGATAAAATCATTTTACTAGTAACATGAGTTAAAAAAGCAATTACTATTTTATCAGATTTAAATAATGTTCCTGATTTTATAGTCTGAGCCACATACCATTTCCCTTATTTTAACCAAGAAATAAAAAATAATCATATTGAAAAATGGAATAATACTTTAAAAGAATCTTGAACTGATATATTAGTATTTGATCATACTCATTTTGATAATATGGTAAAATGATATTCTACATTAATTAACACAATAATAAAATGAACAAAGTAAATTTTGCAATAAGAGAAATTTGAGAACTATATTCTTTAGAATTTTTAATATCTGAATTTAAGAAATACTGAATAAAGTGGAATATTTATGTAACACCTTTTAATTCTGATTTAGAACTTTTTAATGTTTCTAAATTTTTATCAAAACATAAAGATATAAATATTATAGACTGATCTAAATGAATACATGAAAAATGTATATGATTCAGAACTGATATTTCTTGAAAATTTGAAAATCAAGTACAATCATGTATAGATGTTTACAAGCTTGCAACTTGTACTGATATGACTATGGATACAGATTTAAATCAAATTGAAACATTTGATATAGTTGTTTCTAATGTTAAAATAAATGATAAAAAAACTGAAAAAGAATATAATCCTAAAATGTGGGGAATACTTTGAAAACTACCATATAAAATAGCTGTAGTTCCAAGACACCCCATACCAAATAATTTTTTAAATTGAGTTAATATACCTAATAATATAACAATTATAAACAAGGTATGAGTTTTAAGGTGATTATGTGCAAAAACATCTTTAACTGTTATGTGATTAATTTTCTCAAACCCTAAGTGAGAAATGGATCATAGTCCTTTAGAGGTTACAATAAATTCTAATACTATTAGTTGAATATATCAGAAAACAGAAGAAGCTTATAAAGATTTTTATAATAATTCATGATTAATACATCAATATAGAGATTTTCATGATAGTATAGAAGATATTCCAAATTTGATTAATGATGAGAAATTAGATGAAAAACTTGCAAATAAAAGAAAATGGATTAAAAATAATAGAGATATATATTTACCTAAAGTATTAGATATTTTACTAAATAATTAAAATAATATGAATTGATTTAAATTTGAAAAAGCATTAAGATTATTACATAAATATTATCCAAAAGAAGATCAAAAAAAGCCTGCTTTATACCATAGTGTAAGAGTATGAGTCTATCTTTGGAATCATTGATATAATGAAGATTTACAAATAGCATGATTACTACATGATGGTTTAGAGGATACAGAAATGCCAGAATATGAAATTAATAATTTATTTTGAAATGAAGTATTAGAAATAATAAAAGCTAACTCAAAGAATAAAAAATTAGAAAAATCTGAAATATTAGAAGATATTGTAAAAAGATGTTCTATAGTATGAGAAGATGCAATGATAATAAAAATGGCTGATGTTTATGATAATTATCTTTTTTACGTAAAAACAAACAATATTCCTGAGATTGAAAGATGTAAAGTATTAGCTGAATTAGTTATGAAATATAGAAAAAAAGAATGGAATGATAGAATTTTTAATAAAATTGATGAAATTATTGAGTATTAATTGAAATTTAATATACAAAAAAACAGGAAACAAATGTTTCCTGTTTTTAAATGTTTTTATTTAATCAGCAAAGGTTATCTTTGAATTTGGAAACCTATCCCTTAATGCATATGCAATATTAGGATTAAACCCTTCATGAATAAAAATCATATTTATAACAAATCCTGTCTTAGGATCTTTAGTGAAATCACACTTATATCCTGTACCTCCTGTTATTTCATCCAACTTACCTATTATAATCTCTTCAGTAAATTTTTCATTAACTGAAATTGGTAAATTATACTTTGTTACACTCATTTTTTTCTCCTTTTGTAGCTAACATCGTTTATTAGTACTATTGTTAATAATAACTATATTTTTAAAAAAATCAAGTTTATTTATTGTAATACTAGAATCTATCACGAAAAAACTGACTAGTATTTAACTAATCAGTTTTTTAATTTTTATTTGGAGGTGCCAAGCGGAATTGAACCGCTGTACAAGGTGTTGCAGACCTCTGCATGACCACTCTGCCATGGCACCAGATATATATTAGTGTGAGTAATTATATAAAAAACTAATAAAAAGCAAATCTTTTATTAGTTTTTTATAATTTTTTGCTTACCTACACTCAAAAGTACTAAGTAAATACTCATATTTTGAAGTATCTTTTATTGTTGTTGGGATGGCAATAGTTAAGAAAAAAGCCTTATTTTGGTTACAAATGTGAGCAGTTTGAAGAAATTTTAGTCTTGGAGTGTCTAGATTGTATTTAGCCTCAAAGATGTATAATAGGCTTTGTTCCTCATCCAAAAAAGTAAACTCTTTTGATTCAAGCTTTTTATAATCAAGATAATCTGTTTCTGCTCATATATTATTAAGCATAGAAAAATCCTTTGATGTTGTAAACTTCTTTAAGTCATCAGATAATATTAATAAGTTATTAGCAAAACCATTAACCGTCTTAGGTGAACTAACAGCCAACTCTATCTTTGAATCCTTTATACTTGGTAATATATTTTTATCATTAGAAATAACCTCCCAAGTTGTTGGTATCTGAATAGATAAACTAGGAGTAGTCTTTTCCATTAATCCTGATGTATCAGTATCTATAGAAGATCAACAAGAAATCAAAAATAAAATAGAAAAAATTAAAACTAAACTCTTTTTAAACATAAAAAATTAATTAAAAAATAACCTAAGGAAATCTAGAAAAACACTCACTCATCACTCAGCAAAAACAGGTGACATAAAAGTTACGAAAAATAATATCAAAACAAATGCTAAAATTGCAAAAACATACTCTTTAGCTTTTCAATACAAAAGCTTTCTAACTAAAAAGTAAAAGTAAAATACAAATGACAAAAGTAAGTAGATATAAACAAAAATTAAGCTTTCAATAAAATATTCTAAATAAAATTTAGCTCAAACAAAATAAAAGTTTATAAAAAACAAGGTAGCTGACAAAATAAGGCTAAACTTAGATGCAGTATACCTCTCTTGTATGATTTTTTCTTCATCAGAAAAAGCTTGTTTTAACATTTCTTTTAATCACATACTTGATTTTTTTAAAATTAAAATTATATTACATATAATATCCATTTTACATAATAATACAAATAAATGAGTTTAACACAAGACCAAATTGGAAAATTATCAAAAAACTTAAGTAAAATAAGTGTAGATAATGAAAAAATAGCTGGAGATATTAATTGAATTTTAAAGTATATAGAGCTTTTAGAAGAGGTAGATACTACTTGAATAAAACCTACTATATCTGTTGTAGAAAGTGAATCTAGGTTAAGAGAAGATATTGAAACAGATAAAAAAGTATCAAGAGAAGATCTACTTTGATGTTCAAAACAAAAAGTTATAGCAGATCAGATAGCTATAGCAAATATAATGAAATAATCCCATTACAATGATTAAAGAATTAAGATTAATTAATTTTAGAAATTTTAATGAGTTAAAACTAGAATCTCTAGATAAACATAATTTTATTGTTTGAGAAAACTGAAAAGGTAAAACTAATATACTAGAAGCTTTAAGTGCGCTTTGAAATAATTCAATCACTTGACTTAATTTAGATGAACTAATAAAAAAGTGAGAGGATTATTTTTTTGTTGAATATATTACAGATAAAGAAGAAAAAGTTTCTTTTTCCTACTCAAAAGAAACTTGAAAAAAAAGCTTTATGCTTAATAATAACAAAATATCAATTAAAAAATTCAAGGAAGCAACTCATAAGTGTGTAATATTCTCTCCTATCATAATGAACATAATGTATCTATCTCCTAGTTTAAGAAGAGATTTTTTAGATGAAGTCCTTAAAAACTCTTTTGAAAATTATTCAAACCTACTAAGTGAATACAAAAAAGTAATAAGAAACAGAAATAAAACCCTAAAAAGTATCTATGAAAAAAAATGCTCAAAACAAGATATAGAGTTCTGGAATAATAAATTTATAGCCTTAGCTGAAGAAATATATAAATATAGATTCAAAGTAATAAATTTTATAAAAGAATCTATACCTTCAACGCTTGAGTATTTTTGAAATAAAAATAAAAAAGTAGAATTTGCTTACCTAACTAAAGTATCAGAAGACAATATTTCTGAAGATATAAAAACATATCTGGCTAAAAATATAGATAGAGATATAATTCTAGCTAGAACTCCTATATGACCACATGTAGATGATTTTGATATATTGGTTGATTGAAATAGTATATCAAGCTTTGCTTCAAGATGAGAAACAAAAAGTGTTATAATATGGTTAAAACTTATAGAGTGAATATTTATAGAAAAAATGACAGGTAAAAAACCTGTATTACTTATTGATGATTTATTAAGTGAACTTGATGAAATACATAAAGAACTATTACTTAAAAAGATAGAATACTACCAAAGTTTTATATCATCTATAACAGACAATAATTTCCCAAATATTATTAAACTATAAAACAAGATTAAGTAAAGGACTTTTTTAACAAAATAATTTTTATTTTTTTGGTTTTTGGATAGAATGCAATAGTGTATTTTACTATATATCAAATATATTATGAAACTACTAAATAAATCTATTATAACTATATTAGCTTCTATGCTAAGTTTTTCGCAAATCTTTGCTGCTTGAATTGATCACTTTGAAGTTACTTTTGATCCTACTACTGTAAAGGTATGAGAGGCTCTTGATTTAACTATTGAAGCTGTTGATAAAAATAATGAAACAGTATTAGATTATGATTGAACTATACTTATATTTTCAGAAAGTGATCCTGAGGCTGAGTTACCTACAGCACTAAAGGATAATACTTATAATTTTCTAGCTTCTGATCAATGAAAAGTAAAATTTGAAAACTCTGTAAAATTTAAAACAACTTGAGTTCAAAATATATACATCTATGATTTAAATGATGATACTGTTTTTGGATTAGCGGAAGCAACAGTTGAAAAAGAAGAGGTTGTAGCAAATATAGATATATCAATACTATCACCTGAAACATGATTAACTATATGAACAAATAGTATATCAATATCTGGTAATACTCAAAAAAATCACCAAATAAAAGTAATAGTAAATAATGATAAAGAAGTTAAAACAACTAGTAATAATGATTGAGTTTTTGAGGTTGAAGTAAGTGATTTAGCAGATTGAAATAATACATTTAAAGCTCAAGTACTAGATGCTGATATGAATGTGATATGAGAATCTAATGAAGTAAGTATAAAAGTAGATTTAGCTAGTTTAAATATAAAAAATGTAAAAGTAACTCCTGAAACAGTAGATACAGAAAACAGTTATGAAATTGAAGTTGTAACAAACCCATGACTTGTTAATGTAAGTGTAATAATAAATGATATATTAACTAAACTAAAAGAAACAAAAGATGGAGTTTATAATGCTAAAATGGTTGCTCCAGAAGAAGCTTGAACATATAAAATAGATGTAAAAGTAGTAGATGAATTATGACATGAAAAAACAGAACTATGAGCTGCTAGTATAGTTGTAAACGAAGTAGTATTAGCTGCTGCTGAGAAAAAAGAAGAAGTTGTAGCTGAAGAAGAAGTTGTTGAAGAAACTAAAGACAATAAAGATAATTTAAAAATAACATGATTGAAATTAGTTGAACTAAAATCAAAATCAATATTAACTTGGGATAAAGTTGAAGAAGCAAAAAGCTATAATGTATATAAAAAATCTCAAGATGGTAAATTAGAATTAATTGAAACAGTAGATACTCCAAGATTTGAAGTAGAAATAAAATGAGATGAAATTAAATATGATTACTTTGCTGTAAAAGCTGTAGCTGAAAATGAAGAATGAGAAACTTTTGAATGAGATTTATCTGAAGCTACAAAAGTACAAACATGACCTGAGATGATTATACTACTACTTATTTCCCTACTTATTGCTTGATTCTTATTCTCAAGAAGAAGAGCTTAACAAAAAAAGATGTTTTTAAAAACATCTTTTTTATTTTCTATTACTAATAGTAACTTGTGGAAACGGTATAGTTATATCAGCTTGTTTAAAAGCTAAGTTAATAGTTTCTGTTACATTTGATTTCATTGTAAAATATTCATCTTTTGAATCTATCCAAAATCTTAATAAAAGTTGTATAGAACTATTATCTAGTTTATTTACAATAATATCTGGATAAGGTGCTTTTAATACATTTGGGAATTGTTCTATAACCTGACTCATTACTTGTTTAGCTTTTACTATATCTGTAGCATAATCAACTCATACTTCTATTTCTACTCTTCTTTTACTATTTGAATGATAGTTTGATACATTGTCTTCTAAAAATTTAACATTTGGTACAAAATAAACTACTCCATCAAATTGTTCTATTTCAGTAAATAAAGAATGGATTCTTCTAATATTTCACATTTTACCTCATACTTCTATTAAATCTCAGTTATGATAAGTTCATTGTGTTACCATAATAATTCACGCTATAAAGTTTGATAAAAATATTTTCAGAGTAAATCAGATTCAAAATCATAATCATCCCATAAATATTCCCATATCAACTCAAAGTATAGATAATGTAATTGAAAATCATATAACTAAAATAGCAATATTAACAGTTCTAGTTATAACTCATATTAATTCTTCTCTATTAGTTCATTCAGCTGATCCCATATTTTCAATATAGACTGTCAGTTTTCATGACACTATTTTTGAAAGAGCAAAAGTAGCAAGAATAGTAATACCAGCAAATACGATATTTAAAAGTACTTGAGTATTAAAAAATGCAGCAATAATTCATATATTTTCCTTAGACGTTGCTAATTCTTTATCTCAAACAGCAGCATATGATATACTAAAATCAAATAATGCTAATAAAATATAAAATAAAATTCAAAGTGGTATTTTTTTCATAATAAAAAGATACATGTAATAAATATAATTAAATATTAACATATATCTCTCTATAAAGCAAAAATAATGCAGTTTTTTACTCCGTTAACCTAAAATTAAAGTTATCTGGAACATAAGTTCACTTCAAATGACTTAAACATTTTACTATATTTCTATGCCAGTTATCAGGACTAGATGCGTAAATTGGCTTTCTAGGATCATGATTTCAATACCTACTAAGTAGCCTTAATTCATTATATTGTCATAGATATCTATTATTAAGTGTTTTTATCATCCAATAAACTCAACTTCTAGCATTTGGAAATGTTTTTGTGTCTCATGAATCAGTATTTCAGATATTTCAGATATTAAATGGAGTTTTTAGGTATTTTCAAAGTGTAGTTTCAGCTAATCATATACACATTGCAAATGAAGGATCTACATTTCAGTCTAGAGCTTCATCAACCCACATTTGCCAATCATTAAATGTCCCCACAGCATATTTTTCTAACATATATTTTTGTCTTTCTATTTCATTATCTCATTTTAATACAAATACTCTTGATTTTTCTGTTTTATTTTTAAATTCATATCATCTTCTTAGCTTGAAATCACTATAGAATTTTATTTTATATTTCTCTGGAACTCTTGTAAATTGTATATGTGATAAATCTAATACTGTTAAAGGATCTACATACTCTCTATCTCTAAATACTTCAAAGTGTAAGTGTGGTCAAGTAGTCATAAATCAAGCACCAAAAGTACCAAACTCTCAACCTGTCTGAGCAAAAACCTCTCATGCTTTTACATAATCAAATTCATCAACAAGTACATCACTTATATGCCCATATACTGTCATATATCAATCATGATGTTTTAATGCAATATATGCATAATCTTGACTATCTGGTTCTTCTATATAAACAACATATCAGTCAGCAGGTGCTCTTATAGGTGTACCTTGTTCTATTGCTATATCTATAGCATCATGTTCTGATCAGAAATCTTTTTTGTATTCTTTATCATGAAAATAAGCAGTTATTCCTGTATCTGGATAGACAGGCCAATATTCAAAATTATAGCCTTCAGTGTCTGCTTTTTTAAGCTTTGATTCTGAATATATCATCTTGTTTATATCAAGACATTTTCATCTAAGAGCTCTTACTTCTGCAGTATTTTTAGATACATCTACAAATTCACAGTTATATTTTTTTAGTATAGAATCTCTTACGTTGTTAAACTTTAGTTTTTCTTTAAAAGATTTAAGTATCATATTTTTTTCTATATTCAACTTATCTTTTACATAGTCTTCATAAAGTTTTTGTTGTCATTTTGATACTTCCAAAAGTCTTTCTTTAAAATCTTTTTTGTCTGATAATACTTTTTTTTCTATGATTCACATTTTTCTAAGTTTTTTCAGGTTTTCTTCTTGTTTTTCTAGTTCAACTTTTTTTAGATACAACTGAGAAACATATTTTCTATGATTATCTACAAGTTTTTTTCAAGTTATTTGTATTAATCATTTAAAATACAAATCATTAATCATATCTGAAATATCTTCTCCATTTAATAGTATACTTTTCAAGTTATCTATTTGATTTTTTTCATACGCTGTATTTGTTTTTTTGTAGATATATACCATATATTCAAGTAAAGTTTCCATATTTTCAGATACTTTTTTGTTTAAATCGGCTATGGTTTTTTCATTTATTTCTTTTTCTCTTTTTGTTGTAATTATTTTTTTATTTATTTTATCAACTTTGAGTAAAGCAATCTTTATATCTATATCTAGTTGTTTTACAGATAATTCTAATGATGTGATTTTATCTAATAATTCTTCATTTTTTTCTTCTAACTCATGTCTCTCTTCTTGATTCTCATCTCACTTTTTACTATAGATACTTACTTTTTTTGAGATATCAAAAATATCACTAAACTCTGATGAGAAATCTCAAAGATTAGATTCAAAAAGTAGATCATACTGTTTTTCTTTAAAGTTATCCAAAATAGCCCCTTTTTGATTATTTGTAAGAGCATATGATACTCATCAAGCTATAGAGAAAAGCAAAAAAGCAGATAATAATATTTTTCCTTTTGTAAACAAAATTTATTTAATTATGAATTATTTTTTCATAACTCAATCCTGAATCCTTTCTCTTACTTAAGAGAAAGGGGTTACAAGTACTTTAATTTGTGGCCTTCCTCTCTTAAGTAAGAGAGGAAATTCAAAGGTGAGTTATGTATTTCTTTATTTTTTAAATTCTAAAATAAAATCTCTTATTTTTTCTAGTATTAACTTGTATTTTTTTTCATCTTCTTCTAGTAAAGTTATTCTAAATCATTCAAAGTGGGAATTAAAGCCACTAAGAGGTACTGAACATACTCATGTTTTAGCTAACATGTAATAACAAAACCTTTTATCAAATCTAGTTACTCATGATAAAAATTTAGTAACATATGACTCTATATCATATTCTTTTATATTTGGTATGTAACTTGCATTTAGATTATCCATATTAAATGTTATAGATAAATAAAAAGCTCATTTTGGTTTTACTAGAGTAATTTCTTTTAGGTCTCATAATATTTCTTCTGCTAGATTTGCTCTCAAGTGATATTTTTCTATTCTTTCTTTTAGTGATTTTTTATAATTTTCACTCTCATATATTTTTGGTAATACAAACTGAGGTAGAGTAGTTGAACATACTTCTAGCATTTTTGCTGACAAAATAGATTGTATATAGCTTTTAAAGTTTTCATCCTTATCAGCATTATATACTTCAATCCACCCACATCTAGATCCTGGCCAAGGTACATCTTTTGATATTCATTTCATAGATATAGCAGGCACATCTCAAACTACTTCATGAAGTAGAGTTCTATCTTCTTCTTTGTATGTTAATTTTTCATATATTTCATCAAAAATGAGAAATAAATTATATTTTCTTGCTATTTCAACGATTGATTCAATTACTTCTCTAGAGAATACTGCTCATGTAGGATTGTCAGGATTTATAACAAGTATTCATACTATATTTGGGTTGTATTTTACTTTATTTTCAAGCTCTTCTAAATCTGGATTCCAATTATTATTTGGATCTAAAGAATATGTAATATGTGCTGATCATGCATGATGAGCTTCTGCTGAAGAATGCGTAGAATATGCTGGGTTTGGTCAGATTACTCTAGAATCAAAAGACAGGCTTCTATATATTTTATTTATAGCATCTCATAATCAGTTAAAAAACAATATATCTTCTTTTTCTATTATTGGATTTTTTGAAGCTATATATTCTCTGGCAGCATCTAATCATCTAGTAGGACAATACCCATATACTTCATCTAGTTTTACTGCATTTTCTACTATTTCTTTCATCCATTCTGGAATTGGTTCTCATTTTTCTACTGGATCTCAGATATTTTCCCGAAATATTTCTCTTCAAAATCATGTTATTTTATTTGCTACATCTACTATTTCTCTTATTTCATAAGATAGTTCTTTGTGTCATATATGTAATAAATTTTTTCTCATTGTATTTTTCTAAATTATTAATTATTTTCTAGGTTTTGTATAAATAGTTCTAAAAATATTATTATTATAAGTGATAGGCTTCCTGTTAGTAGTATGGATGCTCACAGTATATTAAAAAAGACTAATCATAATAGATACAGGGATACAAAAAATCCTTGCCTAAAGCTTGTTAATACATGATGAACATATACTCTTCATCTGTAATGTATTTTTTTGAAAAAATAAAATATCAGTGTCAGAAAAGAAGATAATCACAATACAAACGTGGATATAATTGATACCATTGCTGTTACTTTGTAGCTATATGGATCTAGATAATTCAGGATCAAAAAAAAGGTTACTGTTGTAAACAGAAATATAATAAAAATCAAAAATAACAGGAATCTTTTTTTCATTGTTTTTATACTATTTTTAAACTATAAATAATATAATCATAATTGATATAAAAGCAAAAAAAATTCTATATTTTTATAGAATTTTTTTATTTTTTTAAGCTCTTTGTAATACTTTGATTTGAGATGATAGATCTAATGTGTCATTTTCTAATTCTGAAGTCTTATCTTCTACTTTTCTTAGACGTTTTTTCATTCTTGTTTGTTCTTCAAAAAACATTTTTGTATTTTGTGCTATTGTTTCTTCCAAAAAGTACTGTGATTTATCAACTTTTTCTTCTATTCTTTTATTAAACTCTCTTTGTTCATTATTGAATTGCTTTTGTTCAACAATAAAATCTGTTAATATATTTTTTAGCTCTCAAACTTCATTTTTAGGCATACTGTATTTTTTACTTTTAAATTACTTACTTCAAGTATAACAAATTAAAAACAAATATCAAATCTTTTTTATTTTTTAATATATATTAAAATTGGCTTAAAATAGAGAAATATAAATACCGGTCTCTAGAAGAGACCGGTATTGAAAAAGAGATTCAGAGATGGGTTATACTTTACCTCGCCGTAGCATACTTAAACGGTGCTTCTGCAAAGGCTATATAAATATAATTTCATCATGAAGTATTTTTATTACCAGAAGTTGTTTTTAATTTAAATCAGTTTGATAATAAATCAATCATTCATCAATAAGATGCTCAATCATATTCAGGATCAGATAAGTCTGCACTTAGTTGATCACTATCTCAGTTATATCCAGATCTTTTATTATCAAATATTACCCAATCACCTGTACTATCACTCCTCTTCATCATAACATACCTAGGCTTAAACCCAGTATAAACAAACGGCCCATCAACACTTCAGTTACCTGTATAGCTTCATACTTTAGAATATCATGGTACTGAGTGGAATGCGTAACCTATATAATTCATACCAAGTCTGTTATTTCTATGATCTTTATAAGTAGAAAAAACTTTTGAAGTAGGTTCAGTATCATTCCATGTTGTAAAACTTACAATACTAGCATCTGTAGAATTTAGTTTTAAATAACTTTGTGCTCAAATACTACTATGATAAACAGCCCAATTATCTATTCATGTTCTATTTTTTACAAGTATTAAATCTGGTTCCTTACTTAATCAGTGTCATATAGTAGCTCAAATAACATCATTACCTGTATATCCAATTATACTAAAACCTGCATCAGGATTAGCGCTTACTTGTGATGTTATAGTTCATTCAGTATTTGTAACAGTAGATCATCCTGCTTTCCAGTTCCATGACACATATTGTTGTCAGTTTGTGTTTGGTTGACCATGACCTCAAAGTGTGAAACCATCAGAGTTAAATGATTTTAGATATTCTGTATTATACACTTCTGCATCTGTTGCATTTGAACAAATTTGATTACCTGCTCATCTAACAGAATCTGCTAAACCATGCCATGAATTCGTTGCTTCTCTATTTTTATACCATACTAAATCAGGTTGAAAATTAAGTCCTGTAATAGTATTAGTACTTCATCCTCATGTATATTTTACAACATCAAAATGTTTACTAGGATCTTTGATTGTGTTTTTTGTATGAGTTGTTAATCATGCATTGTATAATTGAGAAATTTCAGAAGAACTTAATGCACGGTTCCATACAGCCACATCATCTAAACTACCATTATAAAATCTATTAGCATCATTCCATCTTCAAAAATATATACCTTCACTTCAAGTATTTAGTGTTACTGAAGAAGCTGATCATAACAATACTCCATCTACATAAGCTGTACTTACTCATGAACTGTAAGTAACTCAAAGATGATGCCATTTTCAATCTAAATAACTTTTACTAGTAGCAACAGTTCTATCATATGGTCATGTACCACCATACATTACAACATGACTAGGAGATACTGCTAATACATAACTTGTACCAGGAGCAGATCATGTTCAAATTGTTTGAGTTCCCAAACTTACTAGTATTCCATCACTTTGTGTTGTTCTAAACCAAAGAGATATAGATCTATTACTATTTCATGTAATTGGGTTAGAATTAAAATCTACATTTACTCAACTTGATCAATCAAAACTTGCATAATCACCAAATACTCAATTTGATTTTATTGATACTCATGAGCTTCCTGCTGCATTAGGTCAAATTATTGCAGCATGAAAATCGTGAAGAGGCCAATATCATACTAATCAGCTTGTAAGACTACTTACTGCTGAAGTTGTTCATTATACTGTTGTATAACTATAAGAATCAGGCATATTCCCTGTACTCAATGCCTTATATCCTGTTGGCGGACAATACTTAAATTTACCACCAGCTCCAGCACAGTCTTGTAATCCAGTTTGTCACCCTTGACCGAAGTTGAAGGTAGCTGTCTCTGTATTAGCTCAGTCAATTTGGAAAAGTGGGAAATAAGTTAATGAACTATCTAAATTAGACCTAAATGTAACATCTTGAATTGTTCATCAATTTATTCTATATTGCATTTTTCATGAATCCCTATCAACAAATAATCAAATTGTATCTCAAGAATTAAATGAAACTTCAACTCTTCTTATTCAACTACCACCAAAATCAGGAAATGCTCAAACAGTTCATTCATAAGGTGTCATTCAAACAGTAAATTGTGTTGATGTTGTTCAATTACTAACTACTTCCCAATACCATTTTCCTGAACTAGGGATTGCCATATTAGCTTTTGAACGAGGACGAGAAGAATTAGATCATGATGATTTTAAATTTCATTCTGAATACGTCATTCATGAAGCTATAGATAACGGATTCAAAGTAGCAAAATTATTCCCTGGCATGTCTAGCATTTGGTCTGTTGCGTCTATATTGTTAACAGTCCAGTCATTACCTTTACCTGAAGTATCTGCTCAAAGTGCTGCATCATTACCAAAATCTAGATGGAAACCATTTGTACCATAAGTACCCGTATAATCCTTAGCTTTCCATTGACCTGTAACTGAATCAAATTCTCAGAAAGCAGTAGCTGATAAAGCTTGTCAATCTATGAAGTTTATATCTGCTAAATATCAATCTGAATAAACTCCTCTTTCTATTGCTGATCAAATACTATGTATAGTTTGTTTATTCATTTCTGTATCATAATTTTGAACTGGATAGATTTCTTTAGTAAAATCTGTTAATCTATTTCCATTAACATAAACTTTTACTCTTTCAGATGAAGTAACTTCAGTTGTGTCAACAGATACAGTTATATGATACCATGCTGAAGGATCTCTAAATTTCATTGTTGATACTAAGTGAACTGATGCTCATCAATTAGTTGATCAAAGCCAGTTTAATACATTTAACTGATCAGCCGCTGCTTCATGTCATCAAAACATAATATCAAAATATGGTGTATAACTTTGATTTGCTGTAAAAATTCAAGATTCTACTATATTACCTCTTTTCACCCAACCACTCCATGTCCAAGTTTTTCTATCTCAAACTTGAGATGGTGTTCTTTTTAAATCAGCACTATCATCATCATTAAATCTTAGTGATCTTGATGGGAATGATGTACATGATCCGTTATCTAGTTGTGTTCATGGATTACATGTCCATGTACAGTTTGTTGTTATCCGTGAACTTGTAGATGAATCCCATGTTGCTGGAACATTTACTACATTGTATGTAGTATTTGCTGGTGCTCATGTTTGTGTACATTGTTGTGAATCTGTATCACTTGTACATGTTCATCCTTCATCATGATAACTTGTGTTACATGATAAACTTGTAGTTTGTCAGATATCTTCTAGTGTTCCGTTATTACATCTATAGGTATCTGTTATCATTGTTGTTGACTCTGTTGTAACTGTACCTGTACTTGTGTGTG
>CAYFMG010000008.1:0-51371 GCA_964344155.1 uncultured Candidatus Peribacteria bacterium | reverse complement strand
GTGTTCTACAATCCTCTGATAAGTGTTTTAGATGTAGGGTTTTTCATTTTTTTAAATATTTTTCTGTTAAATTATTAACAGCTTCTATAGCCGAATGATCAAAAACTCTTGATTCAGCAAAATCTATTATAACTTCTTTTGTATCATTATTTATATCAAAAAGTGTTTTGAATTTTTCTACTGAACCAAAGAATAATGGTCAATCAAGCTCATAGTGGACAATATCTTTTTTGTCTACATATCTTTTCACATTTATAACTTGTGATTTTTGCCAAGCAAATACAAGAGCTGATATAATTACTCAAGAAATAACTGCTATAGCTAAGTCTCAAGTATAAACTGTTATAAAAGTAACAGCTATTATAACAAAAGCATCAGCTTTTGGTATTTTATTCATCATTTTTATAGTTGGCCATGCAAAAGTTCATATTACAACCATAAACATCAAACCAACCAATGCAGCTAAAGGTATCATAGCTATATAAGTAGTTGCAAAAACTATCATAAGTATTAGAAAAACTGCAGCTGTTATACCTGAAGCTCTTCACCTTCATCCATTTGTAATATTTATCATAGATTGTCATATCATAGCACAACCTCACATAGCTCAGAAAAATCAACATGTAGTATTAGCTACTCATTGAGCTATAGATTCCTTACTTCATTTCCCTCTTGTTTCTGTTATCTCATCTATAAGAGTAAGTGTCATAAGTGATTCTGTAAGCCCTATAATAGCAAGTACAAAAGCATAAGGAGTTATTATATATAACATTTCTATAAATGATTTATCTATTTCTGGTATATGAAAAACAGGGAAACTTCAAACCAAATCTTTAAATCAGTTTTCTGATAAATATGAAGCTACAGTTCTAGTATCCTCTAAACCTGGTACTAATAAAACAAGTAGAGTTACTATAATTATAGCAGCCAACCCTGACGGAACAGCTTTGGTTATTTTTGGTAAAAAATGTATTATAAGCATGGTAACTACAATAAGCAATCACATGATTATAGCCTGACTTCAATTCAACCATACTCAATTAACTTTAAACTGCCCTATCTGAGCTAAAAATATAATAATAGCTAATCAATTAACAAATCATAACATTACAGGGTGAGGAATAAGCCTTACAAATTTTGCAAACTTAAAGACTCAAAATAGTATTTGTAAAACTCACATCAAAACAAGTGTAGCAAACAAATACTCTATTCAATGCATAGCCACCAAAGATGTCATAACAACAGCCAAAGCTCCAGTAGCCCCTGATATCATACCTGGTCTACCTCAAAAAACAGCTGTAACTAATCAAACAATAAAAGCAGCATGTAATCATACCATAGGATCCACTCATGCCACAAACGAAAAAGCAATAGCCTCAGGAACTAAAGCTAAAGCAACTGTCATACCTGAAAGAATATCTGATTTTAATTGTTTTTTATCCGATAATTCACTCAAAAGTCATTTCTTTTTTAAATATGTTAATAATATCATCTTAATAGGTTATAAAATATAATTAAAACTAATATACACAAAAAAATAATATAGTAAAATTTTACTATATTATTTTTCTTTTTATCTTTTAAATACAAACTTACATGAGTTATTTACTATATCTGTTGCTTCTTTTTCAATTTCTTTATTTTCTATATTATTTTCATTATTATAATAATAAACTGCTAGTTTATTTCTTTCTGGTTGATTATATCTACAAACCATTTTTCAGTCATTTGGTATAGTTTCTTCATATACACAAAGTCAGTTTTGAATACCTAAAACACTTCTTGTCATATTTTCTCATGTAAAAATATGATTAAAAGCTACTTCAGATTTACTACACTTATGTAAGTAATGAGAAATTGAATTTTGAATAAAACTAGGTAATAAACTACTAGTATATTCTCTATTATGTATTTCTAATCAAATCTTTATCTTAAAATAATTAATTACATCTTTATATATATCTTTTAATAATATTGTATCTATTTTATCTAGCCTTTCATGCATTTGTACTAATTTTTTATCACTCATATTTTTTACTACCTTATCTATACTAACTAAGTATTTATTAGACTCTTTTGATTTTTTTAATTTTTGAGAAACTGTAGCATGATCTTTAAATAAATCCTTTTTATCTCTTAATTTAAATGTTGTTGATTTTATATCATTACTTTTATCTACATATGAAGATTTAATAGTTCTACATATTTTCTTTATCAAAGTCTTTTTCCCATTTTCATTTTTATTAAAAATAAATTTTTTAGACTTAGGATAGTACTTTAACCATGATATAGTTTTTATATCAATTTGAGAATCTAATCAGTCTAAATCTTGTAATATAGTATATTTATTATCACTTTTCATTAAAAATACGTAAACAGATGAGTCCTCTGTTTCTTCAAATCAATATATTTTTCCTTCTTTATTTATATTTAAATCTCAGTTATATTTAAATCATGATACATAGTTATAATTTCATGTTATATCATCTCAATCTTTTATAAACAACGTTTTTCCATCTTTTTTAGCTGTAAAACTAAACTTAGAAAAATCCTCAGATAATTGTAATCAATAAATATAATCATAATTATTTACTATATTTTCATAAGTACATTTTTGTTGATCAGCAAAAGTTTGTGTTCAAAGTAATACAAACAATAGCGATGCTAGCAATGATTTAAATCAAAATTTATACATAACATTATTTTTATATAATAAAAGATAGTTTCATAATACTCTAAAAATAAAATAAAACAAAAGTTTTTTGATGATTTTTTTTGCTAAAATCAATAATTTAATTAATATATAAAAAATTACTTAAAAAAATAAAAACTAAATGATTATATTAAAAGCAATTTTAAGAATAATAAAGAAACTTATTATTCCCTTATCTATGTTGTTTATGGTATGAGTCCCCTTAATTAGATATTATGTAAGTACTCCTGATACCAACGCCTGTGTTTTAGATTATGTAGATAATTTAGAAGAAAGTAACTATTCAGGACATATGTATGATATAGATTGAGTAAAACATATAGAACCATGAAACTCCAGCTCTGTAAAAAGTTTAGAAGAACATAAAATATGAGAATCAAATTGATGTTTAATGATGAGTAATAATCTTTTTAATGATATGAACAATACATTTTACTGTACAGTTACATATCTGATAAGAAAGAGTCCTGCTCCAGAGAAACTAAAAGAACCTCTTTGAATTCTAGAAAGAGAATAAATAATTTAAAATTTTAATATTTAATAAGAAACTATGGTAACAACAAATGTAGCAAAAAGAAATACAGTATTAATGATTATAGTAATACTTTGTACTATAACTATCGTGTGAACAAACTATATGTTTACTCAAAATATGGTGGCTGATTTTAATAAAGTTCTAATGGAAAAAGAATATAATAAAATCTGAGGAAAAGAAAATTATATAATATTACAAGAACTACAAAAAAGAGAAATTCTTTGATATATAGACAAAGTTAAAAAAGAACAACCTGAATTAATTGATGAAATATTAAAAAAGCAAGAAAGTGATATAAAAGATCTAGAATATAATGTTTTGAGTGATAATATAGCAGCAGATTTAAAATCAAATAGTTTTGCACTATGAAATACTTGAGCACTTGTTTCTATAATAGAATTCTCAGATCTAGAATGTCCTTTTTGTATAGAATGACACAAAGCATGAGCACACAAAAAAGCAATGGAAGAATATTGAGAAAACCTAAATTATATATTTAAAAACTTCCCTCTTCCTTCTCATAAGAATGCATGATTAGAAGCTGCTGCTGCAAAATGTGTAGAAAAAATAGCATGAGGTGAAAAATATATAGAATACATTGATAGTATATTTGATACAACAAAGTGAGGATGAGAATGATTTAGTATAAACTCTTTAGCTCCATTAGCAGAACAAATGTGAGTAAATACTGAAGAATTTAATTCTTGTTTTAACAATAAAGAAACTGTAGGAAAAGTAGAAAAAGAATTTAAGCAATGAGTAATGTTAAAGATAAACTCTGTTCCAACAACTCTAGTTTTAAATAATCAAACATGAAAATATATAACTCTACCATGAGTTACTCAATATGAAAAACTAAAAGAAGTTATTGATTTTCTTTCAAAATAAAAACAAAGCAGATTAATTCTGCTTTGTTTTTTTATTTATTTTGAATTATAAAAAAAGATGTTACAACAGGAGTTGTTTCTGTTCTTAATATTCTATTACCTAGATGAACTTTTGTAAATCATAAGTCATTAAATATATCTACTTCTTCATCTGCAAAACCTCATTCTGGTCATACAAATAAATTTATTCATTTACTATAATCTAGCTTCAAATTCTTCATATCTACAGTTTCAGAATCCTTTGTATGAAATACTATATTTTCATTATCTTCAAAGTCACTTAAACTTATATTGTCCTCTATTATTAATTCTGGAATTCTTGATCTTCATGATTGTTCTACTGCTTCAGTTATTATTTTTTGTAATCTTTCTATTTTATTTCCTGAAATATTTAACTTTTGGCTTCTCTTACTTCTAAAAAAGTAAAATCAAGTTACTCACACTTCAACTCATTTAGATATAACATACTCTATTTTTTCAAGTTTATTAGGCAGAGCTGAAAAAACATTTAAATCAAAATCTATTTCAGAATTATTTTCTTTTTCAGATATTTTTTCTAAATACACTTCTCTTTTATCTATTTGTTTTATTTTAAAAATAAAATCAATATTTAAATGTCAGTTAAAAAATATAACTTCATCACCTATTTTTACCCTAAGTACCTTTATTAATTGATTTAATAAATTTGGATTTTTAACTATTACACTTTCATCACTAGCTTCTAAAACTGGAAAATAAAATCTTTGCATATTTTTTTAATTATTTATTAAAAAAACTCAAATAAAAATTATATTTGAGTTTTTGTTTTTATCTAGGCATACCGTAAAAATCTAAACCTTTACTATCTACCATTGATTTTGTAATGAAATTTTTCTTTTTACCTTTTATAAAAAATCATCTTTCATCTATTATACCTTGTTCTTTTAAGTTTTCTATATTTTTAGTTTTTAGTTTCTTTTTAGGAAATTTTTGTTTATTCTCAAAATAATGAGCTCTAGCTTTATACGATTGATTCTTTCTTACTTGAGGATTTTCATTACCCATAAAAACACTGTGATCAGCTTTTTTCTTGTTTTTAGCAAGTTTTCTAGCTGCAGCTTGTTTTTTTATAATCCTAGATGTAAGCCCGTGACTATTAGCCATAATATCAAGTTTTAATTAAAAATTGGAGCGGGGGACGAGGTTTGAACTCGCACACCCAAGGGTTGAAGCCTTAGTACACTCACTCTTTTATGTTACCCCCGCGAATATCACTTTTTAAAAAGTGCTAGTGCATTTTATAAAATTTATCACAATAGTCAAATTTTTTTTTGTTTTTTTGCTAAAATATAGTACAATAAGTATATATATATTGTTATTTCCCTAAAAATAAATAATAATGAATGTAAATATCGATAATATCGTAAATAATTTATACTCAAATATATCTACAAATATAGAAATATATTTACCAAAGATTATTTGAGCTATTATTATATTGTGAATTTGAGCTTTAATCTCAGTTTGATTTTATAAGCTTGTTATGTATTTATTCAAAAAGTTTAAGATAATTGAACTTATTGATAAATTAAATATAAAGTTTGAAGAAGACAAAAAAGAAAAACAAGAAAACAAAACTAAATTAAAAAAGAAAAAAATAAGTGATAAGATAAAGATAAATGAAATAACAGCAAAAGCTATATCTTACTATATATTCTTAGTATTTTTTAGATTAGCAATAGTATCTATCTGAATAAAAGAAGTCGAAGACTTTTTATGAGAATTAATCGCTTACTTACCTAGTTTATTTATAGCAGTAATTATATGATTTTTCTGAATAAGATTTGCTAGTTTTATATATGAAGTTGTTTATCATGCTCTTGATTTAGCAAAACACAAAACAGCCAAAATTGTTGCAAGCTGAGCAAAAGTAATAATCCTATTTTTTACACTGATGTTTGTATTAAACAAAATAGGTATAGCAAATGAAATAACAAATACTATACTTATTTGATTTATATCAATGTTATCTCTAGCCTGAGGTTTAGCCTTTTGATTAGGATGAAAAGATATTGCACATGAAATATTAGAGAGTTTTAGAAAATAAAACTCTTTTTATTTTTTTCTATAACTAAGAGCTTCTAATATATGCTCTTTTTTTATATTCTCTACCCCATCTAAATCAGCTATTGTTCTTGCTAGTTTTAATATTCTATAATATGATCTTGCTGATAAATTAAGATTACTAATAGCTTGTTTCAAAACCATTTGAGTTTCATCATCAATAATGCAGTATTTATTTATTTGCTTTGTTCACATTTCAGAATTAAAAGTTATATTTGCTTTATCAAATCTTTTTAACTGTATATCTCTAGCTTTTTCTACTCTTTTTTTAATATCTTCTGATTTTTCCCTATTACTATAGTCTTCTCATACCTTAAACTTCTGAGTTTTTACTTTTGGTACTTCTATAAACAAGTCTACTCTATCAACTAAAGGACCAGATAATTTTGCCCTATAATTCTCAACTTGTCTATGGCTACATATACACTCCTTATCTGGATCTGTTAAATATCAGCATGGACAAGGATTCATAGCTCATACCATTATAAACTGAGCTGGATAACTATAGCTGGCATTAGCTCTATTTATATTAATAGTTCCGTCTTCAAGTGGTTGTCTAAGTACTTCCAAAACAGATTTTTCAAACTCTAGTATTTCATCCAGAAATAAAACTCATTTATGGGATAAGCTTATTTCTCCTGGTCTAGCATTTCTTCATCATCATACTATTGATACACTTGATGCTGTGTGATGAACTGTTCTAAATGGTCTTTTTCTAACTATTGGATTTTGCTCATTTAAAAGTCAAGATATACTATATATTTTTGATACTTCTATTGCTTCTTCTATTGTTAGGTCTGGTAATATTGAAGAAAATGATTTTGATAACATAGTTTTTCAGCTACCTGGAGGTCAATCCATTACTATATTATGTCATCAACAAGCTGCTATTTCTAGTGCTCTTTTTGCATGTTCTTGTCATAATACATACTTAAAATCATATTTACTTTCTTTATTTTGTTCTCATATTTTCGAAAAATCAAGTAAAGGAGCTTTTTCTAGTTCTTTATTATTATTAAGAATTTCTATAACTTCCTCCAGATTATTCACAGGTATAACATCTATTCAAGGAATAATTGACGCTTCTAAGGAGTTTTGTTTTGGTATAAATATTCTTTTGAATCATTTTTCTTTTGCTCATATTGTTGCTGGTAGTATAGATGCTACTTTTCTAAGTCTTCAATCTAGAGATAATTCTCACAAAAATATAGAATCTTTTACTAGATCTTCTTGAATAAATCATTCATGAGATAGTATTCATATTGCTATTGGAAAATCAAAACTTGGTCAGGATTTTCTTATATCTGCTGGAGCAAGATTTACAGTTATTCTATTCATAGGTAGTTTATTACCAGATGACTTCATTGCTGATTTAAGTCTTTCTTTACTTTCTTGTACTCATTGATCTGGTAGTCATACTATTGTAAAGCTAGGTAATCAATTATTTATATCAATTTCAATTTCTATCAAATCAAAATTAAGTCCATTTATCGCTATAGAGTTCACTTTCGATATCATTTTTATAATTTTTTAAAGGTTAAGTATTTATGATTATACTCACGAGGCATTAAAAAAGCATTAAAATTGGAAAGTTTTTTTAAAAAAGACAAAAAATATTTTTTAACAAATAATTAAAAACTGGCTTTGAAAAAAATATTTTTTTATTATAATTCATTTCGTTTACAATTAAAAAATACATAAAAATGATAGAAAAAATTATTAAATCCATTTTTGGTGACCCTAGCGAGAAAAAAGTAAAAGAAATTACAAAAGTAATAGAAAAAATAAAAGAAGTAGAAAAAGCCCAAGAAAACTACTCCCTTCAAGATATTCAAAATAAAACAAAAGAGTTCAAAGTTATGTTTGAATGACTGGATTTTGAGAAAGAAGAAGATTCTACAAAAATAAAAGAAATTCTTGATACTATAAAAGTAGAAGCTTTTGCTTTAGTTAAAACAGCATGTAAACTTATAAACCTAAAAGAATTTGATCTAGCTGATGGTAGAAAAATGACTTGGAATATGATTCCCTATGATGTACAATTAATTTGAGGTCTAGCAATACATGAAGGTAATATATCAGAAATGAAAACTTGAGAATGAAAAACTCTTGTAGCAACCATGCCTTGTTACCTAAATGCCCTTACCTGAAATACTGTACACGTAGTAACAGTAAATGACTATCTAGCAAAAAGAGATTCTTCTGAAATGTGAGTATTATTTAAAGCTCTATGACTAACAACATGAGTAATATATAATTCTCAAGAAAAAGAAGAGAAAAAACAAGCATACAAATGTGATATAGTATATGCTACAAACAATGAACTAGGTTTTGATTACCTAAGAGATAATATGGTTGTAGAAAAAGAAAACAAAGTACAATCTAAGTTATTTTTTGCTATTATTGATGAAGTTGATTCTATACTAATTGATGAAGCAAGAACTCCTCTTATTATATCAATGCCTGACAATGAACCAACTAGTAAATATATAAAATTTGCACAACTAGCAAAAGAATTAAAAGCAAAAGATCACTACAAAATAGATGAAAAACAAAAAACCGCAGTATTAACAGAAGAATGAATTAAAAAAGTCGAAGACTTATTACACATAGAAAATATCTATGTATCAAATCACTACAATGATATACACCATGTAGAAAATGCTCTAAAAGCAGTATCTGTTTACAACAAAGATAAAGATTATCTAGTACACGAAGGTGAAGTAATGATAATAGATGAACACACTTGAAGAGTACTTGCTTGAAGAAGATATTCAGATTGATTACACCAAGCTCTAGAAGCAAAAGAATGAGTTGAAATACAACAAGAAAGTAAAACTCTAGCAAGTATTACATTTCAAAACTACTTCAGAATGTACTGGAAACTAGCTTGAATGACTGGTACAGCATTAACAGAAGCAGAAGAATTTTATAAAGTATATGCTCTAGACACATTAGTAATTCCTACAAATAAACCTATAGCCAGAGAAGATAGAGCTGATCTACTTTTTAAAAATGAAAAAGGTAAATTTGATTATGTAGTTAAATTAATTAAAGAATTAAATAAAACATGACAACCAATTCTTGTTGGTACTGTTTCTGTTCAAAAATCTGAATATTTAAGTCAAAAACTACAAACTCTAAACATTCCACACAATGTTTTAAATGCAAAACATCATGAGAAAGAAGCTGAAATAGTAGCTAATGCTGGTCAAAAATGAGCAATTACAATAGCTACAAATATGGCATGAAGAGGTACTGATATAAAACTATGAAAATGAGTAAAAGAACTAGGTTGATTAATTATTCTTGGTACTGAAAAACATGAAACAAGAAGAATAGATAACCAACTAAGATGAAGAGCTTGAAGACAATGAGACCCATGAATGACTCAATACCTAATTTCTCCAAATGATGATATAATGAGAATATTTGGTTGAGATAAACTATTTGGAATATTTAACTCTCCTGTATTTGCTTCCCTACCTGATGATGAACCTATAACTAACAGTAATATGTTAACTAAAAAAGTTGTACAAGTTCAAAAACAAGTAGAATGACATAATTTTGATGCTAGAAAACATATACTAGAATATGATGATGTAATAAATAAACACAGAACAATTATATATTCTAGAAGAAATAAAATTTTAAATTCAGAAAATATACACAAAGATATTACTCAAATGGTAAAAGCTCAAATCAAGCAAACTGTTCTTGCTGAGATTTGAAAACTTGAGAGAGAAGATGAAGATGATCACACTATAAGTATAGAACACAAAAAAATTATAATACAAAAAGTAAATGAATTTTTAAATACAAACGCCATAGACGATACTATCGAAAATGATGATGTAACTTGAATTCAAGATCATCTAGAATTAGCAGAATATATAGCTAATATCTGAGTAGAAGAATTAGAAATAATAAAAAATAAGGCTCCTAGTGAAGAAGATTTTCTATCTATTGAAAGAAAAATAGTACTTCAATCTATAGATTATCTATGGATGAGACATATTGATGCTATGAGTAGACTTAGAGAAGATGTAGCATTTGAATGATATGCTCAAAAAAATCCTTTAGTTGTTTATAAACAAAAAGCTTTTGATAAATTTAAAGATTTATTAAATGAGCTAGAATACAAAGTTGTAAAATCTATTTTCTCTATAACTAAAATAGTTGAAATAGAACAAGCTAATATAGAATCATCTGATCTAGAGTTCTGAAATACTGTTCCTAAAAATAAAGTAAAACCTAAAAAACCTCTTCAAGGACCAGTTAATCCATTATTCCAAGATCCAAGAAATGCTCCAGAAACTGTTGAAAAAGTAAAAATTAGAGTATAAAAAAAGTATTACAAAATGTAATACTTTTTTTATACTTCAACAATCATTGGTATAATCATTGGTTCTCTATCTAATTTATGAAGTAGATATTTTTCTAAATCTGTTCTTATAATTTTTAATAAATCTTTTTCTTCCATATCAGGTACATCTTTTATAGTATTTTCATAAACATCTCTAGATTTTTTTATAATAAGTCTATGAATTAATCTAACTTCATCTAAATAAACAAGTCATCTAGTTTCAAGTTTTATGTGTCCCATAATAGCTTTTGTCTTTTTATCAACTCTGAATGAAACAACAAGTACACCTGAATTCATCATTTTTTCTCTAGCTTGAATAACATGACTAGTAGCAAGTCACATACCATGACCATCAATAACGATTTCTTGTATAGGTGCTTTAATTCTAGATCTAAATACATTACCATTTTTTGGAGCAAAATCTACCATATTACCATTATCAAGCATAAGTACTCTATCCTCTTTAAATCATGTTGATACAGCAGTATTTTTATGAACAGTTCTGAAATATAAATCTCAGAAAATAGGCATAAAATATTTAGGTTTAATTAAATCTAGGAATATTTTTTGTTCTTCTTGAAAGGCATGACCTCAAGTATGAACTTCACCATCATCTTTTGTAATTACATTAGCTCAAAGTTTTATAAGTCTATTTATAATAGATATAACTGATTTTTCATTACCTGGAACAATACTTGATGAAAAGATAATAGTATCTCATCTAATAATTTCAACAGAATTATGTTTTCAATCAGCCATTCTTGATAGAGCTGAGAATTCTTCTCATTGACTACCTGTTGTTATTACAATTTGTTTATGAGGAGCTATTCATTCTGTATTTTTAGGTGTCATTTTTTTAACGATACCTTGTTTTATTTTTAAATAACCTAACTCTTTTGCTATATTAACATTTTCTATCATACTTCTTCCACTAAGGAAAATAGTCTTGTCATATTTTTCACAAATATCTATAAGTTGTTGTATTCTAGATATCCATGATGAAAATGTTGCAATTATAAGTCTACCTCTATGATGATTAGCTACAATTTTTTCTAAAGTTTCTCATACTTCTTTTTCACTCATAGAGAAACCTTTTCTAGTAGAACCTGTAGAGTCAGATAAAAATAAACTTATTCATCTTTTCCCTATTTCTTCAATTCTATCTAAATCAGCTGGTTTATCTATAGCTGGAGTATGATCTATTTTGAAATCTCAAGTATGAACTATTTTTGTTCCTCCTGGAGTTTCTATATATATTCAAGCACAATCTGGTACAGAGTGATTTACATTAAAATACTCTACACTAAACTCTCATACTTTTATTTTATCTCAACTATGAGCATCAACTTCTATTAATGTTGCATGAGGTAATAATCAAGCTTCTTCTAAAGATTTTTTTATCAAACCTATTGTAAATCTAGTACCATATAAAACAGGCATACCTAAAGCTGGCATAATATGTTTTAATGAACCTATATGATCTAAGTGAGCATGTGTAATTAAAAAACCTTTTATATTTTTCTTATATTTAGTTAAAAAAGATACATCTGGTATTGAGTAATTTACTCATAACATATCAGGATCAGCAAACTGTACTCAACAGTCTATTAATATGATATCATCTCAATATTGAACCATTCACATATTTTTTGCTCATGTTTCATTATTACCTCCAATAGGCATATATCTAGTATAACCTTCTCTTAAAGTAGGTAGGTAGAATTTTACATCTGGAAATTTTGAAACAAATTTTCCTCTTACTTCTCAATCGTCTTTACTTTTTCTTGATCAAAAAGATTTTTTTGGTTTTGATTTTTTACTGTTATTGAATGTTTTTAATTCAACTCCATTATCATTTTCTTTTGTATCTGTAGATTGTTTTTCCGTTCTCTGCACAGATTCATCTGTCTTTCATTCTAGTTCTTTATCTAGTTCGTCTAGAAAGTCTTTCATGATTTTTATAAATTAATAAATAAATATACAATCCTTTTTTTATAGTATATAAATACTTTATTTTTAATTTTTGATTTTTTTATAATTGATTTTACGCAATAGATAATCTAGGGGTTAGTATAATTAACCTCTAAAAAATAATTTAACAAAAAATTTTTGATTGATTGTATTTGTTCTAAAAAAACACTTTTTTTAAGTTACATAATCATTATATCATAAAATGATTGTATTGTAAATTAAAAAGTTATTTTTTATTTGTGTGCAGATTATATCTATTTTTCCAAAAACTCCAAAAATTTTTTCAAAGAAAATTCTATGGCTGTAGTATCCCGGAAGTGTTCCTCTATTTTAAGCCCTTTTATAGAAAAATCTGCATTTTCAAATTCATTATTTTTAAAAATATATCTATTAAAAAAGTCATATTTTTGTTTCAATATTTCTGATTTTTCTGCTTTTTTCAGAAAATCTCAGTTATGTAATACAAAATAAGTAAAACTTTCTGCAAAGTCTTCATACATATTAGTTTCAGCATATGATGATACAAAATCATCTTCATCTAATCATCATTTTATTACTTCTTTTGATTCCCAAGATATATTATAAAAATAATTACTTACATCTGTAAATAATCCTCTTCTTAGATAATATAAGTCTATATAGTGAGCAAATTCATGTATTCATACTGCTAAATATTCAGAAACACTCATATCCAAAACTCAGAAAAGTTTTACAGTTTTAGCTTTCATCCTTCATCTCAACTCTCACATATTTTTATAATTCTCTACTTTTAATTTTACTATTTTGTCTTTTATATAATCTTCATCCAAAAACTGTTTAAATACACTTGTATACTCTTTTATTTCTGATTTTAATTCTTTAGGAAAATAATAAAAATATGTATTATTTGCTGATTTTAGTTCTTCCTCTTCTTCAATTTGTTCTAAAATAATATATTTATCTGATATTGTTGGCTCTATATAATTTTCTTCAATGTACTCTATTGTTTCTGTTTCTGGCACTCAAAAATAATAGTTTTTCAATACATGTATCGAAAAACTAAAAATTATTAAACAAGATATGAACAATAATATTTTCTTCATTATATAGAATACATTATTTTAACTACTAGATTTATTACTGCTGATGCTCATATAACAGCTAAGAATCATACAATTCCCCACTTAACAATATCCTTCCCTTTTTTTATTTTTTCTTCTTCTCATCAACTTATAGTCATCATAATAGCTCCCAAAACAATAGATCAAACAGCAAAAACTCACAAATATAATGCTATATTATCTACCCACCATTCTACTTGGTCACTAAAACTACCATCATCGATTCATAAATCCTCTCAATTTACTAATTTAGAGTCTCTTATACATCAATCTAAAGCAGTTCAAACATCCAAAGATTGATTATCAAAATCATAACTACAATCATTAGTATTAGCACTAACAAAAGAAAAGAAACAAAAAAATGTAATTAATAAAAGTATTATTTTTTTCATAATTTTAAAAGATTATATATTTATTCAAGACACTAATTTAACAGCAGCCCAAGCAGCACTAACAACAAAAATTCATATAACAGCATAAACAAGCTGTAACATAGCCTTTTTAAACTCTTCAGGATTTCATTTAGCAAAAGCTAACCTAACTCATACAAATAGAAAAACTCAAATCGATATAAGAATAAGCAATCAAGTTAAAGAATCTTTAGCCCATATAAACAGTGAGTTCAAAGCTGATATACCATCATTATCTGAGCTTTCTACTATATTATCTGAAGATACATTAAGCAAAGCATTTTTTATCTCTTGGTTTCATAATCAAGCTGAAGGCTCAGCTCAAACAGTCCCAATAAAAAGCAGGTTTGAAAAGATCAAAACAAGTATTAAGAAAAATTTTTTTAGCATATTTTTATTTTTAATAATTATTATCAAATTGTTATATTATTTAACATATTTATAATTCACCAAGCAGAGATAGAAACAAGTACTCATATCAAAGACCAAGTAATCCAAGTCTTTGCTTTTTTTGTTTTTTCTTCTTCTCATCATGATAATAAATACATCATACCACTCAAAATCAAAGCTATTACAGCAATAACAGCAACAAACTGGACCATTTGTCATACGATATTTGCAACAACTTTTATTCATAGGTTGTTTTCTACATTTGCTTTACTTGGATCACTTATATTTGAATCTACACATCCAGGTAATCAAAAACAGTTTACTTCTGGTGCATTTGCAGATACTCAGTGGTTTATAGCAAATATATTTACTCATAGCAGTAGTACTACTAATAATATTTTTTTAAGCATAATTTTTCTTTAGTTTAATAATATTTTAGTTAAATAGTATATATCTAAGGATCGCAACTAGATAATATGAACCTAGTGCTACAACTAATGCATATACTCAAGACATAAATATAGATTTTCATTTACTAAGTAGTTCATCTTGTCAGTGGTGTAGCACTATGTATCATCCTCATATTGTCATTATAAGTAAAGCTAAACTTCATAATGCCATCATCATTTTTTGAATAATTGTTCAAAGTGCATAGTTTACATTCTCTTTTGTTGTTTTCCCCTTCACATCCAAACCAGGAGTCAAATCATTAACACTTATACTAAACCCCCTACTTGTTATATCATTTTTTGATTCAGTAGAACCATCATAAGCATCTTTTGCTTTTTGTGCTTTTTCTTGAGCAGCCTGACATGGTGGTTTTGAACATGTAGAATCTTTTTCTAATGCCTTTTCTGCCAACATTTGTGCTCACTGCATTTGTTGTTTTAAACTTCATTCCATCAAAGAATTAGCAAGATCAGTACTAGCTTCACTTAATTGAGTGTTTGCATTACTTAATTGAGTATTTGCATTATTTAATGCATCAGTTTCAGCTTTTAATTTATTATCTATTTCTGTTTGAACAGCATTGTAAGCAGGAGTTCATTTTTCATATGCTTTTTGAGCTTCTTTTAAGTTTTTAATTTCTTCAGTTTCACTTGCCTTATTTAATTCTTCTTGTGCTTTATTTACTTCTTCTTGTGCATTATCCACATTATTTTGAGCATCATTTACAGCATTTTGTTCTGTAGTTGTATCTACTGGTTCAGGTTCTTGTTGAGTTGGCGTAGTTTCTGTTTCTTCTTGTGTTTTTTCTGTTGTTGTTCAAGTAGTTTCAGTTTGTTGGTCTGTTGTTTGGTCTTCGGTTTTTGTTGTGTCTGGATCACTACTAGTTCAAGAATCAGAAGATGAAGAAGGTAAATCTGATGATGATGATGATGATGAATCTCCGCTTGAAGATGAAGATTCAGACTCATTTGGATCAACATAAATTATTTTATCAACCTTGTCTCTAGCTGTATCCATACTATTTGCAGCAGCGTAATAATCACTACTAGCAGAATCTGGTTCCTGAGTATTAGCAGAATTTCTAGCATTGTATAAATCCGTTTCTGCTTCTCAGATAGCAGCATTAGCTATATCAAGCATCTCTGCATAATCAGAATTTAATTCTTTATAAACACGACCAGGTAATTTATTAGCCTTATCATTATAATCAGACCTAATTTCCTCAAGTCTTAACTCTAAGCTATAAATATCTTTTAATAACTCATTTTTAGTCAAAGCAAACAAACTAGTAAAAAATGATAAAAATAAAAACAAAGATAATAGGATTTTTCTTAACATAATTATTGATATAAAACATATAAATTTACTACCTTTATAATACTCAAAAATATTTTTTTTCAAAAAATAATTGAAAAAAGGCTTTTTTTAGCTAAGATACTTATGTTTTAAAAAATACACTCCTAAATTAGACTTAAAAATATGAAAATAGCAATCCTCCATGAAATATTTATAAAACTAGGTTGAGCAGAAAAAGTAGTAGAATCTTGGTGTGAAATTTTTCCAGATGCTGATTTGTTTACACTAATATATGATGAGAAAAAAGTATGAAATATTTTTCCTAAAGAAAAGATAAACAAACAAGTATTTAATCTAACTAGCCAAAAAATCTATAACATAACAAAAAATCAAAGATTAAGTTTGTACTCTATGGCAAAATCTGTAGAAACACTCGACTTTTCAGATTATGATGTAGTACTATGTAGCTCTAGTTGATTTGCTCACTGAGCTATAACAAAACCAGAAACCAAGTTTATAGTATACTACCACTCACCTGCTAGATATATGTGGGACTGGACAAATGAATACAAAAGAGATATAAGTAAAAACAAAATAGTAAAATATATCCTTAATTTAGTATTAAACAAATTATTCCTAAGTTTAAGACAATGGGACTACATATCATCAAATAGACACGATATAACAATAGCAAACTCTGAAAATACAGCTAACAGAATCAAAAAATATTATAAAAAAGACTCTATAATACTTTACCCTCCCGTTGAAACAAACAGATTTGCAAAAAAAATATCACCACCCCCTACCCCCCTCCTTACTAAAGAGGGGGAAGTAAAAAACTACTATATAATAATATCAGCACTAACTGAATTCAAAAAAATAGAAGTAGCTATAAATGCTTTTAATAAAATGCCTCAAAACAAACTAATTATTGTTTGAGACTGAAACTATAGAAACACACTAGAAAAACTAAGTAAAGAAAATATAGAGTTTGTATGAGCTAAATACTCTAATGAATTAGTTACTTTGGTACAAAACAGTAGTTGACTCATCTTTCCATGAGAAGAAGACTTCTGAATAGTCCCAATAGAAGTAATGGCAGCATGAAAACCAGTATTTGCATACAAAGCATGATGATTACTTGAAACAGTTATAGCCTGAAAAACCTGAGAGTTTTTTGAAAACAAAAACTGAATTGATTTTATAGAACATTTCATCAGGTTTGATGAAAAAAATAAAAACTGATTCTATAAAGAACAAAACTGTAAAAAACAAGCCTATAGATTTTCCAAAGAAATTTTTGAAGAAAAAATAAAAAAATTAATACAAGATAAATAACCCCCTAAAAAGATGTTTAAAAAAAATTTATTTACCCTACTTACACAATTTTTAATTGTAATATTACCATTTTATGTAATATTAGCCGTATTTTTTAGTGTAGAAATCTGAATAGAAAAAGCAGGTTTTTATATAAAAGAACTAGTTTTGATGCTACTTATATTATCTTTAGGATATGAGTTTATCAAAAATAAAAAACTACCTAAACTAGAGTTACTCGATTACTTAATTATTGCTTATATATTTTATTGAGTATGAATAACTTTGTATAATTGACTATGATTAAATAGTATCATATATTGATGAAGATATGATTTTATATTTTTTATAGTACTATTGATATTTAAACACTGAAGACAATTTATACAAGTCTCTCATAGATCTTTGGTTAAATTATTTTTGATGTCATGATCATTATCTCTACTTTTTTCAATACTAATTAAATTTAGATTATGAGAACAAGCTTTACTAGAACTATGATTTACAGATTACAAAAGTAGCTGGACTTACACTTGAAGTATTCCAAACTATCACTGACTAGAAAACTCTTGAATAAAAAGATTCCAATGAATACTTGATTGACCAAATGCTATGGCATTTTTCTTGATAGTTTATACTTCTATGTTTCTACATTTTATAAAAAAGAAACTTCAATATCATATAATACTAAGTTTAGTTTTCCTTTTTTCTTTACTTATTATCACTTATTCTAGAAGTGCATTATTATGAGTATTTACAGGAGCAGGACTACTATTTCTATTAAATATAAAATATTTGTACAACACATATTTCAAAGCAAAATACAGAAAATATATAATCATGTGATTAACTAGTTTTACACTTATAATACTTGGTTTTTGATTTATTTTTCAGGATAAATTAGAAAATATAATACTAAGAACATCTTCAACTACATGACATTTTGATAGAATGGAAATATGAATTGATAGATTTAAGTCAAAACCTATGTGAGCATGACTAGCTGAGGCATGACCAGCATTTAGAAGTATTTATCCAGATAAACAAACAAAAGAAGCAGAACAATACTACATACCAGAGAGTTGGTTTATACAACAACTAATAGAGTGATGATATGTTTATTTCAGTCTTTTTATACTGATACTAATAATAATACTAGTAAAACTACACAAAAAATCAAAACCTCTATTTATGTGACTTGTAGCCATTCTAGTTATGAACGTATTCTTACACATATTCGAAGCTACCTACCTATCTATTCTATTCTTTTTATTTGTATGATTGATTGTTTCTCCCTTGCCAAAATGAAAAAAACTTGCATAACAATAATCTTTCTGTATAATTCAGCACACTTTAAAAATAAAGAAGAATATCTATGAGAAAATTAATCATATTAGCTGTGACAGTTATAATAAGTTTTATGTTTATCTCTTCAGCAAAAGCTGGTAGTCTAGAAAAAAAATTATACAAATGAGTAATTGTTACTAAGACAAAAATAAAAAAAGACTACTCTGAAGAAGTTAACTCAAAAATAGTAAATATTTTTATAAAATATAGATATCTAAAAGATAAAAAATCTCTAAATAAACTAGAAGTAATTCTAAAAGAAAAAATTATCAAAATAAATTCAAAAAAAGTTTTATCTAGAAACGATAGAAAATTACTAAATCTATATAATAATATCTATTATAGAACAAAACTATTACTTGATTACAATATATAACACTAAAATAAATATGTTTTAGTGTTTTTTGTTGAAGAAAATATTGATTTTTTTTCAGTTAACAATACTCTTTATAAGATTAATAAATAAAAACTCATCTATGATTATAGATTATATAATTATGTTTTGATTATCTGTATTATTATCATTTATTCTTATAAAGTTATTTTCTACACTTTTTTATAAATTTAATATACTAGATAATCCAAAGAAATACTGATTAAAAAGGTCTCCTATTCCTTACTCTATGTGAATAGTCTTTTTTATAAGCTTCTTTATAATAAGCTTTTTCTTTATAGAATATAATTATAAACTATGACTTATATGGTTTTTCTGATTACTAGTCACCGTAATAAGTTTTATAGATGATAGATTAAATGTAAGTGCAAAAATAAGACTAGTAATACAAATACTCATATGAGCAATAATATGAGTAACCTCAATAAAAATATGATACATAAGTAATATATTTTGATGAATAGTAAACCTTGAAACATATTACCTTGAACTTTTTAATTATACAATCTATACAATACCTCTATTTTTTACTATTTTCTGGTATGTTTTTATATTCAACGCCCTAAACTGGACAGACTGAATACAGTGAAATACATCATGATTATCAGCTATATCATTTCTAATTCTTTTTTTCTTGTGATTTATACTATTTTGAAAAGATGATTATGAAGGAGGAATAAAAAATGCTGAATTTATAATGTGAATTAGTGCTATACTAGTCTGAATAATACTCCCTTTTTGGTGGTTTGATATAAAAGAAAAAATTCTAATGTGAGACTCCTGAACAATGTTTCTATGATTTATGTTAGCAACTCTAGCAATTATCTCTTGATGAAAAATAGCAACAGTACTAGTAGTATTCTGAATATATGCTGTTGATGCCATATATGTAACAGTAAAAAGAATATTAAACAAAAAAAATCCTCTCAACTGAGATTTTACTCACCTACATCATAGATTACTTGATATATGATTAACAAAAAATCAAGTTTTATGACTTGTATACTCTCTATCATTTTTATTCTGATTAACAGCCTTGTTTTTGGATAAAGTATGAAAAATAATAGTATTTTGAATAATAGTTGTATTTGTTATATTTATAAATAAAATAGCATGAGTTATTATAAATAATGAAAAAATATGAAAAATAAAAAAATAGCATTTACCTTAATAGAACTATTGGTAGTTACTACTATAGTTATCTTATTATCAATATCTGGTAGTTTTTATTTCTTTGATTTTATCAAAAAACAAGAATTAATAAGCAAATTAGAGCTGATACAAGATGACATAGATTCTTTGGATAAACAAGTAAATAATTACCAAATACTAGACTATGAAATATTATTTGATACTAGAGACAATTACTCCCCTTTATATATAAAATATTTAAATAACTTTGATGTTACAAACCAAACATTAGAACTGACAAACTCAAGTTGAAGCTGAGTTATAAAAACTAATAACACTTGAACATGAACAATAAAAATTTATAAAAACCACAAACTATTTAAATATGAAGAAATAGATAGAACTGTTGATTTTAATTTTGATTTTAATGAGGTAGAAAAATACACAGTCATGTGAACACAAAATTCTGATATATTAAATGAAATAAAACTAAAGTACTACTCAAAAACAAATATAGAACCTGAAAAAAATGATATATTACAACTAATATGAATTAATACAAAACAAGATAAAACCTGAGTTGCTTATAGCTCAGTATCCATACAAAATATAAATTGAATTAAAAAGTTTTATAACAACAATACAGAAATATTAAATAGTGATATATACTTATTCTTTGAAAATAACTGACTACAAAATTTTATACAAATAACTAAATAAGAAATGAAAATAGCATTTTTTTGAACATGAGACTTCTCTAGAAATATACTAGAAAAAATACTAGAAAAAAAAGATATAGAAGTAAAACTTGTTGTGTCTCAACCAGATAAACCTATATGAAGGAAAAAAATAATAACACCAACAGCAGTAAAAAGCCTAGCATTAGAAAAAAATATTGAAGTACTACAACCTGAAAGATTAAAAAACAACAATGAATTTTTTGAAAAACTAAACTGATTTGATTTTATAGTAGTTGTAGCCTACTGAAAAATTGTACCAAAAGAAGTCTTGCAAGCAGCTAAATATTGATGTATAAATATTCATGGATCCATATTACCAAACTATAGATGAGCTAGCCCTATTCAAGAATCAATAAAAAACTGAGATTCAGAAACATGACTTACAATTATGTATATGTCAGAAGGAATGGATGAGTGAGATATTTTAAGTATAGAAAAAGTAAAAATAGAAAAAGATGAAAAAACAAATGATATATTTAAAAAATTTGAAGAGATTTGACCAGATTTACTAATAAATACTCTAAACAAAATAATAGATTGAACAATAAAATGAGAAAAACAAGATGACTCAAAAGCTAGCTACTGTTCAAAAATATCAAAAGAAGATTGAAAAATAGATTTTAAAACAGATAACTGAAAGGATATATATAATAAATTTAGAGCATATAACCCTTGGCCTGGTATTTTTACTTACTTTAATGATAAAAAACTAAATATTGAAGACTGTTTATTACTTGATTATGAAAATGAGACTCAAGCTTGAAAAGTTGTAAAAATAGACAAAAAAACAATATGAATAACTTGTACTGATAAAAAAATATTAATTTTAAAACAAATAAAACTTGAATGAAAGAAAAGTATGGATATACTCTCTTTCGTTAATTGAAACAAAGATTTCTTAGAACATATTTTTTAATACTTAAATAACAATAAAATGTTTAATATAGCTCTTAACACTTTTAAAGAAATAGTAAGAAATAAATTTTTATATTTAATATTATTCTTTGCTTTTGTATTTATAGCTTTTTCAATACTACTATGAAAACTAACTATATGAGATGATCATAAAGTAATTGTTGATTTCTGATTATCTATGATTGAAATTTTCTGACTTGTTTGAGTACTTTTTGTTTGATCACAATTGTTATTCAAAGAAGTAGAGTGAAAAACTATATTCTTAATATTATCAAAACCGATAAAAAGATATGAATTCATATTATGAAAATTCTTATGATTCTCAGCTACTATCTTTTTAATAATATTACTACAATCTATATTATTTCTAATAGTATTATTACTAAAAGATATAGAAATAACTCACCTGATAAACTTTTCACTACTATTTACATTTTTTAAATTAGAAATTCTACTAGGTTTAGTATTTTTCTTCTCAACATTTATGTCAAACATGCTAACTATATTAATAGCACTTATGGTATATTTTATAAGTCATAGTTTCAGTGTTATACTAGATATAGCAAATAAAACTGAAAGTGCTGTAGCAGTATATTTTACTGAATGATTACAATTATTATTCCCTCCTTTCTGAGCTTTAAATATAAAAGATGTTATATGAAGTTTTACAAGCTTTAGTTCAAATTTCTTTTTATTTAATACAATCTATTCTATAGTATATTTAGCTTTTATATTATTTTTTACTATATTAATATTTAATAGAAAAAAGTTTGAAAACTAATAAAAATCTCATCATACAAAAAATAACTGGTCTATCTAAAGAGCAGTTATTTTTAAGTCCAGAAATTGAGGAAAAATACGAAAAAGAAATAAATCAAGCATTAAAAAGACTAAACTCTTGAGAACCTATAGAATATATAATAAAAAACTGTGAATTTTTCTCTCTTGATTTTTATGTAGATAACAGAGTTTTAATACCTAGAGATGACACTGAACTAATAGCCTATAATGTATTAAAAATATTAACTCCCCCTGCCTTACAGGCATCCCCCTCATTGAGGGGGAACTTTTCTTTGATAGATGTATGAACAGGTACAAGTTGTGTGGCTATATCTATAATAAAAAACTCTAAACAAATAGATAAGTCTTATGTTATAGATATATCAGAGAAAGCTCTAGAAGTAAGTAAAATAAATATAGAAAAACATAGCTTATCAAATAAAATACAGCAAATAAACGGAGATTTATTATCCCCTATATTAGAAAACAATTACGAATTAAATAAAAACCTAGTAATAACAGCAAACCTACCATATATAAAAGACTGAGATTATGAAAATATGGATAAAGAAACTGTTAAATATGAACCAGATCTAGCACTCTACTGATGAAAAGAAAACTGATTTGAATTATATGAAAAACTAATAAAGCAATGTTTTACTATAAAAAAACAATATAAAATAGAGACTCTAACCCTATTTATAGAAATAGGATTTGATCAAAAAGATATTTCAAAAACTTTTCTAGAAAAACAAAATCTAGATTTTGAGTATTTTAAAGACACAAACAATGTTTATAGAACAATTAAAATTTTGTTTTAAAACAAAGATATGATATAATATAACAAAGTTATTTAATTAATAAATTATGTGATTAGACGATTTTAGTCCCGAAATAGAATCCTCTGAATGAGTTTGACAATCAAGTGAGGCTATAAAAGAAGCTAGTGAGAAATATAAAGAAGCTAGTAAAAAAGCCTGAGCAAAAATTGCCAAAACAGCAAAAGATGAAAAAAAAGCTAAAAAATACGATTTTTTATTAGCTTGATTTTTGGTTAAAATAATTGTAGACAAAAAATACGATTTTTTACTAGATACTCTATTTCCTGCTATACATAGTTGATATCCATCTAACTTCATTTTATGAATTTTATCTCTTATACACTTAGAAATAAGTCATAAAATAAGAGAAACTTCCGGTAAAGAAATTGTTCAGTTTGATTATAAAGTAAAATCTGAAACAGAAGTTTTTGATGATAATCATATTGATCCTATAATCAAAAATAGAATTAACTACTGGATAGAAGATATTATAGACAGTGTTACAGTTGAATACTCACATATCCAAACTGAAAAATTAATACAATTATTAAAAGAAGATAACAATTTATTATTAGAATACATATCAAAAATATTTAGCTTCTTTTTACAAGAAATAAATATATCTATAACAAAAGAAAAATCTGATAACATATCTGAGTTTATATTAACAGAAGTATCAAAAGCTATAAACAATCTAGATCTTAAAGAAATCTAGGTTGTTTTTTTATAATATATTATTTTCTACAAAGCTAAAATAACTATCTTTTGTTATTATAATATGATCTACTAATTTAATTCATACTATTTCTGAAACTTGCTTTAATCTATCTGTAATTATCTTATCTTCATAACTTGGACTAGAAGTATTTGAAGGATGATTATGAACAAGTACTATACTATTTGCCCTATCCTCTATAGCATCAACAAATACTTCTCTAGGATGAATAAGGCTTTGATTCAAAAGTCATATAGTTATAACTCTTTTATTTATAAGTCTACTTGCTCAATCAAGAGTAAGACAAAGTAAATATTCTTGTTTTTTATTTCTATACTCTCATACCTGATTCAAAACATCAAGACTAGTTTTTATAACAACATCTGTTTTTATAAAATATCTCTTTGCTAACTCAAAAGCTGAGATGATCTGCATAGCTTTTACTTTTCAAATTCATTTTATTTTAAGTAAATCATTTATAGATAAATCCTGTTTTTTGGCTTCTATAATAGAAAAAACTTTTCTTGATAACTTAAATACATCTATTCATTTTACCCCTGATCACAAAATTGTAGCAACAAGTTCTGGTCACTCCAATTTACAAACTCAGTATTTTTCTAATTTTTCCCTTGGTTTCATAATTTTATTTTAATTCTAATAAACATTGTTTTTTTATATTTTCTGATAGTTTTTTAGTTTTTCTGTATAAAACATCTAAATCTTTTTTTTCTATACTATAATTCAACTTATATCTAGAGTTTATATAAGCTCATCTTAATAATTCAAAATAGTACTCTTCTTTTTGTAGATTAAACCAATTATTAAAACTATTTGATTCCTGTTTTAATTTAGTATACAAAATTTCTAGATCATGAGTTTTTGGCTTGTATCATATTTTAACAAGTAAATAACAAGTTATTAACAATTCAGCTACTTGGTGTAAATAAAATATAGCTAATTTATAGCATTTTCTATCCACTGCATTTTTATAGTCTAGTATAAACTGTCAGGATAGATTAAAAAAATGAGAAAAATCTTGTTTTTTTATTTTTTTTATTTCATCTTCACTAATTATTTCTTTTTTAAAGTTCTTTATTTTTCATGAATCATATATAACTTCTCCATTATTAATTATATCTAAATAAAAATACCTTTTTTCCTTTAATCACTTATTAAAACTATATCTATCTTCTACTA
The DNA here is from genome assembly GCA_964344155.1 of uncultured Candidatus Peribacteria bacterium. GTDB lineage: Bacteria > Patescibacteriota > Gracilibacteria > BD1-5 > UBA6164 > UBA6164. The sequence goes on along the minus strand of CAYFMG010000008.1, from coordinate 25,793 downwards.
TAATATTTACCTCTGATCTAATATTTTTTTCATTTTTTATAGTAGATAATATATTTCTTGATATTGTTAAGTTTTTCTCTTGTGCTGTTTTTCTAGTAACTATAAAAATCTTTAAAACACTTGTATAGTCTACTAATATATCTCATTCTCTAACTAGGTTACTTGTTATATGATTTTGTTTTATATAATCTCAGTAAACTATTATTTTTTCTGGGTTTAAATCTTTTTTTCCTATTTTAAGTATTATATCAAGTACTTGTTTTATCTCCTTTTTTTTATATTCATCCAATTTTTCTATATTCTTTAACATAAATTTAAATTTAAAATATAAAAAACTCCTAAAAAAAACCATTTCTGGTTATTTAGGAGTTTTAAATATACTATTTATTTAAAAACAAATGTCAAAAGTTTTTATATACTTTTTATACTATTTTCCTGCAGCTTCTAGTTTTGCTTGTTGATCTGCAACAGCACAGGCATCAATTATTGGTCATAATTTTCACATCATTATTTGTGGTATACCTGAAAAATTTTGGCTTATTCTATGGTCAGTTACTCTATCTTGAGGAAAATTATATGTTCTAATTTTTTCTGATCTATCTCATGAACCAACTTGAGAAAGTCTTGCTTCTCACAATTCTTTTGCTCTTTGTTCTTCAGCATGAGCATAAAGTTTTGATCTCATTATTTGGAATGCTTTATCTCTATTTTTGTGTTGACTTCTACCATCACTACAAAAAACTATTATTCATGTTGGCAAGTGTTTTAAGTGAACTGCTGAATCTGATTTATTAGCATGTTGTCCTCCAGGTCATCATGATCTACAAAATTTCATTTCTATCTCATCCATATTTAACTCAACATCAAGCTCATCAACTTCTGGCATTATAGCAACCGTTATAGCTGAAGTGTGTACCCTACCTTTACTTTCTGTTTCTGGTATTCTTTGCACTCTATGAGTTCATGATTCATATTTAAATCTAGAATAAGCTCATTCTCATCTAATCTCAAATACAATTTCTTTTACACCACCTGCTTCTGATTCTGTTTGTTGTGTTATTTCTGTTTTAAAACCTTCTGATTCAGCAAACATTATATAACTTCTAGCTAGTTCTCATGCAAATAAAGCAGCTTCATCTCAACCTGTACCTGCTCTTACTTCCACCATAATATTTTTATCATCATTTGGATCTTTTGGCAATAAAGAGATTTTTAATTGTTCTTCCATTTCTGGAATTTTTGATTCTGCTTCTTTTATTTCTTCTTTTAATAAATCCTTCATTTCTTCATCTTTTTCAGAAGATAGCATCTCTTTATTTTCAATTAAAGCTTCATTTATAGATTTATATTCCTTGTATAATACAACAGCTTCTTCTATAGCTTTTTTTCTACTTGATACATCTCTTACCTTTTTTTGATCCTTAAAAATCTCAGGATCAGAAAGTTTTTGTTCCAATTCTTCAAACTCAGCCACTAAATTATCTAGATTAAATTTCATATTAAATATTTAAAAATTATAATTTCTTATTTTTAATTATAAGTATAAAAAAGCAAAAAGCAAAAAAATAGTCTTTTTTTGCTCTATTTTAAAGTAAAGTTTTTATTATTATATTCTAAATTTTGTACAATTATCACTACCATCTAAACATTCTAATCACTTTTCTGCATTAGATATAATACTTTCTCTTACTCAATATTTTAATAACTCAATACTACAATCCACTTTTGATCACATTCATCATGTTCAAGCTAAAGAAGTATCACTATTTACATGTTGCATATAAACATCCTTACATCTATCTATATTTTGTAAGTCTATTAATCATCATCTAACAGTATCATTATTTATATCAAGTAATCAATGAGTATTTGTTAAAAATATCACTCTACTAACCCTTATTCATAATTCAACTCTATAATTATTTACTGCTTCTGAAACATGTATAGTATTTTTATCATTATCTGTTTTATGACTTAAATTTTTTAATTCCTGCTCACTCATAGCATCATTATGGTTTATTACTGGTAATATTCAGTTTAATACCATATTTGAGATTGTTTCAGCCAAGTGTTTATCTTTTTTAGCGTTAACTATTTCTATAACTTGTTTTGCAAAAGTTCTTAAAGCCCTAGCCTGTTTAAGTTTTCAAATAATATTATTTATATAATCATTGTTTACATAATCATCTAATAATATTTCTCCAACTATTACTCATCTTGCTAATTTATCATATGTATGAACCAAAAAATTCTGTCAAATTGAAGCCAAAGTTGAATCTGTGAATTTTTTATCATCTAATCATCTATCCTTCACAATTTCCCTTCATATTTTAACAGCTCATGAAGAAATGATAACAAATTTTTCTCAAGTTTTTTCTTCATATCTTTCCATGTCATTTAACAATGTAGTTAAATTTTGTTGATTTATAGAGTCGCTCCCTATCTTTACTAAATTTACTTTTTGCATAATCTTTTACCTTTATAATGGGGTTATTATACTGTTTTTTGTTATTTTGCAAATTTATAATAAAAATTGTTAGACATTTATAGATAAATAATTACTATAAACTTATTAATAATTAAGCTATTAAACTATGTTAAAAATTTTTGAATTGTTAAAGACTCAAAACTTAAAAAAGAGTTTGAGTGATGTTGGGTATAGATTCCCTATTTCAGTACTTATAATACTTATTACTTCCGGTTTATTTTTCAGTCTAGTACACCAAAACTTCACAAACTCTACTGAAGAATATATTATAAGATCTATATTTTCTCTAGTTATAACTTTTTTCCTAGTTACTTGAGTATACATAACAGTAGAATGAAATAGTATATCAAAAACAAAAAGTTATATATTACAAGTACTATCAGTCTTATTCTGAATACTTTTCTTTTATGGTTTTGATCAAAATATAGATAATTTTGAAAACTTTGTATTTTTTATATTAACCCTTATTTGAATTATATCATTTCTATTCTTTGCTCCATATATTAAAAAAATAATAAGTGGTAAAGAAAAACAAAATGTATTTTTTTCTTACTTCTACAAAACAAGTTCTGTTTTTTTAACTTCTTTCATACTATGAATACTACTATTCACTCTATGAAATATAGCTATAATGGCTGTGTTTGAATTATTTGATATAGACTGGGCTCATAATAGTGAAATAATATGAGATTGGGCAACAATCTCTCTAAGCCTAATAACTCCAATATTTGCTCTTACTCAACTCCCTATAAAAAGTAGTTTTAACAAAAATCAATTTAAAGAAAACTCATTTTTCTCATTTTTAACAAAGTACATAGCAACACCTTTTATATATATTTATTTTATAATACTATATGCTTATTCTATAAAAGTATTATCCAATTTCTGAGACTGGCCAAAATGAGAAGTTAGTTGGCTTGTTATATGATTTTCTATATTTGGTTATCTTACTTACATTTTTTCACTTCCTTTTGATTTAAAAAATAAATTCATAACAAGCTTCAGAAAAATATTTCCTTTTGTAGTTATACCACAAATCTTCATGCTTTTTTATGCAATATATTTAAGAATAAATCAATATGATATAACTATAAATAGATACTTTGTTGTTGTATTTTGAATATGGCTTTTAACTATTTCTCTTTACTATATTTTTTCAAAAAAGAAATCTCTAAGTACTACCCTTTCAACACTTACCCTATTCACAATCATCATATCTATATGACCTTGGTCTGTTTATAATTTACCAGAAAAAAGACAATTATCTATTCTAAAAGATAATCTACAACAAGCATGAATACTAAAAAACTGAGAAATTATTCCTCTTAAAAATTATAGTGATATAGATAAACAATTATCTTGAAATATTTATTCAGGAATAGATTACCTATGTAATTTTAGCAAGTGTGAAAATATAAAAACAACTTTTCAAAAACAGTATTCTAAACTACTAGAAAAAGACAAAAAAGAATTTGATAAAAGAAAAAAAGAAGACCTTGAAACATTTAAAAATAATGAAAAACAATTAAAAAATGTTCATAAAAGAGTTTATAAATGACCATCTAAATGGGAAATAATAAACTATATAACTGATAATATAAAAGTTGAAGCATACTACAAAACATCTAAAGCTAGATTCTCTACTATAAATATATTTTTGGAAAACTATAATGACTTATTCCCTATAGATACTAAATGATATAGTAAAATATATAAAATTAGTGATTATATGAAAGAGTGAGAGTCTGAATATGTACAAATAGATATAGAAAACAAAAAAATAAAAATAAATAGAAATAACCAAACTATAGAATCTATAGATATTTCTCATGTAATTGATAGTATATACAATACCTACAAACAAAAAGCTACCACAAAATTTTCAAAAAGTGAGTTAACTTTTGAACTATGAAAATATAAGTTGATACTAGAAAATATAAATATAGTTAACCCTGAATTTTCTTGAGAAGATATGTATAAAAATTATTATACAAATTGATATTTACTTGAAAGATAAAAAAAAGATTTATTCAGAATTGAATAAATCTTTTTTTATTTCAACAAAACTCTCATAATTAAATCTATGTATTTATCAAAGTTTTTATCTCCCCTCCCTTTTACTAGTTTTACAAGGCTATAAAACATTCATCATATTGAGGTAAGTAAAATTTCTGTGTCTATATCTACAAATAATCATTGTTTTTTTCAGTCTTCTATATTTTGTATAAAAGCTGTCATTTCAAGCTCTATCTCCTCCTTTGCTATTCTTGAAATATGTTTTGATCAGGCAAAACTCTCTACAAAAACAAACTCTTCATAAAATTTTAGATAATAAACAAAAGACTTTTCTAAAATACTTCTTGATTTTTCTACAGGATCTAAATCTTCATCCAAACAACAAAAAACAAAATCAAGATAAGATCTTTTTATAGTTATATACAAGTGATCTAATAAATCATTTTTTGTTTTAAAATGTATAAAAAGTGTTCTTGAAGAAAAACCAGCATCACGACATATTGATGTGGTTGAAGTGTTTTCAAATCAATTTTTATTAAACAGCTTCAAAGCAGAAGCTATAAGTTTATCTTTAGTTGTTGTCATTTTTAATTAGTAATAATTATTTTTTATAATCCTTTACCCCTATCGGGGAGTTTCCTTTAATACTAAAGGAAACCTTGCTAAAAACACTTTAACTTAAATTTATGCCTTCCTTTAGTATTAAAGGAAGGTGGTCGAAGACCGGATGGATTATTTTATAAAATCCCTCCACCAATTTTTATTTGAATTATTAGTAATAGAAAAAGTCTCTCAAACCATTGGGACTAGATATTTAAGATTTTGTTTATCTGCTTGTTTTTTAAATCTTTCAATTGGTTCATACCAACTATGTAAAGATAGATCAAATTTTCACCAGTGAATAGGCATTACTTGCTTAGCTTTTAGATCAATTCAAGTTTGAACAACTTCTTCCGGCATCATGTGTATAGAAGCCCAACTTTCATTATATGCTCAATTCTCTACAAATGCAATATCAAATGGTCAGTATTTTTCTCAAATATTTTTAAACTCTGAAAAATAACCTGAGTCTCAACTGAAAAAAATATTTGATTTATCTGTTTTTACAATCCAAGCTCACCACAGAGTAGAAAATCTATCCATAAGTCCTCTTCATGAGAAGTGTTGAGATGGAGTAAATATGTATTCTATATTATCTATTTTTACTGAATCATACCAATCAAAAGTTTCTATTTTTTGTTTATCAACTCACCACCCTATTAAGTGAGCATCAACTCATAGTGGTACTAAGTATTTTTCTACATTTGAGTCAATTTCTAATATTACTTTATAATCTAGATGATCATAATGGTCATGAGTTATAAGTACTATGTCTAATTTTTTAGGTAAATCTGAAACTTTTGGAGGATTTGAGTAATTAAATGATTTTCAACCAAAAAATACTGGAGAGGCATTATAAAAAACTGGATCTATAATTATATTTTTGTTATTTTGTTTTGTTAAAAGTGTTGAGTGTCAAAACCAAACAAAATCCCCTTCTCTAAATTTATTTTTATCAAATCTATGTGTAGTAATTACTTTTTCTGGATATTTTTCTTCATCATTTGTAATATAATCTTTCATCATTCACCAAAAACCTTTATCTCCTGTTTGCATTATAGTCTCAAACATATTCTGAAATTTTCCATCCTTAAAATTTGATGACCTTTCTAAATTACTAGACTCTGATCAAAAAACTGGATGAAAGTTTACAAACAAAACTATCCCAAAGATAAACAACAATATAGTAATTCAAAACATATGTCTTTTTTTCATAAATTAAAATTATTTATTTTTTAATAATAGTAAGTAAGTACTTACTTACTATATAATATATTATTTATGATAGTTTTGTCAAAAGTTTTATAAAAAAAAGTCATCAAACTTTTTGATGACTTTTGACATAACAATATTTTTAATGGTGATGAAGCTAGTGATATTATAAAAAACTTTTTAGCAAATTAATCATTAAAATCTACTAAGCATTTTGTATGCCTTCCTTCTTCATCCCTTGGTCAATTTGTACTAATACAGTTTCAGTTTTTTAGTCTTGTATTACAATCTAGTTCTATTTTTCAACTATCAAATACATTTAAAAATACTATTAATGAAACTCTTTCACAATAACAACTAACTACTTGTTTTACTTCTCACTCTCATGGTTTTACAAAGAAATTATCACTATCTCATTCTATTCATACTAATCAACTAGGTAATTCAAATCATAAGTCATTTCTTGCTACAATATCCATATTTAAATATAATTAATCAATAATACTTATATACTATATAGGAATATTTAATTGTCAATAATTACATTATTCCTATAGCATCAACTGGACATATTTTGATTGATTCTGTTACCTTATCTGAGTATATATCTTCTTGAGATATAACTACTGCTTTTCTTGTATCAAAATCCATTTTGAAATTTTCTGGTGCTATTACTACACAGTGTCCACATCCTATACAACTAGGATTTATTTGTAAAGTTTTATCTGCATCAGTGTTATCTGCTGTATTATCTGAAGTTTTAGCAGTCTCAGTTGTATTTACTTGTTCTTTTGCTTTGTTTACTCTTTCTTGTAATTTTTGTTTTCTATATTCTTTATCATGATGTTCTTCATCATGGTCATGATCATGATCTCTGTATTTTTTTTCTTTTTTATATTCTCTATGCTCTTGTTCATTATTACCAGTTAAACCTTCTTTGGTTTCTATAGCATCTTTAGAACAACTTGTTAATACAAAAAGTAAAACTATTGATGCAAATATTTTTTTTGTTTCCATTTTTTTTAAATTAAATTGTAAATTATTTTCTTAGTACTATTCCCTTCCACTCAAGTATTTTAAAACCAAAATATATAACAAAAGGAATAAACTCTTCTATGTAAGCATATATTCAATCTTCTCATGCTTCTAGCATTGCTACATGTATTAGTGTAAAGATTAATAATGCATATACTGTTCTATGTAACATTTTCCAGCTTCTTCACATCTTTTTTATCAAATAATTATTTGATGTAAGTGTTAGAACTGTTGATATAACAAGGGCTAGAAATCACCAAGCTAAGAATGTTATTTCTCAAAAAGGATTTACCCAGAATAATTTTTCCCAAAACCATATAGTATAGTCTTGTAAAAAGTATTGTAGAGAATGAACAAAAGCAAGTACTCACATAAGTATTCATATCTCTTTTCTAAAAATCATCAGTTTTTTAGCTATCACTAAGTTAAATACTTTTGCAAATATTGGTAACCATAATATTAGCCACAATAACTCTAGAGACTTTTCTCATGTTTCTTCTATATCTGGTCATCAAATAAGAAAGAAAAAACTAGCAAAACTCAGGATATAAAAAAATCATGAAATATATTTTCTTTTCTGAATTATAAAGTCTCAGATTTTATCTCTAGCTGGAACTAAAGAAAGTATTGATATAATTATAAGTAGTGGTATGTACATTTTTAAAACTAAAAAAATAATATTTTATAAATGATAATTATATATATAATTAAATCAAATATAAAATACTATTTTTGTTTAAGAAGTATTTAAGAAAGAATTTTAATCAATACACAAAATCCCTTCTCCTTTTTCTATATTCTCAACAGTATTTGAACATCAAAATCTGTCACTGTCTTTTTCACAAAAAGCTTTACCATCAATATCTTTTTTTATACAGTTTCAAGCACAGTCCTGAGAAGAAACACAATTTTTTCATCAGTCTGGGTATGGAGTTATACAAGCATGAATCTGTGCTCTACCTACTTTTTTCCAAATATTTCAATCTTTTTCACATTTATATCATGGAGTATTTAGGTAATATATAGTTCAGGCTATTAATATAATAATTAAATTAATTATTAGTGGTAGGATGTATTGTTTTTTCATAATGTGTAATATTAATAATTAAAGCTATAAAACATGTTTTACATTGCATATAACTATATAATACTCAAAAGGTGAGATTTTTCTAGGAAAAAGTTTGACTTTTTTATATTATTTTTATATAATGAAATTACTTTGTAGGACTTGTTCCTATTCGATTCTCCTGTTTTTTCCAGGAGATGATAATAATTTAGAGATTTAAAAGTATTTTTAATCTCTTTTTTACTCTACTTTAATATTGATCTCATAACAAAATCTAAACATTTATCTATTGAAACATCTTTATTATTTTTTACATATTCAACAAAATAATAAATCATTGCTTTTATTCCTGTATGAATAAAACTTGAATCTTCATCTATAAATAATCAACTAGCTTTTCATTCATCTAACATCTCATAAAATATGGTTACTTCTTTATTAACTTCAGCTTTTGCTATACGAGAAATATGCCTTGATTCAGCAAATGACTTCATAAAAACAAATTCTTCATAATTATTCAAATAATATTCAAATCATAGTCTTAATATCTCTCTTACCTTTGTATCAACTATTAAATCTTTTTCTAAGTTTTCAATAATATATTCAGCTGATTTTTTCTTAATAGAAATATAAAGCTGATCTAATAATTCATTTTTTGTTTTAAAATGAAAAAATATTGCACCTGAAGAATACCCTGCATCACTACAAATTGAAGCAGTAGAAGTATTTTCAAATCATTTTTCATTAAATAGTTTTAAAGCAGAAGCTAAAAACTTTTCTTTTGGTTTCATTTTCATAATTATTATATATCTGTTATTTTAAATATATTATTTTTTCTCTTTAATTTTTCAAGCTTAATCAATTTCTTGTTTATCTACCAACTTCAATTGTTTATTATAATTTTCAAGTCTATTACTTGCTATACCATCTAAAAGCAAAGCAATACTTAAAGTAAGAATTACAGTAATTAAACTAGCACGCCAAATAGGTGCATCCATAAATATTATAAGTAATGTACAAATTATAATCATTGCTGGTATTACTGTAAAAACTGTATTTTTATAATCATTTAAAGTTTTCTCTACATAAACTATCTCTTTTTTTACAAATTCTACCTTATCATTTTTATACTCATTTGGAAATGTATTAATCTTAGATTGATACATATATATTAACCCCAGTCATATAATTAATAGTAAAACTCCTGCAATTAAAGTTGGAATAATATATGATTTTGCTAATTCTGTTTTTCCTAGTCGCCAAAACCCAAGACTTGCAAATACAAATACTATTCAAAAAAGTACAAAAAACAAAGATGAAAACACTTCTCACTTAGCCCATTCAATTGCTATTTTTAAAATATCCATATTTTAGAATTTAAATATTAAAATCCCACTTAGCTCAAGTATTCTTTTCTGATAAATCCCATAATTTTTTAGCTTCTTTTCTATTTTTAGCATGAGCTTTTATTTCATGTTCTCCAACTGGATCAACCCAATTACTTCTTCCTGTTGGTCAATAAAAACCTTTTTGGTCTAAATTCTCTTCAGTAGCACACATAAGTTCTGGATATGCTCAATTTTCAGCTGGTTGTGTTAATGGAGAAAGCGTCATTAACCAAAATATAAACCTCATCATAGGACTTCCACTTGTCTTAATTAGTGAAGTTCTTGAAGAACCAGGATGGCAAGCATAAACTTTTACATTAGTATTTCCTGCTTTTTCTAACCTATCTTGTAATTCATAAATTGACATAATTTGAGCTAACTTACTTGCACTATAAGCATTATTTGCAGTATAATTTTTATCCCAATTCATATCTTCAAACTTGATTCTTTTAATTCACATATCATATCCTAGACTACCAACTGTTACTATTCTACCTTTTGATTTATTAATTAATGGAAATAGTAGAGATTGTAATAAAAAGTGTCCGTAATGATTTACACCCATTTGACTTTCAAAACCATCTTTAGTAATTACTTGTTTAGGAACTTGAGCAATTGCTCCATTACACATAAGTGCATCTATTCTATCTACTTTTTTTAATATTTCAGATGAAGCTTCTCTCACAGAATCTAGAGAACCTAAATCTACTTTCACATAACTTATATCTGCATTATTACCAATTTCATTTTTTATTTCAGTAATAACTTCTTCAGATTTTTTAGGATTCCTATTAAGCATTACAACTTTAGCACCTTTAGAAGCAAGTATTTTTGATGCTTCTAAACCTGTACCACTACTTGCACCAGTTATTAAATATGTTTTTCCTTTTAAAGAACTAAGTCTTTCAGGAGTCCAACCATTCACTCCAAATTTTTTAAAATTCTTTTCTTTTATATTCATAATATTATTACTCTAAATTAAGTGAGTACTTAATTAAGTACTCACTTAATTTATCTATTAATAAAAAAATGTCAAATTTTTTTATAATAAATAACCTCAAAAAAGAGAGCTATAAATAGCTCTCTTTTTTAAAATCCAAGAGAAAAAAATTCTATACCATAGCTTCATCCAATAAATAAGATGTAGCATTTACCCCCATAACCCAATCTCTGAATTCATTATATTCCTCCTTTTGCTCATCTGTCTCAAAAGGAATATCAAAACTTAAAGAAAGATGAAACTTTGAACCTTGTCTTTTATATTCAACAAAACTAAGTCTTGTTGTACCAATTACTCCATGAATTAATACAATATTATAAACAAAATCTTGTTTTTCTTTATCAGTTAATCTGATAAGCTTTGGAAAAGCTTTCAATTTATCTGATGGAGATGATCTTACCCAACATTTAGTTGGGAAAGATAGTTCATTTTCTATTCCTTTTAAAATCAAAGGAAATACCTTTAACATATATTCCTGTTTTGCCATTTTATTACTCCATTGACCTCAAGATAAGTAATTATATTATACTCACATATATATTAAAGTCAATGTATTATTACTAAAACTTCACAACAAAACTACTTCCACTTCCCTTTATACTATTTACCTCTATCTCCCAATTATAAATATCAGCTATCTTTTTCACAAGTGATAATCCTATACCAAAACCTTCTGTCTCTCTGGAAACTGATGCTTTGTAAAATCTATCAAATATTTTTTCTATTTCCTCTGTTGTCATTCAGATTCAAGTATCTTTTATTGTTAGTTTATTATCTTTGTATGTTATGTTTACTTTTCAATCTTTTTTATTGTATTTGATTGCATTTCAGATCAAGTTTGAAAGTAGCATATAAAAATAATCCTTGTTTGTAGTAATTGAAACACTTTTTGCTATTCTAGTTTTTATTTCTATATTCTTTTTTTCCTGTTCTTCTTTGAAATTATGTAATATATCATTTACCAATTCTTTTAAATTAACCTCTTCTTCTGATTTTTTTAGTTCTGAAATATCTGTTAGTTGTATAAGTGAATCAATAAGAGAATTAAGTTTTTTTGTCTCATGTTTGATTTCATCTAACATAGGTTCATTGTATTGCTTTATATCTTTTATACATTGAATATTTGAGTCTATAACTGTTAGAGGTGTTTTTAGCTCATGTCATGCATTGTGAACAAAGTTTTTCATGTCTTTCATATTTTCTTCAACTGGAACAAATGCTTTGTTTACAAATCTGTGTCATACAAAATAAAGTATACTTGAGAAAATAACTGTTGTTAAGATAAATATAACTATATCACTTAAATAACCAGAAAAATTGTATCTAAGTGACTTAAATATAATAGTTTCTCCTTCAGAAGTTTTTATTTTTCTTACTAAAAATCAATCTAGCTCAAAAGCTTTGCTATAATTTCCCTCTTCAAATAAATCTTCGATAAAATCTTTTTCTACATCTTCTTTTATATTATAAGAAACAACTTCATCTTTTTTTAATTCTATAAAATTGATAGGACCTAAATGCTCTAGATCTTTATGTTGCTTATCATCTCATCTTTCAAACCTTTTTCACATTTCTCTTCTTTTTAGCCCTTTTCATATAGCATCCAAACTTTTGGAAATATTTTTTATATTAGCATTTCATAACTCTACTCTAGCTCATATTTCATTAATAATTCTTTTTTCTACATTTGTTTCTTTAAAGTATTTCAAAGACAAAAAACTTATTCCTAAAACTATGATCACTAAAGAAACTATTATAATAAATATAATAGTTAATCTTTTTTTAGTATCTGCTACATTTTTATTCATTGTTTTATTTTATTAAAAATCAATATGCTTTTTTTGTTTCAATTAGATCTTTTCCTAGTTTTTTTCTAAGATATCATATGTAAACATCAATAGTTTTACTAAACATAAAATCTCAATCAAACTCTCACCATACAGTTTTGTATATTTCTTCTCTTGATAAAGCTTTACCTTTATTTTGAGCTAGATATTTAAATAAATCATATTCTAGCTTGGATAGTTTTACTGTTTCTCCATTTTGTCTTACTTCATGTTTTTCTAAGTCTAATTCTATATCTGCTATTTTTATCATAGTATTACTATGATTTTTCATTTTTCTTCTTTGTACTGCATTTATTCTAGCTAGTAGCTCACTATATTCAAATGGTTTTACCAAATAATCATCTGATCATATATCAAGCCCTGTAACTATATCTTCATTTGTTCATCTAGATGTCAGCATTATAATTGATACATCTTTTCCTCTTTCTCTTATTTGTTTACATACTTCAAGTCAGTCTTTTTTTGGTAGGTTTATGTCTAGTATTATCACATCATAGTGTTTTGTAAGAGCTTTATATAATCAATCCTCCCCATCTAAAGCTACCTCAGCAAAAATATCTCTTGATATTAAATATTGTACCAAGTTTCTAGATAATATTAAATTGTCCTCAACAACAAGTATTTTCATAATTTTTTAGTTAATTTTTTGTATTATATACAAATAATTATAATTGTGAAGTTTAAGAGGTGATTAAGAAAAAAAGTGGAATTAAAATTCCACTTTTTTTATCTATGCCATCATCTATCATTTTTAGAGTTACCTTTTTTTCCTTTTTTAAAACCTTTTCCTGGATGATTTTCTTTAAACTCATCTAATTTAGCTTGTTCAGCATCAGTTAAGTCTTCCCCATTTCTCTTTTTTTCAAATATTGGTTTCATTTCCTCTTTTAAAGCTTTCATTTCTTCTCTTTGTGCTTTTCTTTCAGCTCTTTCTTTTATAATTTCAGCTCTTAGAGTTTCTTGTTCAACTGTTAAGCTTTGTCCTGCTAAAAGTGCATCTATTACTGCCTCTTTTGCTTCTCTTTCAGCATGTTTAGCTTCTTTTTTTGTTTCCATAAATTCTTTTTTTTCTGCATCTGTCATAGTTTCTATTTCAATTTTTTCTGCATCTGTTAGTTCTAGTCTTTCAAATTTATTTTTTCCTTTAAATCAGTTAAACATTTCAGAGTCAGCGCTTGCAAATCATAATCCAGTTGCAAGTATAGCTAGAATAAGTCCTCCAGCTAAAATATTATTCGTTTTCATATTATAAAATTATATATTAAATTTTTTATCTTTTTATATTATAGATAATTTGTGCTCTTATTCTATATTATTTTTTTAAGAGAAATTATTTATTTTCAAAAAAGATATTCTGCATATGTAGTTCTCGAGTCTACACATCTATTATAACTATCTACCTTAAGAAGTCTTTAAGTAAGAATTAATTAAGAGCTTCTATTTTTTCATCTATATTATTTAATAACTCATTAATAATATTTTGATATAATTCTTTCTTAGTATCACTATATTTTGTAGAGTTTTGAATTGTTTCCAATTTTGTTTCCAATTTTTCTTTCATTGCTTCATATTTTTCTAATTTTTTTTCATCTGTTAAATTAACAAATAATTTATCTACTTTTTTAAATACATTTGTTATAGATGTTTTTGTTTTAGTAGATAAATTTTTTACTATTCTCTTTTTCTTTCTTAACTCATCATTTGTTTTATCTACTGTAGTCAGCTTTTCTTTTTTTCCATCTTTATTTCCATCTTTATTTCATTTTCTCTCTCACTCTTTATTACCTCTACACTCTTTTGTGTCTTCAAGTATTTCTTTTTCTGTATCTGCAAGAGTTTCTCAAGCTCTTTGTTTATCCATAATAGTTTTAACTAATTCTCTATCAACTGTTGTACAATCAAAATCAGCTGAAACAACAGAAGTAACACTTAACCCAACCAATGTAATAGCTCATGCTATAAAACTTGTAGTTTTCATAATATTAAAAATTAATTATATAAAATGTAATAAATATTACACTGGCCAATATAATCTTTTAGTTTAAGAAGTGTTTAAGGAAAGATCAAAAAAGAACCTCAATTGAATTGAAGTTCTTTTTTTTATTCTTAAATGGTGGGTCATCCGGGGCTCGAACCCAGGACCTTCTCCTTAAAAGGGAGCTGCTCTACCAACTGAGCTAATAACCCATATTTGCCTTAAAGCTCGTGTATTGTATTAAAAAAACGAGCAAATGCAAATTTTTTTTCAAAAAAACTATATTTTTCTTCTAGGAATTAGTTTTTCTCCATCATATTCTACTATATTTATTACCTTGTTATCCGCATAAACAAACAATTCTTCTCATATTTTATATTCAAAATCTCAGCTAACTTTTAATCAATGATTTATTTTCTCTAAAACATCTTTTTCTAAAGAAATAAACTCTCTGTTTTTAAATAACTTCTTTATATCAAGTTCCATTTCAGCATCAAAATTATCCAATTTTTGAGATAAAGAAATATCCAAAGCTCATATTTTTGTCCTTCTTAGTTTTGTTACATATCATCATGTTCAAAGGATTTCTCATAAATCAGAAGCTATACTTCTAATATAAGTACCTGCTGAAACACTAGCTTTTAAAGATAATACAGGATAATTATAATCAAGTATCTCTATATCAAATATCTCTACTTCCCTACTTTTTATTTCAACATCTTCTCACTGTCTAACTAAATCACAGGCCTTTTTTCATCATATTTTAAGTGCTGAATACTTTGGTGGTATTTGAGTTATTTTTCAGCTAAATTTTTCTTGTAATATCTGATTTATTTTTTCTCTATTTAACTCTTTTTTGTATTTTTCTTGTAAATCTTCACTAATATACCTAACATCTTCAGCTAAATCATAAGAATCTGTCTCTCAATCTAATCTTATATCAAACTCATAAGTCTTTGTATCTTTTTCAAAATATGGAATAAGTTTTGTATAATTTCAAACAGCAACTAAAAGACCTCCTGTTGCCAGAGGGTCTAGTGTTCAAGTATGTCACATTTTTGAAGTATTAAGTTTTTTTCTCAAAACTCTTATCACATCAAAACTACTAACATCAAGCGGTTTATCTATTAAATAAAATCTATTCATCTTTTTTCTTTATTATCCCTCCCCTGCTAGGGGGAGGTTAGGTGGGGGGTTAATAAGTGTAACTCTTTGGTGTATCAAGAAATCTAGGTGTTGTATCTATACCTAAATAAGGTTGCATAAATGAAAACTCTTTGAAATTAAAGTATCATAAATCAAGAAATAGCTTTCATGTTATATCACTAGTTTTTATGAAATTTGTTTGTCATTCCATAGCACAACTTGAAAAACATTCTCTTGAATCTGTTGAATGATTTCTATTATCTCATAAAACAAAATATTCTCAATTTCAGACTTTGTATTCAAATGTTGATTTACTTCAACCTACATATGTAAATCATTTATTTTCTTCATTTAGATATGTTTCATTTAACTCTTTATATTTAACTTGTCAGTGTTGTTTAAGGTATACTTTACCATCAGAAATTTTTATAGAATCTCATGGTACTCATACGATTCTTTTCAAAAAATATTGTTTTTCTTCACTAACATGTGGTTTAAAAACTATTACGTCTCATCTTTTAGGAGCTGATACATAATAAGAAAATCTATCTACTATTATAAACTCCCTATCATAGTATGAAGAATACATAGATTGCCCATTTATTTGGAAAGGCATAGCTATAAATGTTCTTATAAATAACACTATAGCAACTATTATTACTAGATCTTTAAAAAAATCTATTACTTCTCTTTTGTCCATTATTTTTTTGTTTTTTTATTTTATATACAAGAAGTATTATATTGTAATATAGAGAATTGCAAATAAAAAAATCCCTAATTTTTATTTAGGGATTTTTTTATTTTTCATCTTCAGTTTTTAACCAATCTGGGATAGTCATTCAATCATCCCAAAGTTCATCTTTTTTATCTTGTTTTTTCTCTTTATTTTCTTCTTCTTGTTGTTTTGTTTCTTGTTTAGATGTTTTTAGTTTTTGTTTATTCTTTTTATTCTTTAAAGATTTTTTTGGTTTATTTTCTTGTTTTACTTCTTCCTGTTTTGTTTCTTGTTTTTTAGCTTCTTGTTTGTTTTCTGTTTTTTCTTCTTGTTGTGTTTCTTTCTTTTCCTCTTTATTTTCCTCTTTTTTATCTTGTTTTTCTGGTTCTGTAAAACTTCATTTTAACCAATCTGGAATATTTTCATCATCTATTTTTGTTTCTTCTTCTATTTGTTTATCAGAAATGTGTTCTTGTTTTTTCTCTTGTTTCTTATTATTTTGTTCTTGTTTTACTTCTTGTTTCTTTTCTTGTTGTTTTTTTGGTTCTTGTTCTTTTTCTTTTTGTTTTTTAGATTCAGACTTTTTTGTTCCTTCTTCAAAACTTCATTTTAACCAATCTGGTACATCAGCTTTTTCATTTTCTGATATAACATTATTAGCTTCTTCTAGTTTTTCTTCTGGTGTAGAAACTTCTTCTTGTTTAGTTTCTTGTTTAGTGTCTTCTGTTTTTTCTTCTTTTAAATCTTCTTCAAAATTTCATTTTAACCAACTTGGTACTTCTTCTTTATCACCTTTTTGTTCAACCTCTTGTTTTTCTTCTTCTTTAACTTCTTCTACTTTTTCTTCAGTTTTTTCAGATTCTTCAATTTGTTGTTCAATTTTTTTGTTTTCTTCTTCTAAATCATCCAAAAGATCTAAACCTAAATCATCACTAGATTCTTCAGTATCGATATTTCCTCATTTAGTTTTTTCTATTATAAAATCTTGAAATCAGATATTTTTATCTTTATTAACAAGTAAATAATAGATATAATAAACTCAAACTATTCCTACAAATATTGCTATTATTATAAATAACCATTTAATTATAGAAGTTAATAAGCTTAAGAAACCTCCAGAGTTATCCTCCTCTTCTTCTGGTATATTTATTTCTTCTTCTGGTATATTTTCAACTCAACCATAAACAAATGTTTTTAATATAGCTTTGAAATCTAGTTTTTCTTTATTTGTCATTACTGCATCAACAGCAATAATTTCTAATATTTGTGATCATAAAGCTTTATTTTCTTCCAAGATATCATTATCTCTTATAAACTCTAATTTAGAAACTAAAGAGTCATAACAAGATTCATTTTCTCAGATACTTTGTTCTCCACAACTAATTCAAACTGGAATTAAGTTTTTAAGTGCATTAAAAGTAATAGCTTTTTCACTCTTATCTTCTTGATTTTCTACAAGTAAAGATTCAAGTAAATTAATAATTTCATCTCAAGAATTAACTCATATATCATATATAAATCATTCAAATTCTAATATAACATTTGTTTTTTCTCTATTATCATTCCACTCTTCTTGTAATTTTTGAACATACATTAAAGCTTTTAGCTTATGTTGTTTTGGTAAATTAGATACAAGAGTTTTTAGTTGTTCTATTTTTATTTTTATAGATTCAGAAACACCATTAAATACTATACTATTTATATCTATAGTTTCTTCTTCGATATAATCTTTTATTATTATTATATCTTTTGAATCAACAACTTTTCCTTGAGTATTTTTTATAAATACTCTTATTTTTTGATATCTATTTGTATTTAATTCAACTTTTATTGCTTCTCAAGATGTATATGATTCAGATTCTTTATTATCTTCATCATCATCAGATCAATTTAAATCACTATCATATTCTATATCATAATCTATAACATAATTAGATATATCTGGTTTACTTTCTCCTAAATAGATAAAAGCATTTTCTCATTGTTCTTTTAAAACTATTTGCTTATCAGAGTTCATAGTAGGGTTAGAAAAAACTACTATCCCTTGTTTTCTAGCATAAATTGTATTTTTTACATTTTTTACAACTTTTGCTTCAATATCTTTTACTTTTGTTCCCTCTGCTATTTTTAGTTTAACATTGTGAGATACTTTATTATCTGTATATGTATGTATAAAGCTTTTTGTATCTTTTATAAATGTTCCATCTCATAAATCCCAGTCATAACTTGTAGCTTTTCAAAGACTATTATCAAAGAATACAAATTTAGATCAGATAGATATATATCAAAAGTCTGGTTTTAATACATTCGAAACATTTACTGTTATACTTTTTGTATTACTAAAACCTTTGTATTTAGCTTTTACTTTTATATGTTTTTCTCATGAAGAATGAAATGTATGAGAAATAACATTTGTATCTGTTTCTGTATCATAGAATCAATCACTATCAAAATCCCAAGAATATTTTACTTTTTTACTTAAATCTTGTCCTAATATATTTTCAACAGTTGCTGTAAATACAGCTTCATCTCAAATAGATATAGAAGAATCATCAACTAATAATCTTACTAAAGGTGTATTTAAGTTATCTCATGATAGAGTCATAAAATATTTAGAACCAGTTATTTCTTCTGAACTAATTCTTTCTTCATTATTATCTTTCATAACAACAACAAAGTAATAATTTCATGTTACTTTTGGTAATACAAAACTTGTAGATGGTCATTTTGTTGCTCTAAAATCTTGTGGTTCAGAATCTATGTCTGTATAATAATACCATAAGTAAGATTGGATAACACCATCTTTATCTTTTGCTCATAGAGCTGATATATTTACAATTACAGGATCACTTGTATCATCTACTACTTTTACATCAAGAGAAGATAATACTGGTTTTACATTTTCTACTTTTACATAAGTTTCTCTACTATGAGTTTTTCCATTATCATCACTTTTTACAGTTAACTTAACAGGAAAACATCCTAGTTCATCAAATTTTTTAGTAAATTCTGAAGAGTTTTTATATGTTTGTTTACCTAGTTTCCAAGAGTATGTTAATCATTTATTTTCTCATGTTATATTAATACTTTCTTTTCATGAGAATATTACACTATCAACTCTATTAACTAAATACGCTCACTTATCTTCACAAGCACCTTCATCAAAAGCTACATCATTTCTAGTAGAATCAAATAATGATATAAAAGAATATGGAGCATCTGATTCTCATATATATACATTTTTTGTATGTGTATTTATATTATCATTTTCATCTCTAACAGTTAATTTAACTTTAAAGATTCCACTTTTATCATATTTATGAGTAAATTTTTCAGCTACACCTCATTTTTTAGTTCCATCTCAAAAATCCCATTCATAAAATTTAGCCTCTGGAGATTCTGAAACAAATCTAATTGATTGTGTTCTTTGTGCTACTCTAGGAAAAGCATAAAAATCAACAGAAAGTATAGATTTAACTCCTACTTTTGTTTTCTTTTGTGATGATATATTATCTGGATCTTCTACTTCTAAAACTACTGAATGATCTCAAACAGAATCAAAAGTATAATATCATGTAGATCCATTAAAATTAGCTTCTTCTAATTCTACTCTATCACCATTAATAATCCATGTATATTTTAGTTTACCGTCATCAGAAAAATCAGGGTCAAAACTCTTAGTTGCATCTAAAAATACTCTATTTGGTTTATTTTTATGTGGTGTAGAATGAACATAATCAGCAACAGGAGCTCTTGAATTTATGTATATAATTTTACTATCTACATCTGATTCTCAAGATGGTTCTGTAACTTTCATTTTTACGTTATATTTCCCTTTTTCTGAGAATGTATAAGTAAATAAACTTCATGCTTTTCTAAATATTACTTTGTCTTGATTTAAGTCAATAATTTCCCAAGAATAACTTAGGTCTTTGTCGTTTGTATTATTTTGTGCTGAAAATGTAAATTTATCTCATAAAAATCCTTCTTCTAAACTTGAATTAATCGTAGCGATTGGATCATGAATATTTACTGTAAATTTTCTTTCAATTTGTTTTAATTCATTTGTTTTCAGAGTTAGTTTCACTGTGAATTCTCATTCTTTTGCATAGACTACTCTTTCTACTCTAGGATCCCCACTGTATTCCCTAATTTCACCGTTTCAAAATTCCCATTTTGTTTTGATAAATTGTGTTCATGATGTTGGTGTTGAGCTTGTAGCATCAAACAGTAATCCATATCTAGCTTCATCTGGTGTAAATTTTAGTTCATCTTTGTTTCTAAGAGACATTGAATTTACTTTTATAATAACAGATGCTACTTTTTCTTTTATTGTGATATCTGCTCTTGATGAAAATGGTAATACATCATTGTATCCTTTTTCATTTTTGTGTGCAGATTTTACATCTAAAAATACTGAGAATTTCCCTTCTTCTTTAAAAAGGTGTTTTAGAGAGATATTATCTCCTAATATTTTTCTTTGTCCATTTTCATATATCCACCAAGTGTAGTTATACGAAGGAATTTTTGTTCCTGTTGGATCTGCTACATTTGCTCTTAGAGTTACTGTTAACGGAGCATTACCTGTTTTAGGAAAAGCTTCAACATTTCATTTTATTGTTTGAATATTTGTTTTATCAAGGAAATTTTCGATAGCTCATACTATTGAAGTATAGTTTGAAGAGTTATTTGGGTATTTGATTCCTCTTTCTATTGAAGTTTTAAGATGACTGAAATAATTTTTATTACTTAGAGAGTCTGGTAGGTAGTTGTATCCTTTTGTTGCATAGTCTAATATTTTTGCTGCAGAGCTAACATTTACCTTGTTTTCTATCTCATATTTATTTCTTAAATTGAAAAATTCATCTGTTATTTTGTATCTATACTCGTTAAAAGTCCCGTTATCCACAGGTCTTAACTGTGTATAAGCGGGTTCTGTATTTTCAGCATAAGCTACACCATTATAGGCTGTAGTACACATGAATAATAACAAAGTAATAAAGATTTTTCTTAACATTTTGTATGTTTATAAATTATTTATTTCATTTATAATACCACAAATTATCTATTTATGCAAAAAAGTTTGGTTTTTTTTGTTAAAAAAGGAGGGATATAAGAAAAAAGTACAAAAAAAGACTACAAAAAAATAAAACACAAAATTGTGTTTTATTTTTTCCTACCTCGCCGTAGCATACTTAAACGGTGCTTTTCGGGAGGCTATATAGATATATTATTTATATAGTTTTGAGTGTGTTCATATATTATCAAATTCTATAAACTCATATTTTCAATTTGATTTTTCTTTAAATATAGCTCTATAATCTCATGTAATATTTATTGATCTTTTTCAAATAAATTTTCATTTTAAAGAATGATTATTTAATTCTTCTAAAAATGGATTATTAATAAATTTTAATAACTTATTTTGAAATTTATTTCTAATTGTAAAATCTAACTTTTTATAAGATTTTATAAATTTTTTATGATATTCTATCTTCATAATCTAGTAATTTTAAAAAACTAACTGCATCTTCTCATTCAAATGTTCAATAGGTTTCTTTTTTACTATCATAATAAAATTTTTTTATTTTTTTTATTCATTCTGACAATTTATTTTTTTCTAATATAACACAATCTGAATAATTTATCTTATACGATTTTGGAGCTTTTTCAATTGTTATAGTACTCATTTTGTAAAAATTATTTATTAATTATTACATATTATATTTATAATCCTTCTTTTTGCAAATTTACACAAAAAAGGGCGAACACAAAAAAATAACCCTTTCCTGAATCCTTACCCTAACATTAGGGAAAGAGGCTACACTTATTATTTCTGCAGCCCTCCTCCCTAATTTTAGGGAGGAGATTCAGTGGTGGGTTGTTTTTCCTACCTCGCCGTAGCATACTTAAACGGTGCTTCAGCGAAGGCTATATAAATATAAGTTGCTCAGCTTTGTTCATTAGCATTTCTAAACTTAAATCCATTTGACACAAAATCTATTGCATCATCAACTGCTTCAGCATTAGTTCAATTTGCAAACATATGTTTATTCACCACATTATTAGGATTTCTTCCTCAATCCCAAATTACCCACGCTCATAAATTATCAGCTCTTTTTTTCATCACATACTTAGGTTTAAACCCAGTATAAACAAACGGTCCATCAGCACTTCAGTTACCTACATAACTTCACACTTTACTATATCCTGGCACTGAGTGGAATGCATAGGCTATATAATTATGTCCATTTCTGTTAACAGTATCCCATCATCAAACTGAAAATAGTGTAGAAGTTGGGGAAGCATCTCACCAAAGGATATCTGAAGTTTGAACTGCTTTTGCTGATGTTGAAGTTAGTGTTAGATGATCTCAATTAGTCCAAGAATTTGCATCAAAATTAGTTCAAACATACCATGTATTAGTTCATGTTCTTTGTTTAATCATTATCAACTCTGGTGCTTTACTTAGACCATGACCAATATTCCAATAAGCTCAACCATTATTTGAACTATCACTTGTAGCATTACTTGCTCAACTATACCCTATCACACTAAACCCTGCATCAGTATTAGCACTTACTTGAGATGTTATAGATCAATCTGTATTTAAAACAGCAGTTCATCCTGCCTTCCAGTTCCATGCTACATAGGTTTCTCCAGATTGATTACTAGAACCTCCATTTCCAATTAAACTAAAACCATTATTATTAAATGAATCAACTCCATAACTACCAGTCCAATCAGCTTCAGCAGAAGTAGCACTTGGTCTTAAAGCTTTACCTGGACCTCTAGATGAATCATATACATTATGGTCTGCTATCATTCACCTAGTCTTTGTCCAAACTAAATCTGGACTAAACCCTAATCCACTTATACTTTGAGAACCTCAATTCCCTGTATAAGTCACAACATCAAAGTGTTTACTTGGATCTTTGATTGTATTTTTTGTGTGAGTTGTTAATCATGCATTATATAGTTGAGAAATTTCAGAAGAACTAAGTGCACGATCCCAAATTGCTACATCATCAATAGAACCATTGAAATAGTATCACATATTTCTCAATCTACCAACATTAAAATCATTTGCAGAATTCATATAACTAATAGATCTACCAATATTCCATGAACTATCTACAACTCAATCAACATATAATTTTAAATCAGTTCAATCGTATGTCTCCACTACATGATACCATTTATTTAATTCTACTGTAGTATTACCATCTGGATAAAGCCATGCAGTTCAACTATGATTATAACAAGTGGCAGATACTCATGAACAACTTCCTGATACATTAATATGAGCTCTGAATTTATTAGCAGAACTAACTGTTAATAAATATTGTTCTAAATCATTACCTCTTGCTACTATAGCCCTATGACTTCATTGTCATCATGTAACTTTTACCCAAGAAGATATAGTAATTGCTGTTGAAGGTTTTAATAAAGTACTAGTTCACATATCAATATAATCATTACTTCAATCAAAACTAGCTCATTGTCCAAATACTCAATCATTTGTTATAGCCACTCCTCAATTAGCTGTACCATTTGGTCCATTTATTGCAGCATCAAAATCATGTAATGGATAATATCCTACTAATCAACTTGTAAGACTACTTACTGCTGATGTTGTTGCTCATACTGTTTTATAACTATAAGTATCAGGCATATTCCCCGTACTCAATGCTTTATATCCTGTAGGTGGACAGTATTTGAATTTACCACCAGCCCCAGCACAGTCTTGTAATCCTGCTTGTCATCCTTGACCGAAGTTTAAGGTAGCTGTCTCTGTATTAGCTCAGTCAATTTGAAAAAGTGGGAAATAAGTTAATGAACTATCTAAATTAGACCTAAATGTAACATCTTGAATTGTTCATCAATTTATTCTATATTGCATTTTTCATGAATCCCTATCAACAAATAATCAAATTGTATCTCAAGAATTAAATGAAACTTCAACTCTTCTTATTCAACTACCACCAAAATCAGGAAATGCTCAAACAGTTCATTCATAAGGTGTCATTCAAACAGTAAATTGTGTTGATGTTGTTCAATTACTAACTACTTCCCAATACCATTTTCCTGAACTAGGGATTGCCATATTAGCTTTTGAACGAGGACGAGAAGAATTAGATCATGATGATTTTAAATTTCATTCTGAATACGTCATTCATGAAGCTATAGATAACGGATTCAAAGTAGCAAAATTATTCCCTGGCATGTCTAGCATTTGGTCTGTTGCGTCTATATTGTTAACAGTCCAGTCATTACCTTTACCTGAAGTATCTGCTCAAAGTGCTGCATCATTACCAAAATCTAGATGGAAACCATTTGTACCATAAGTACCCGTATAATCCTTAGCTTTCCATTGACCTGTAACTGAATCAAATTCTCAGAAAGCAGTAGCTGATAAAGCTTGTCAATCTATGAAGTTTATATCTGACATATAACCATCAAAAAATTGAACTCATACAATCTCTGCTACACTATGAGGATAAACTCAATTAAACCACATTTTATAGTTTTGTGTAGGGAAAGTACCTGATAAAGCAACAGGTATACCATTAACTTCTAATTTTATTCTATCTGAATCTACTCATTGAGTAGTATCAACTATAAAACTAATATGATAATGCGCTGATACATCTCTATATAAAGCTGATGTAGTAACTACTCAACCTGCTGTATTTGCTATACTAACCTCTAATTGATTATTTGAATTAAATTTTAATACATCATTACTACCACTATTTGTAGCAGAAAAGAAAGTTTGTTCTTGTCCTAAATCCCCTCTTTTAACCCAACCACTCCATGTCCATGTTTTTCTATCTCAGGCTTGTGTTGGTGTTCTTGATAAGTAAGCTGAGTCATCATCATTAAACCTTAAACTTCTTGATGGGAATACTGTACATGATCCATTATCTGGTTGTGATCATGCAGTACATATCCATGTACAGTTTGCTGTTGACCGTGAACTTGTAGATGAATCCCATGTCGCTGGAACATTTACTACATTATATGTAGAGTTTGCTGGTGCTCATGATTGCGTACATGGCTCAGAGCTTGTATCACTTGTACATGTTCATCCTTCATCATGATAACTTGTGTTACATGATAAACTTGTAGTTTGTCAGATATCTTCTAGTGTTCCATTGTTACATCTATAGGTATCTGTTATCATTGTTGTTGACTCTGTTGTAACTGTACCTGTACTTGTGTGTGAGCTTGTTTGTAAGTGTGATAGTTGTGGTATTGAGTGACCATCTTGTGTTGTTGCTAAACATCATGTATAGGTAACT